>NZ_RQJK02000003.1:0-301842 GCF_022342325.2 Pseudomonas sp. AF32 | reverse complement strand
GCCTCGCGTTTGAATTCAGCGGAAAAGGAACGACGTTGCTTGGTCATCAGACACCTCTATCTGGCGAGCATTCTCGCCTAAATGGGTGTCCGGTTTCATTAGACCACTACACTTCAACGTAAGTCTGGATAGTGAGATGTCCTAACATTTTCACATCAACCGGAACTATGGTGCCGGTTAGTCTCGCTCAAAGCTCCACTACCAGCAATATAATTCCGATTATTGGCAGTACCTATCATAAAGTCGGCATCATAATACCGATTGCTCTTACCCTGGCACTGCGGAACGGGGCTGCTTCGCACCCCATCGGGAGCAAACTCCCTCGCCACAGGTGTCAGGCCCAAGCAGCTTGGCCTCCCCGAAACCTCGGTTCACCTAAAGGCAACGGGAACCACCCTCCTCCACACCACCCTTCCCCCATTTATGGGAAACCGCCTTGCGCTCTTCGCTATAACCTTAGAAGCAACTGCGAATTAGACTTGCCGAGGTGAAATCCGCGTTGTGATTAAGGAAGACAACATGCAAGAAATTTTCAGCATCAACTGGTTGCTTTGGCTATCGACCATGGTTCCGCTGACCCTGAGTGCAGGCCCTGGCAACTTGATGGTGGCGACGTCGGGGGCGCAAAGCGGTGTGCGTCGTTCGGTGCGATTTATCGTTGGGCTCGACATTACTTACTTCCTGATCGCCGTGCTGGTCGGCTTGG
Organism: Pseudomonas sp. AF32; assembly: GCF_022342325.2. Classification (NCBI taxonomy): domain Bacteria; kingdom Pseudomonadati; phylum Pseudomonadota; class Gammaproteobacteria; order Pseudomonadales; family Pseudomonadaceae; genus Pseudomonas; species Pseudomonas sp. AF32. The sequence goes on along the minus strand of NZ_RQJK02000003.1, from coordinate 301,136 downwards.
GCCTTTATCACACGCTGACGAACAATCCGACGCTGGTGTGGGGGCTGCAAGTGGTGGGCAGTTTCTACATCTTGTGGCTGGGGGTGCGCATGCTGCGTCGTCCACTCAAAGCGCCCACCGACAAGGCCATGCACTTGCAATTTCGGGACGGCATTGTTGTGCAACTGGGCAACGTGCAAGGGATCGTGATGTTGCTGGTGATGTTTTCCACGTTCATGCCTTCCGGCGAGACCAGCAGCACGGTTGTGTTGATCCTTAGTGCGGCGCTGATATCGCTGAATTTCTTCTCGCATGTCATCTGGGTGTCGATGGGGTCGACCGTGCAGAGACTGATCCGGTCCCGCCCCAGATTGCTGATGTTTCAGAACGCTGCGTTCGGCCTGATGCTGATCGCGGTTGCTGTATGGATTTTCCTGCGCATCGGCCCGCTTTAAGGAGGCTTCCATGACCCAGACTCACGGGATTGTCTTCGCCGCCCCCGGCGCACCCAACGTCATGGAGTTTCGTCAATACCCGCTGCGTACCGCCGGCCCTGAAGAAATAACGGTTGCCATCGAAGCCGCCGGCGTGAACTTTATCGACTTGCACCGGCGCTCCGGCGCGCTGGACGATGGTTCAGCCTACCCCCGAAGCTTGGGCATGGAAGGTGCTGGGCTTGTCGTCGAATGTGGATCGCAGGTGAAAAGCCTGGCCATCGGCGATCGAGTGGCCTTCGTGGACAGCTCGACCGGCAGCTACCCCAGTCACGCGGTCGTTCGCGCTTCGCGGGCGATACGCCTGCCCGATAGCTTACCCAGCGAAGTCGCGGCAGGCGTACTGTTCAAAGGGCTGACGGCCGAATACCTGACGCATCGCTGCGTGCCGCTGGCGCCTGGTGACTTTGTGGTATGGCACGCGGCGGCGGGCGGCGTGGGCAGCATTGCCACGAGCTGGTTGGTCGCTCGCGGTATGCGCGTGATAGGTCTCGCTTCGACCGAAGCCAAACGCCGCCAGGCTCTGGAGGTGGGATGCATAGCGGCCCTCGATGCCGAAGCGCCAGACACACTGGGGTCGATCCGCGAATTGACCGATGGCAAAGGTGCCCATGTCGTCTTCGACTCTATCGGCAAAGATACCGTGGAGCTGTCATTGACGAGTTTGCGTCCGCGCGGCCACCTCGTGCTGTTTGGCAATGCTTCGGGCGACGTGACGGATTTCAACCTGTCCCGGCTCGGGCAAATGGGCTCGCTGCATGTGACGCGGCCGTCATTGAAGCACTACATCGGTGGCGACGCTGAATTGACTCACGCGGCCGCACGGGTGCTACAAGCAGTATCCAGCGGCGCGATTCGTTTGCCGCCAATAGCGCATTTCCCCCTCGCGCTGGCTGCCCAGGCCCACTGCGCCATGCAATACCGCCAAACCCAGGGTTCATTGATCCTGGTGCCATGACCCCGCGGTAAACGGCCGTCAGTGCATGCCGACCGCTTTGCTGTGAAACAGCTCCGTCAGATATTCCACCACTCGATCAACGCGGCTCACACCCTGGGTCGCCTGATTGCGCAGCAACCAGATTTCCGAGCGGCGAGCAGGGTGATTGGCCAGTACCTGGCACAGACCGGACTGGTGCCCGACATAGACGGGTAACGCGGCAATCCCCAGATCGGCTTCGACTGCCTTGAGCTGCGCATTCAGATTTGAAACGCGCATCCACAGCTTCTGCTCTCCGGTCATTTCGCTCAACCATTGAGCGAGCGGCATATACGACATTTCTTCGGTCCAGCCGATCAGGCTGTGGTGCTTGAGATCGGCGGGTTCGGCCGGCAGACCGTTGGCATCGGCATAAGCCTTGGAGCAGAAAAGCCCCTGCATCAGCGTCCCGACCCGGCGCATGGTGAAGTTACCGTTCTCCGGTCTGCGCAAGCGGATGATGATGTCGCTGTGGCTCTGCGTGAGTTTCGACGACACCGCCGAGTTAATGAAGTCAAAGCTGATCTCGGGGTACTGATCATGGAATACCGCGAGCTGGGGAATGATCAAGTGCGTGCCCATCAGTTCAGGACAATCGATGCGCACCTGCCCCGCCATCCGATCACCCGGTTGCGACATCTGCCGCTCGATCAGTTTGAAACGCTCCTCCGTTTCCAGTGCCAATGGCAGCAACGCTCTTCCCGCTTCCGTCAGGAAGTAACCGTTAGTCTTCTTCGAAAACAACACCGTACCGAGCGCTTCCTCAAGCGCCGCGATCTTGCGCGACACCGTCGAGGCCGAAACCTTGAGCGAGATTCCGGCCTCGGTCACGTTGTTCGATTTAGCGACGAAGATAAAAACCTTCAGATCATCCCAATCCATGTCGATGACATACCCAAAAATGGAAAATCGATCCCCACCTATTTCTATTCGAAATATCCAGAGGCCAAGTTACAGTTTTTGCATGGAGCAAAACCCTAGAGGAAACATGGATGATACGTAACTCAATGCGCGCCCTTCCAGGGTTCATGCAGCCGTTTCTGAGTTGGCTGACAGCCAAGCCTCTCCCTGAAGATCTCGATAAAGTCCGACCTCTGAAGCCGTTCCACCATATCGTTGTGTCGGCGGGATTGATAGCCGGCGGCGCGCTGTTGGCCGGTATCGGTTATTCGCAAGCCAGCATTGCGCTGTGGCTGCTGGGCTTTGTCCTGGCCACCGGTGGCATCAAGCAGATGCAAGTGATGATCTGCCACAACTGCGCCCATGACATGGTCTTCGAATCGCGCGAGACCAATATGGTCGTCGGCCGGATCATTTCCGGCGTCCTGATGCTCAAACCCTTCGATACCTACAAGAGCGAACATGCTCTGCACCACAGTTCGAAAACGCTGCTGACCGACGATGATGACACCCTCTCCTACCTGCAAAGTGTGGTGGGGTTAAAACCGTCCGACAGCACCACCACCATGTGGGCCAAACTGGTCTGGACCGCGCTGTCGCCACTGGCCGTGCTGCGTTCGTGCTGGAGCCGATTGAAAGGCACCGCCACGGCTGAAAACCGCCGAGTCGCCGTATTGACGTTGGTCTTCTGGGCGGGCCTTGCATTGCTCTCGGCAGCCTTGGGCCATTTCGATCTGTTCATCGTGGCATGGGTGATTCCGATCTTCGCCGGCTACCACATCAGCACCACATTTCGCCTCGCAGCCGAGCACACCTGGCCCAGCGTCGACGTACTGGAACGGCGTGGCATCGACTTCATTTGCGAGAGCACCACCGGCGTCTTTATCGGTGAAGAACTGCGCATACCCGAAGGTGCGGGAACTGTTCGACGCTTCGCCCATATCAGCGTCTGGCTGATCAAGATGCTGGCGTTCCACTTGTTTGTCCGGGTGTTTGTGATGGTCGGCGATACACCGTGTCACGACTTTCATCACCGGCGCCCACGATCCAAAGACTGGCCGAACTACATTACTGCCCGCGAACGCGACAGGATCGAAGGTTCCAAACCCTTTCCCACGAACTACACCGAGACCTGGGGCTACATCAACTCGGTGACCACCAACTTTCGCAACTTTCAGCGGGCGCTCCCGTACTACACAACCAGGACAGCCACTCAAAAGGGACTTTAACGATGACGTTCAGCAAAACCGCTCTGCTCACCACCGTGCCTTCGGACTCCCATAGCTGGAACCTGGTGTTCATGGAGTTCCTGCTCACAGACATGGGCTACAACGTCGAGAATCTGGGGCCGAACACGCCCATGGATGAAGTGATCGCGCGGCTCAACCGCCACGCCAGCGCCATGGTTGTCGTCAGCACGGTCAATGGCCATGGTTACATCGAAGGCGCGGAACTGGCTCGGCGTATTCGTCGCGAAACCAAACACACCGACGGGGTGTATATCGGCGGCAAGATCTGCACTGAAAACGACCCGCAAACCATCGCCCGACATAGCGACACACTGCGCGCCGCAGGTTTCGATGAGGTGTTCGACGACAGCGTGGCCAACAGCTTCGATGCCTTTCAGGAACTGGTGTCTGCCCAGTTGTATCCAGAGCATTACCTGGAAAAACGGGTCGCGCGCTGACCCGTTGCACTCTTTATCGATTCGCAGAAAAGGCAGATCAGGATGATCGATTTCAACACCCATGTTCTCGAACGCTTCAACACGCATGGCCCGGTACTCCAGCCGCGAATGGGCTTCAGTGACCCGGCCCGGATGCAAGCCGGCCTGGAAGCCACAGCAGCGAGCCGTGCGAACACGGTGTGCACCATCACGCTTGATGCGTTCACCCGGGTGAACAATCTTGAAGCAGCGCAACGGGCCATCGACAGCGAATCGATGCTCAACGGTTATCCAATCGTCAACCATCCACCGGCGCAGACCCGTGCCATGATCGACCAGATTGATGCGCGCTACCACCTGCCAGTGCAGGTTCGTCATGGTTCACCCGACCCGTTGCACATTTTCGAGCGCATGGTCGACGTCGGTCTGCCCACCACCGAGGGCGGGCCGATTTCCTATTGCCTGCCCTACAGTCGCACGCCATTGCGCGAGGCGTTCGGTCACTGGGAGAAAGCCTGTCAGGTGCTCTCCAGCGGCGTCGACAACAGTCACATCGAAAGCTTCGCCGGTTGCATGATGGGACAGATGTGCGACCCGGTGATCCTGGTGGCGCTGAATATTCTTGAAGGACTGTTCTTGCGCTCACAGGGCATCAAGACGCTGTCGTTTTCCTACGCTCAAGGCACCTCGCCGGTGCAGGATCGTGCGGCAGTAACAGCCCTCCAACAACTCGCGGCCGAATATTTTGCGCCGGGCAGCTATCACTTTGTCGGTTATGTATTCATGGGGTTCTTCCCGCGCACGCTTGGCGGTTTTTGCCGAATCACTGGCGACGCGCTGGCGATGATCCGCGCCACGGGTGTGCAGCGGGTGATCATCAAGACACCGGTGGAATCGAGGCGCATTCCTCGGATAGAGGAAAATATCGCGGCGCTGGAGTACTGCGACTACTGCCTGAACACCGACGGCGTTTTACCGCAGATTCCGCTCGATGCCCAGGAACACGGCCGCGTCCTGCGTAGCGCGAAGCGCCTGATCGAAGGCACGCTCGCCCACGACAGCAACTTGTCCGAAGCCCTGCTCGGTGCCTTCGACAGTGGTTTTCTGTCGATCCCCTACTGCCTGCACCCCGACAACAAACGCGGCGCCGGCACCGTGCTGACACCAGAAAACTATTACCACGGGTTCCAAGGCGAGCGGGTGGAAAACGCCTTCTCGTTCCTGGCGGCGCTGAGACAGAACATCCGCACGTATGACTGCGTGCTTTGACGCCGGACCGAGTCCATCCGTACCCGCACGGGGCGCTCATGAATTTGTGTGCGAAGCCCGGATTCGCGCCATCATTTATGCCGTCGCCCCTTGTCGCTACGCCTTGCCCTCTCCATTGGCTCGCGGAACAGGAGTGGATGCCTGAAAATATCCCGTGCAACCCACCCCCACAACCCGCTATTAATACCCTTCCCCACTCAAGGACCCGAACCCCATCGTGAAATTCGACCTCGCCTACTGCCTCAGCCTCGACGAAAAGCTGTCGATCTATGACGTGCGCGATTTGAATTTTGACGAGACGGTGGCATTCGACTCCGCGAAGGAACACTTCCAGTGCCCCAACGATGCCTGTCGGGCAGCGTTCGATACAGGAAATGTGCTGGGGACGTTCAACGCCAAGAATGTGCGCTACGTGCGTACTCCGCATTTCAAGAACATCCCCAGCACGCGGCACATAGAAGGCTGTCCTTACGTCAGCCTGAAGGCATCGGCATCAGGGCTGGAGGCGGAAGATTCGGAAACGGACGACGGTCGGGAGGAGCATTTTCCGTCGGAATTACTGCTGACTCGCCGCGAGTATGTGCGCAAGCCGTCGAGTCCGACGGCAGAGACGGATGTCATGGGTGACGAGCGAGCGCCTTCACCTGCCAGTCGCGTCGAGCACCCGAGCCGTGATTCAGCGCCGGACAAGACCCGTGTCTTCGCCCACCCGGTTGAGTGTTTTGTCTCGAACTTCGCCGACAAGGACCTACTCAAGCGCATGCCGCTGAAGATCGGCGAGCACTCGGCGCCCTATGGATCGTTCTTCAAGAAGATCGAGTACCTGCTGGATAACAAAGGGTTGATTTACTGGGGCAAGATCAAGGAGATCAAGGACTACACCCAAAGCTTTCGCATCGATTTCGAACAGAAGGTCTGGTTCAAGCAAGCGGACGACGCGAAGAAAAAGCCTTACTCGGTGAATGTTTATCTGAGCAAGAAGCTGATCGACAACTACCGCAAGCGCAAGGCGTTCCTGGAAGAAATCAAGCACGCCGTCGACAGTGAAGCGCCGTTGTATTGCTTCTTTTATGGCGTGACGCCGGAGTTCAAGCAGGTGCCGAGCAAGAAAAACCCCGAACAGACGTTCGGGGTATTCAGCGCCAATATCGAGAACCTGGACCATTTCATTATTCGCGAAGCGCCAGGGTTGGCCGCCGAGTGAACAGCCCGAGGTTCGCGACTCAAAAAGCACCCGGATGAAGAAAACCGTCGGTCACCTATCCAAAAAATGAGATTGATCCGGGCTCAAAACAACTGTACAAAAACACAGTATTTTTGAATCCGCCGCTTTGGAGAACTCTCATGGCCTCTCTCGCAATCAAAAACACCCTGGAACGCATCGCTGTCTACCAATTTACTCCGGCCCACAGCGCGCAGGCGCGTGCGATGCTGGGCTGGAGCGTCGAAGAATTGTCCCGCCAGTCCGGCGTCTCGGTCCAGGCCATCCGGCGCTTCGAGGCTGGAGGCAACCTGCTCGACGTGACCCGCCTGGCGCTGGCCTTTCGGTTGGAAGCCGAAGGGCTGGTGTTCTTTCCCGGCTTCGCACCGGGACGCGGCATGAACATCAAGGGTGCCACGCCGGATCCGATGGAGCGGGCCGACTACGCGATGATCGAATGATCGCAGTGCCCGGCGTGACGTCGGGTGGTTACGCCATGCCGGCGTGGTCTTGATAAGCAGAGGCTTCAACGTCCAACCACCAGGCCCGGCCACGTTGCGGCTGTGACAGGTTGAAGGGCTCTCCCATTTGCGGCGTGGTGATCAGAACGTTGCGCTCCCACGCCAGGGCCAGGATACGGTCGAAGGGCTCGTACCAGGCATGCATCGACAGGTCGAACGTGCCGTTGTGGATCGGCAGCAGCCAGCGTCCCTTGAGGTCGATGTGCGCTTGCAGGGTTTGCTCGGGTTGCATGTGGATCAAGGGCCATTCGACGTTGTAGGCGCCGGTTTCCATCAGCGTCAGGTCAAAGGGGCCATATTGGTTGCCGATGCGCTTGAAGCCATCGAAATAACCGGTGTCGCCACTGAAGAAGATCCGGGTGTCGCCGTCGATCATGACCCACGAGGCCCATAACGTGTTGTTGCCATCGAACAGGCCACGACCGGAAAAATGTTGGGAGGGCGTGGCAATGAATTCGATACCGGCCACCTCCGAGCCCTGCCACCAGTCCATCTGCCGCACCTTGCTGGCGTCGACACCCCATTTGACCAGGGTATCGCCTACGCCAAGAGGCGCCAGGAAATGTTGGGTCTTGGCAGCCAACTGGATGATGGCCTGGTGATCCAGATGGTCGTAATGATCATGGGAAAGGATCACCGCTTCGATCGGCGGCAGCTCTTCCAGGCTGATGGGCGGTTGATGAAAACGCTTGGGGCCCGCCCATTGCACGGGGGAAGCACGTTCCGAGAAGACCGGGTCGGTCAGCCAGAATTTATCCCGAAGCTTGAGCAGTACGGTGGAATGGCCGAGACGAAAGACACTGCCATTGGGCGCAGCCAGCAGCGCGGTACGTGTCAATGGTTGAACCGGGACGGCCCCGGTGGGACGGGTGTCACGCGGCTTATGGAATACCATGTTCCACAGGATGCGCAGGGCCTTGCCGAGCCCTTCCCGGGGTGTAGGGGCATGGTTGCGATACTTCCCCTGCTCCTGTCGGGACGAGGGAGGGATTGAAGAGCTGTCGGACGAAGAAACAGAGGGATGGGTCATGATGCGATAACTCCAAGGACGTCGCCGGCATTGCGCTTCGCCGTTGTTGAACGCTAAATGGCCGCTGCATGCACGCTCAGCCGTTCGCTGGATAGTAAAACTACACCGACCGGTGTAGGTTGCAGACTGCATGACTCCCAAGAACAAGTAAACCACTGAGTGTAACTTATCTTTTCCGGATCGATTTCTGCCCATGACCGTACCGCAACGCCTCACCGACCGAAAACGCGAAGCCATCCTGGAAGCCGCCATTGCCGAATTCCGCAACAGCGGCTTCGATATCACCAGCATGGACAAGATCGCGGCGACGGCCGGTGTATCCAAGCGCACGGTGTACAACCACTTCCCCAGCAAGGAAGAGCTGTTCGCCGAAATTCTGAACCGATTATGGAACCGCGTGACCGCAGAGCAGGACGCCGCCTATACCCCCGACAAACCCTTGCGTGAGCAGCTTCGCCAATTGCTGCAAGCCAAATTGCACCTGCTGGCAGAGGACAGTTTTCTCGACCTGGCGCGCATCGCCATTGCCGCCACGATTCATTCTCCCGAGCGAGCCCAGGACATGGTGTCGCGCATGGGGCAGCGCGAAGAAGGCCTCACGGTGTGGATTCGCCAGGCACAGGCCGATGGTCGGTTGAAAACCGTGGATCCGGCGTTTGCCGCCCAGCAGATGCACGGACTGCTGAAGACGTTTGCCTTCTGGCCGCAGATTTCCATGGGCCAGCCGAGCCTGACCCCGGCTCAGCAGATCGAGGTCATCGAATCCGCCCTCGACATGTTCCTGACCCGCTACCAGCGCTGAGGATCAACGCAACTGCAAGCTGCCTCCCAGCTCGTCGAACAGGGTTACCACCGAGCGCAAGGCACGGCAGTCCGGCCGGGTCAGAAGCCACAATGCCGTGTCATACCCCATCAACGGTTCGCCCAAGGGAACCAGGCTTTGACTGTCACCCAGAAGAAAGTCCGGCAGCGCCGCGACACCCAGACCGGCCCGCACCAATTCAGTGACCGAGAGCATGCTGTTACAACGATAAGCTGGCACCACGCCGGGAAGATGCTGGCGACGCCAGGTTACGGTGGGGTGGTCGGGAAGGAAGTCGTCCGGCGCGATCCACGTCATTGACCTCAAGTCATCGGAGCTTATCGAACGCAAATAGGCCGGACTCGCACACACGCGATAGGCCACATCGCCCAGATGCCGACCGACCAGATGTTCCGGTGGCGTGCGGGTCAATCGCAGCGCGATGTCGGCGTCGCGCCGGCTCAGGTTGGCAAAATCATTCGAGGTGCTCAGTTCAAGGTGCAGCGCCGGATAAGCGGGCATGAACCGCGCCAGCGCCGGCAACAGCAGCGCTTGCAGGACCGAGTCGGAGCAGGTCAGCCGCACCGTGCCGGTAATCACTGCGCCGCCCTGCTCCACACCAATACGCGCCGCCTCCAGAGCCTGTTCGGCACGCTCGGCCTGTTCGCACAGCGCCCGGGCCAGGCTTGTAGGCAAATACCCGGCACGGCTCTTTTCGAACAAGGGCTGGCCCAGGGCTGCTTCGAGCCGACGTACCGAACGAAATACCGTGGACACATCCACCTTCAGCAACTGCGCAGCCCGAGCCAGCGAACCGCCACGAACAAGCGCCAGGATCAGGGACAGGTCGGGATAATCCAGACGGTAGTGCATCGATGCATTGATCATTTGGGTAGATGCCAATATTGATTGCGTGAACGCCAATTTATAGTGGCAACCAGGAATCAACCAGCGATAAGTCCCCATGGAAATACAACGCCCTGTTCACATTGCCTTGATTGGCGAGCACGATCCGCAAATAACGGCCCATCGGGCAATCCCCATTGCGCTTGAGCTGATTGGCAAGCAAACCGGCCGGGCCATTCACCTCAAATGGCTGGCAACCGACCAGATCGCCGACGACTGCGCCCTGGAAGGCGTTCACGGTATCTGGTGCGTACCCGGCAGCCCTTACCGAAATGAAAGCGCCGCGTTGCGGGCCATTCGTTTCGCCCGCGAGCAGCGCCGCCCGTTCCTGGGCACCTGCGGTGGCTTTCAGCATGCGGTGCTGGAATATGCCCGCCATGTCTTGGGCTGGGCCGATGCCGCTCACGGCGAAACGTCCCCGGAAGCCGAACGCGCCCTGTTGACACCGCTGAGCTGTGCCTTGATCGACACCCTCGACAGCCTTCGGCTCGAAGCGGATTCATTGATTGCCAGGGCCTACGGTCAGCAGACGATATTCGAGGGCTACCGCTGCCGCTTCGGCGTCAACCCTCGGTTCGAGCAGGATTTGTTGGGCGACGATTTGCACGCGGTAGCCCGCGATTCGGAGGGCGAGCTGCGAGCCGTTGAGCTGCGCGGGCACCCGTTCTTCGTCGCAACGTTGTTTCAGCCTGAACGCGCAGCACTGGAAAATCGCGTACCGCCACTGGTTCGTGCCTTTGTCGATGCCTGCGGGAGGATGACTGCGTAAGCGATCATTATTAAGCGGTGGTTTTCACCGTACAGCGCACAGTTACAACCCCTGTGGGGGGGCCACCATCGCGGGCAAGCCTTGCTCCCACAGAGGTATCACTCATCGCCCGCTCGACGACACTCAGCCCTCTACTAACTGACGCACCGCCACGATTTCAGGCAGGTCGCTGCGCGCCATATACACCCGCAAGGGTTCGGTGAGGTTGATCCGATCGTCGATGTTCTGGTCCAGCAACAGCTGGATCCGCTCCCGCCTCAGGACCATGGTGCCGTCCGCCGCCCTGGTCCAGACGAATTCACTGGCGGGGATGATGCCGTCGTCGGCCACGTCCATGCCGAAGGCGTCTTCGCTGAACCGTACGATGTATTGGCCGGTCTTGCGATTCAGGCCTACGAAGCCCTTGAGCTGATCGGCGGCCTGGCAGATGAAGGTCGAAGTGGTGCGCATGGTAAACCTCATGGATGCATCCCGTGGGACGTCTGATCGATGGTTTACACGCAGGGCAAGCGGATGTGAGTTCAGGTTTCCCTCTGCCGGGGAAACTGCTGCCGCCAAGCGTACTGCAAAGCTGCCTGAAAAAGCGTGGGAAAAATCTGCTTTGCATAGGTTTATGTCGGTCTGGCGATAGCGTTCAGAGCGTTCAGTTGTTAAAAGAGAGGCTTTGCGAAACCTACGAAAGGATCTCGAGCATGCCTGTTACCCTCACCCGCAACGCGTTGATGCTGAGCCTGTTGCTCGGCTTCGGTCAGACACAAGCCGCTGAAACCTTGAGCCCAAAAGCGTTGGCAGCCCTTCACGGCATTCCCCATCCCGCCGTGATCGCCCACCGTGGTGCCTCGTTCGATGCGCCGGAATCCACCGCCGCCGCTTATAAGCTGGCCCGCGACCTGGGTGCCGATTACCTGGAGCTGGACTTGCAGCGCAGCAAGGACGGTGTGCTGTTCGTGCTGCATGACGACAACCTGCAGCGCACCACAGATGTCGCCACCAAGTTTCCCGAGCGTAAGGACAGCGCCGCGAATGCATTCACCATGGCCGAACTCAAGACCCTCGACGCCGGTAGCTGGTTCAACACCGCCTACCCTGACCGGGCACGCCCTTCGTTCGTGGGCCTGAAAATCCTGACCCTCGATGAAGTCATCAACATTGCCGAAGGCAACCCGAAGCAGAAACCGGGGTTGTACATCGAAACCAAGGAGCCGAAGCTCTTCCCGGGCATCGAGCGCGATTTGAAAGACAAATTGCAGGACCGTGGCTGGCTGAGCCCGGCCGGTTCCAAGCTCGCCAAGAGCCCAACCGGCGTGGGCCAGGGCAAGGGCAAAGTGGTCTTGCAAACCTTTGAAAAGAGCAGCCTGGAACTGCTGCACAAAGAAATGCCGAAAGTACCGAAGGTCCTGCTGCTGTGGGTAGGCGAAGGCAATATCGAGCCCAAATCCAAGGTGACGTTTGCCGAGTCGGGCGAAACGGACAAGGCAGCCTATTACGCCAAACAGGAACCCAAGGACCGGGCCGAGTTCGAAAACTGGGTACGTTACGCCAAGGACCAGGGCGCCGTCGGCACCGGACCTTCCGCTGCGTTGACCCATGGCGGCAGCCAGAGCTATGCGGACCTGGTGCAACCGTGGATGAACCAGTACACCCATGACCAGGGTCTGCTGGTGCACGTCTACACCGTGGACGAAGCCGTGGACTTCAAGAAAGTGATGGACGCCGGCGTGGATGGCATCTTCACCAACCGGGCCAGTGAATTGCTCAGATACTTCAAGCGCCCTGAAACGGGCAGCGTGACGCAACTGCTGGAGAAGAACGGCTACTGATTCATGGCTGAACGATAAAGTCCGTGGCAGCAAACCCTCTTCCGCGGACTATGCTTGCACAATGCTTACTTCTGCCGTCCCTGGGATGTTTTCAGCAGTTTTTCAAATTAAGGGTGAATTAAGTTGCCGTGGTTAACCTGAACCCACTTAAACGACACACCTTTTAATGAAAGAACCAAGGAACGACCCCATGAAAACTTTAACTGCCCTGTTTACCGCTGCAGCCCTGACCCTTACCGCTGGCCTGGCCCAAGCAGATGACCTGTCACCAAAGCAGATTTCTCAGTTGGTCAAGGAAGGTAAGATCAAATCGATGGAAGAACTGAAACAAGTAGTCGAGAAGTTTCACCCAGGCGCAACCATCGGCCTCCCTGACGTGGAAGAGAGCCGCACGGGTTACGAATATGAAGTTGAAGTCCGTTATCCCGATGGCAGAGAGTTTGACATTGAACTCAACGCCGCCACCGGCGAAGTTTCGCAGAACAGACCCGACCATTGATTAAAAAGAGCCGCGCTATCTTCGGATTGCGCGGCTCTTTTTATTCTGCTTACAGAATATGATGTTCTGCGTGCCACAGCGCCCCCGTCACAAAACCTTCAAAAAACCTTGCCATGATCTCGCCCAAGTGAACCTGTAGCTGCCACAGGCACTTCCCGCCAGCGAGCCCCCATGAACCACAGTATCGACCAAAGCCATCGCGACCCGGATCTGTTCGGCCTGCTTTATGGGTATTGCTTCCGACCCGGCGAGCGCGGACGAGAGATCGATTCGGCGCAGGCCCTGCAATGCCTGGAACAACCGCAGGACAGCGAAGAATTCCTCTGGCTGCATCTGAACCTGGCCCATGCGGCGTGCGAGCGCTGGATGAAAACCCATCTACGCCTGCCACAGGAGTTCTTCGAAGCCTTGCATGAAGGCTCGCGCTCGACCCGCATCGAGCATGTGGATTCGGCGCTGCTGGCGGTGGTCAACGACGTCGTATTCAAGCTCAGCAGCATGGTTTCCTCGGATGTCTCCACCTTGTGGGTTTGTGTGCACAGCCGGCTGATCATCAGCGCACGCTCGCAACCCCTGCATTCAGTGGACAAGCTACGCTCATCGGTCAAGGCCGGTGAGCGCTTTCGCTCGCCGCTGGAATTGCTCGTGCATTTGCTGCGTGACCAAGGCGAAGTGCTGACCCAGATCGTGCGCAAGACCAGTCTCAGCGTCGATCAGGTCGAGGATGAGTTGCTGTCCTCCCGGCTGTCCACCAACCGCGCCGAGCTGGGCGCCAACCGTCGGGTGCTGGTTCGCCTGCAACGCTTGCTGGCCCTGGAACCGGGTTCGTTACTGCGCCTGCTCAACCGTCCGCCGCAATGGTTGCAGAAAGAGGACGTCAAGGAACTGCGCAAATCCACCGAGGAGTTCGCGCTGATCATCAACGACCTCACCGCATTGAGCGAGCGGATCAAACTGCTGCAGGAAGAAATCGCCGCCAATCTCAACGAACAGACCAACCGATCCCTGTTCACCCTGACAGTGGTGACGGTACTTGCCTTGCCCATCAACATCATCGCCGGTTTCTTCGGCATGAACGTCGGCGGCGTGCCCCTTGCCAGCGATCCGGAGGGTTTCTGGATCCTGGTGGCGCTGGTGGCAACGTTCACACTGATCGCCGGTCGGTGGGCGTTTCGCAAACGGCGCGACTACTGACCGTTCCACCTTCCGGCGAGCGAGTATTCGTCAGGCGCTCAAGCGCGCCGTCACCTCGTTCAACTGCCCCGACAAACCATGCAGATCCCGACTTGCCGTTTCGGTGCGTTGCACGTTGTCCAGGTTGGTACTGGCAATACAAGTGATCTCCGTGAGGTTGCGGGAAATGTCTTCGGCAACCGACGTCTGCTCTTCCGCGGCCGTGGCGATCTGTCGGTTCATGTCGCGGATCGCTTCGACAGCCTGAGTGATACGTTCGAGCATGGCCCCGGCCTGAGTCACCTGCTCGACGCTTTCCTCACTGCGCGACTGGCCGCTTTCGATGGCTTGGGCCGCGTCGACCGCACCGGTTTGCACAGTCTGGATGATCTGGTTGATCTCGATGATGGACGAAGCCGTGCGCTGGGCCAGGCTGCGTACTTCATCGGCGACCACTGCGAAACCGCGTCCGGCTTCACCGGCACGGGCGGCTTCGATGGCGGCATTGAGGGCCAACAGGTTGGTCTGCTCGGCAATCCCGCGGATCACTTCGAGCACCTTGCCGATACGACCGCTGTCGGTTTCCAGGCGACGAATAACCGTTGCGGTGTTGGCGATTTCACCGCGCATGCGGGTAATGGTGTGAATGGTCCCTTGCATGACCTTCTCACCCTGTTGGGCCGAATGATCGGCATCGTCGGCCGCACGCGCCGCGTCGGCGGCATGGCGGGCAACTTCCTGGGCCGTGGCGGACATCTCGTTCATCGCGGTCGCCACCTGGTCGGTACGTTCGAACTGCTCATTGGTGCCCTGGCTCATCAGGCCGGCGATGGCATTGAGCTCGCCACTGGCACTGTCCAGCTCCGAGGCACTGCGCTGCAAGCGCGTGAAGGTTTCGGCCAGGAAGTCGCGCAGGGTGTTGGCCGCCAGGGCCAGGTCGCCCAGCTCATCCTGACGCGTGCTGACCACACGTTCGGCGAAACGGCCTCGACTCAGTTGGGTCACGTATTCAATCAGGCTGCGGATCGGTTGCACCAGGCTGCGATTGACCAGCCACAGGCTGAACAAGCCGACCAACAGGCCGGAAACCAGCATCACCGCAACGCCCAGCATGATGGTGTGGTCAGCCCCGGCGCTGATCAGCGCCGATTGCTCGTTGCTCGACTTGCGCAGGTCGACTACCAGCTCACTCATCTGCTCGCTGGCCGCACGGTCCACGCCCTTGACCGCCGCATCACCCGCCGAAGGGTCGCCGCCTGCTGCGACAAAAGCATCCCGGCCCTTCTGGTAGGCCGCCCCCAACTGACGGTGTTCGTCTCGCAGACGTTCGATGCGCGACTTGATCTGCGTCGGTAGATCTTTTTGTCCGATCAGTTCCCCCAGAATGCCCTGAACATCTTGCTGACGCCCTTCGAACTGCTTCCAGTATTTATCCAGGTCAGCCGGCTGCTTACCGCGCAGCAAGACGTTCTTCCACTCCTGAACCTGCTCTTTGAACCGCAGATTGGCCTCGTCGATCAACTGCGACGCGCGCAATGGCCCGTCGATCAGGCTTCGATAGTTCTGGATGCCGTTGGACAGGAAATGAAAAGACGCCAGGGCGATCAGCAACATCGCCAACAGGCTACCGCTCAGCAGGGCGAGAATCTGGGCTCGCAGGGATTTTTTCAGGAACATCAAGGAAGCTCTCTAGGAGGTAAAAGCCAAGCCCACGGACTGACACGTCCAGACCTTCCCTGTCTCGCGCAAACGACTTCATGGCGTGAATGTGCGGCATATCACTTGCCATCGGCCCACAAGCCGCGTTCTTGAGCCCTGGTGGCCGCCGTTCGTCCGGTCACCAGCGCCTTGGCGGAGCCTCTCGATGTACTTGCCTGGACCTGTACGGACAACCCCTTTTGTCGGCGCAAAGGGATTTAAAAGTCTTTTTGTCATCTCTCCTGCGGTATCCTGCCCCGGCTTTGTACAAGCGAGGATCTACCAGATCTACCAACAGACTTTGCGAGGAGCGCGATATGCACGAGATTCCTAATCTCCCCTTCCCAAGCCTGCACGACACTGAGCAGACGACCACGCTACAAGCCGCAGGGCAATCCGAGGCCCGGCAACCAGAGCCCAAGCAAGACGCTGAACGCCGTCAGGCCGACAGCGAAGACTGAACGCAACACCAGACCGTGTGGAAAGCGCTAAGATGCGCTTCCCACACTGCCTGAACCCCGAGCCCGCCATGACCGATGACACGTCCCCTTTCAGCGATGCCCAGGCCAACGTATTGATCGGCGCTGCCGAGAAAATGGTCGACATCTGGACGCGTCTCTCTCCCGAAAAGCAGGCCGCCCTGCTGGCCCGTTTCGGCACTGAAGAAAATGCCATCGCTGCCCTGATCACTACCCAGTTGCTGGCCGCGCAAAACGACAACTAAATGGCCATTCGGCAAATAGTTTTACTTTCACGCGTCTTATTACTCCGTCCGCCGTTATCATAAGCAGCCTATCTATTTCGCTGTTCCGTGGACCCTTTCCCCATGTCAGATTCCCAGCGCCCCCTGACGGTCACGCTGCAAGTCGTTTCCATCGTCCTGTTCACCTTCATTGGTTATTTGAATATCGGCATCCCCCTGGCCGTGCTGCCCGGCTTCGTCCATGGTGAGCTGGGCTTCGGCGCCGTCATCGCGGGGCTGGTGATCAGCGTCCAGTACCTGGCCACTCTCCTCAGTCGTCCTTACGCGGGGCGGATCATCGATAACCTGGGTAGCAAACGCGCGGTTATCTTCGGCCTTGCCGGGTGCGGACTCAGTGGTGTGTTCATGCTCATCTCTGCCTGGACCCATGAGCTGCCGACCCTGAGCCTGATCAGCCTGCTCATTGGACGGCTGGTACTGGGCAGTGCCGAAAGCCTGGTGGGTTCGGGTTCGATTGGCTGGGGCATCGGCCGGGTCGGCGCCGCCAATACCGCCAAGGTGATTTCCTGGAACGGCATCGCCAGCTATGGCGCGCTGGCGATTGGCGCCCCCCTGGGGGTGTGGCTGGTCAAGGCCCTGGGGCTGTGGAGCATGGGCGTCAGCATCATGCTGCTGGCCGTGCTGGGGGTAGCGCTGGCCTGGCCGAAAACCGCCGCACCGATCGTCGCCGGCGAACGGCTGCCGTTCATGCATGTGCTGGGGCGCGTCCTTCCCCATGGCAGCGGCCTGGCCCTGGGCTCCATTGGTTTTGGCACCATCGCCACGTTCATCACGTTGTATTACGCGACGCAACACTGGGATAACGCGGTGTTGTGCCTGAGCCTGTTCGGCGCCTGCTTTATCGGGGCGCGCTTGCTGTTCGGCAATCTGATCAACCGCCTGGGCGGTTTCCGCGTGGCAATTGCCTGCTTGTCGGTGGAGACCCTGGGTCTGCTGCTGTTATGGCTGGCACCGGATGCCCACTGGGCACTGGCAGGCGCGGCATTGAGCGGTTTCGGTTTTTCCCTGGTATTCCCGGCCCTGGGGGTGGAAGCGGTCAACCTGGTGCCAGCCTCCAGTCGCGGCGCAGCGGTGGGTGCCTATTCGCTGTTCATCGATCTATCGCTGGGGATCACCGGACCGTTGGCCGGCGCGATTGCCGCGGGTTTTGGCTTTGCCTCGATCTTCCTGTTCGCCGCCCTGGCGGCCCTGGGCGGATTGGCCTTGAGTCTCTACTTGTACCGGCAGGCGCCGAGATACCGTGAGGAACGGGAAAGAACCTAGAAATCCACCTTGCCACGCCCGGCCTTGATCGAGCCACGTTTGCTCTTTGAGTCCAGGCGACGGGTTTTGGAACCCAGGGTTGGTTTGGTCGGACGGCGCTTCTTCTCGACCTTGATGGCTCCCAGGATCAGCGCAGTCAGACGCTCCAGCGCGTCGGCCCGGTTCTGTTCCTGCGTGCGGTACTGCTGGGCCTTTATGATCAACACGCCATCGCTGGTGATGCGGCTGTCACGCAGCGCCAGCAAACGTTCCTTGTAGAATTCAGGCAGGGACGAGGCCGGAATGTCGAAACGCAAGTGCACGGCGCTGGACACTTTGTTGACGTTCTGCCCCCCGGCGCCCTGGGCGCGGATGGCCGTCAGCTCGATCTCGGCGTCGGGGATGTGCACGTTGTTGGAAATCGCCAGCATAAGAAGTGTCCGCAAACAGGATCCACAGAATACCGCGAATCCCCCGGACAACACCTCACCCCTGTGGGGTGGTGTATGCAGTTCCACTGAACACCAACGATCAAATGTGGGAGCGAGCCTGCTCGCGATTGCAGTGTGCCAGTCCCCATGGCGTTACTGACCCGACGCCATCGCGAGCAGGCTCGCTCCCACAGGGTCATGCGTATATCTGGAAATAACAAACCCGGCACTTGGCCGGGTTTGTCGTTCATCAGCGAGGCTTACTTGGCAACCGCCGCCACGGGCATCCCATGCCGGGCGCTGCGCTTGTTCTTGATCACGTAGCAGACCCACATGAACACCACCCAGACCGGGATCGCGTACACCGATACCTGGATGCCCGGGATCAGCAGCATCACACCCAGGATGAAGACCACGAACGCGAGGCAGATGTAGTTGCCGTAGGGATACCACAGTGCCTTGAACAGCGGCGCCCGACGGGCCTGGTTCATGTGCTGGCGGAACTTGAAGTGCGAATAGCTGATCATCGCCCAGTTGATCACCAACGTCGCCACCACCAGAGACATCAGCAGCTCCAACGCATGCTGCGGGATCAGGTAGTTCAGCAGCACAGCCACCAGCGTGACCGCCGCCGAGGCGAGGATCGAAAGCACCGGCACGCCACGCTTGTCGATCTTCGCCAGGGCCCGTGGGGCATCGCCCTGCTCGGCCATGCCCAACAGCATCCGGCTGTTGCAGTAGGTGCCGCTGTTGTACACCGACAGCGCAGCGGTCAGTACCACGAAGTTGAGGATGTGCGCCGCGGTGTTGCTGCCCAGCATCGAGAACACCTGCACGAACGGACTGCCGCTATAGGCGTCACCGGCGGCATTGAGCGTGGTCAGCAGGCTGTCCCAGGGAGTCAGGGACAACAGCACCACCAGGGCACCGATGTAGAAGATCAGGATCCGGTAGATCACTTGGTTGATGGCTTTCGGAATCACGGTTTTCGGTTTGTCGGCCTCAGCCGCGGTGAAGCCGAGCATTTCCAGGCCACCGAACGAGAACATGATGATTGCCATCGCCATTACCAGCCCGCTCACGCCGTTCGGGAAGAATCCGCCGTGGGTCCACAGGTTGGTCAGCGAGGCTTGCGGCCCGCCATGACCGCTCACCAGCAGGTAGCTGCCCAAGGCGATCATGCCCACGATCGCCACGACCTTGATGATCGCGAACCAGAACTCGGCCTCGCCAAAGATTTTGACGTTGGCCAGGTTGATGGCGTTGATCAGGATGAAGAACGCTGCCGCCGAGGCCCAGGTCGGGATATCCGGCGCCCAGTAGTGGATGTACTTGCCCACCGCAGTCAGCTCGGACATGCCCACCAGGATGTAGAGGATCCAGCAGTTCCAGCCCGACAGGAAACCAGCGAAACCACCCCAGTATTTATGGGCAAAGTGGCTGAAGGAGCCGGCGACCGGCTCCTCGACGATCATCTCGCCCAGCTGGCGCATGATCATGAAGGCGATGAAGCCGCAAATGGCATAGCCAAGGATCATCGACGGACCGGCGGACTTCAGGACCCCGGCAGAGCCAAGGAAAAGACCGGTGCCGATTGCGCCGCCGAGGGCGATCAACTGGATGTGGCGATTTTTCAGGCCGCGTTTCAGCTCGCCTGAATGCGTATTTTCTACAACGGTCATGCGTCACCTATTTGTTTTTATCTGTGACGAAATCGAACCCGACACGCTCGTGGCGTGGCGGAGTGAACAAGGCGGATAACCTTGAAAGTGCGTGGGTACGCGAAGGGTCACAGTAAAACGCGGCGCATTGTACACCGCCATTCTGCTGCTACCAGACACCGCCGGATCAGCGTCGCCCCCTGCTTTTCAGGTCTGGCGGGCATCTGACCCTTCCTGACAGTTTGAAACAAGCGCTGCCAAGTGTCGGAAAACCGCTCAAGCCGGCTGATTCGGCAGCTTTTTCTTACACTCTTTCCAGACACCAAAACCCACCGCCTCGACAGGTCGAAATCGTCAGGATTTTTTTACAAGCCGTAACGCAGACTTGCCATGTACGAATTTTCTGAAAGCCGCCTGCAAATTGACGGTAGCTAGCTACCTAATGAAAAAATGCCCTAGACGGCTGTTTTTGAATGAGTAATTCCCCCTCTATAAAATGGAATAAAAAGTTCATACGCAAAAAATAAAAATTTTATTTTGCATTCCAAAAAACCCTCGACTAGGTTTTAGCGACTTGCCCAAGCATCCTGCCGGCAAGCCTTGCGAGGCCGTTTTCACTCACCGAAGCGCCCGCAACTTTCCGTAAAAGTCATCTAGGAGATTCACTATGCAAGCACTGGACAAAGACTTGGAAACCGAACTGCAACTGGACGAATGGTTTGAAGCGCCAACCCATGAAGCCGCCGTTGAAATGATGCAAGCCGACGCCGTCGTTCCGTTCGGCACGGCGATGTGGCCTCTGTAGGCATAATCCGGCGGAGGCGGTCCGGCCGGTCGACTCCGCCACTATTGCCCGTTGTCAGGGACGCAGATTCATTTGTCAGGGA
Source organism: Pseudomonas sp. AF32 (assembly GCF_022342325.2). Taxonomy (NCBI): domain Bacteria; kingdom Pseudomonadati; phylum Pseudomonadota; class Gammaproteobacteria; order Pseudomonadales; family Pseudomonadaceae; genus Pseudomonas; species Pseudomonas sp. AF32. The sequence goes on along the minus strand of NZ_RQJK02000003.1, from coordinate 280,449 downwards.
AGAATAAGCATGGACACACAACGAGCCATCTCACATTTCCTTTACTACCTCGAACATCACCCCGCCCTGGCCGGTATCCAGCCCGCCAAGGTGCTGCTCGGCCACACCGCTGACTACGAAGCCCTGACCGGCGCCATTGCCGAACAGGCCGACAGCGGCTCGCCCTTCCGGTTCAGCGCCATGCGCCTGGACCTCGAACCCACGGAACGCCTGTCCCGGGCCATTGCCGACAGCGATCTGTACATTTTCTTCTATGATTCTTCCACCCTGCCCAACCCACGTCCCGACGGCCCGGACTTTGTCCGCGCGCTGCAAGGCGTGATGGCGGAAAACTGGAAGAAGTCGCTGCTGTTCAAAGACTACGGCGATTATTTCTACGACACCTTCAGTGTCATTCCCCAACGTATCGCAGGGCTCAACAGCCATCTGATCCGACGCATCTCCCAGGCCACCACATTGAGCTTCCAGGACGATCACGGCTCGTATTTCGACACGCCCCTGAGCAGTGTGAAGAAGTGGACCGACATCAATGGCGTCGGCAACTACGACCTGGCGCCGGGTGAGATCGCAACCCACAGCGACACGATCAATGGTCGCGTGAATTTCGTTGGCACGTTTCTCAGCACGATCCCGTTCGCTCGCAAATATGGCGTGCTGCAAGCGCCGCTGGAATTGTGGATCGAGGACTCCACCATCCAGAAAATCGCCACCGATGTGCCGGGCCTGGAACACGACTTCAACAAATATCTGGACGCCAACCCGTCCAATCGACGCATCGAGGAGCTGGGCATTGGCACCAACGAAGGGGTCAAGAGCCTCTATGCCCGCAACGCCGGTTTCGAAGAGCGCCATTGCGGCCTGCACCTGGGATTGGGTGGCGGAGCCAAGGGCAGTCACCACCTGGACCTGATTTTCGAAAGTGGTGTGCTGGCGCTGGACAATGAGCCGATGTTCGATGGGCGGTTTGTGCTTTAGGCCAGGATTGGCGGTGGGGCTACTGGCGCCTCGCGAGCAGGCTCGCTCCCACAGGGGACGGTGTTGAACACAGGTCATCCATTCACCGAAGATCCTTTGTGGGAGCGAGCCTGCTCGCGATGGCGGACTCATCTGCACTGCATCACTAAAGCCGGACAAAAAAAAACGCCAACCCAACGGTTGGCGCTTCTTCTTGCCGCTTGCCGCTAGCCACTCACAGCGGCCTCACTCCGGCTTACGTCGCCCAAATCCTGGACGCTGGCCCGATCCGGCCGGCGCGCCACGGCGCTTGCCCGACGGCGCGTCGCGATCTACCAGGGAAATGCCGGGGCGCTTCTTCGACGCTGGCTTGGCCGGACGCTTGACGTCAGCCGGGCGCTCGGCCACTGGCGTGCCACGCCCTTCACCGCGTTCAGTCCGACCATTGGCCGGACGTGGCGTACGTGGGCCGCGTTCGCCGTCCTGGCGAGGCGCAGGCTTGCGGGCCGGGCGTTCGCCTTCAAGCTGCGGCTCGCGAGGTGCACGTGGACCGGCCGCCGGGCCATCGACCGCAGGACGCAACGTACGCACACGCTCGGTCTTGCCCATTGGGCGCGAGGACTTGCGCTGCATCCGCTCCAGCTTGTCCTTGCTCTTGGCCGTCATCTGCGGCATGGCCACAGGCTTGAGGCCCACTTCGGCTGCCAGGATATCGACTTCCTGCTGGCTCATTTCGCGCCAGCGGCCCATCGGCAGGTCGGAGTTGAGGAACACCGGACCGAAACGCACGCGCTTCAGACGGCTGACCACCAGCCCCTGGGATTCCCACAACCGCCGCACTTCACGGTTACGGCCTTCCATCACCACGCAGTGGTACCAATGGTTGAAGCCTTCGCCACCCGGCGCCTGCTTGATGTCGGTGAAACGCGCCGGGCCGTCTTCCAGCACGACGCCGGCCTTCAAGCGCTCGATCATCTCATCGTCGACTTCACCGCGTACGCGCACGGCGTATTCACGGTCCATCTCGTAGGAGGGATGCATCAGGCGGTTGGCCAGCTCACCGTCGGTGGTGAACATCAACAGGCCGGTGGTGTTGATGTCCAGGCGACCGATGTTGATCCAGCGGCCTTCCTTGGGACGCGGCATCTTGTCGAACACGGTTGGGCGGCCTTCCGGGTCGTCACGGGTGCAGATTTCGCCGTCGGGCTTGTTGTACATGATCACGCGGCGCACCGTTTCGGCGGCCTCTTCGCGCTTGATCACCTTGCCATCGATGGTGATGGCATCGTGCAGGTCGACGCGCAGGCCCAGGGTGGCCTCTTTGCCGTTGACCTTGATGCGGCCCTGGGTGATCCAGGCTTCCACGTCGCGGCGCGAACCGACGCCGATGCGAGCGAGGACTTTTTGCAGCTTCTCGCCGGCTGGGCCGATTTCCTGGGTGTCGTTCTGGTCTTGGTCTTTCATGCTGGGCACCTCCCGGTGTGGTCTGAAAACAGGATTTGGCGAAGGGCTCGCCAAGGGGTCGCGAATCATACGCCCGTTGAGGCGTTTGCGCATCAGAGACTAGCTGAACGCCCGGGATTCAGTGTTTTTTTCCGCCGACTGGTGATTCGCCACCTCTCTTGTGGGAGCGGGCTTGCTCGCGAAAGCGGTGTATCAGTCGACATCCATTTTGGATGTCAGTGCGCATTCGCGAGCAAGCCCGCTCCCACAGGGGGCTGCGTGCCAATACAGGAGTGATCAATCGTCGAACTGACGCCGCTCGTTCTCGATCGCTTCGGCCAGGGCGCGGGCTTCGGCTTCTTCTTCGCTCAGTTCGGGCTCGGGCTCGCGTGGTTCGAGGGCGGCGACGGCGGCCAGCAGCTTTTCCCGGGCCTCGGCCACGCCGAGGATGTCATCCTCGGGTTCAGGTTCGGGTGCGGGCTCAGGCAATGCCTGCGCCTCGCCTTCAACTTCCGGACCGTCCCGCAGCAAGTCGTCGAAATCGGTCTTGAGACCTTCCTCCATGGTGTCCAGCTCCAGCAGCAGCGAGTGGAAGCTGGTTTCCTCCTTGGGCTCCTCCGGCTCGACGCTGGCATCGGCCAGATCCTGCAAGCCCTGGGGCACGGGGGCGTCGTCGAATTCGAGCATCGGCTCGGGCTCCAACTCCCGCAGCTCGGCCAGCGGCGGCAATTCGTCGAGGTTCTTCAAGTTGAAATGGTCGAGAAAGGCCTTGGTGGTGGCGAACATCGCCGGTTTGCCCGGCACGTCGCGATAACCCACCACCCGGATCCACTCGCGCTCCAGCAACGTCTTGACGATATTGCTGTTCACGGCCACACCCCGCACGTCCTCGATTTCGCCCCGGGTGATCGGCTGGCGATAGGCAATCAATGCCATGGTTTCGAGCATGGCACGGGAGTAGCGCTGCGGTCGCTCCTCCCACAGGCGACCGACCCAGGGCGCAAACTTTTCGCGGATCTGCAGGCGGTAACCGGAGGCCACTTCCTTGAGTTCGAAAGCCCGGCCTTCGCAGGATTTGCCCAGCAGCGCCAGGGCTTTCTTGAACACGGCCGGCTCGGGCCGCTCGCCTTCTTCGAAGAGTTCGAACAGGCGCTCCATCGATTGCGGCTTTCCCGAGGCCAACAGGAAAGCTTCAAGCAAGGGTGCCAGCTCGCGGGGTTCAGTCAGATTCATTGATTTGCTCGTTATTCGGCTCGGGCCCGCACGTGAATCACGGCGAACGGCTCATTTTGCACCAGCTCTACCAGGGATTCCTTGACCAATTCCAGGATCGCCATAAACGTCACCACCACTCCAAGGCGTCCTTCCTCGGCGGTGAACAGCTCGACGAAGGGCACGAAACCGCCGCCCTTGAGCCTGTCCAGCACCTCGCTCATGCGTTCTCGGGTGGACAACGCCTCACGGCTGACCTGGTGACTTTCGAACATATCGCCCCGGCGCAGCACCTCGGCCATGGACATCAGCAACTCCTCCAGACTCACGTCCGGCAATAACTTGCGGGCGCGGGCCTCGGGGGCATCGAGCTTGGGCACCACCACGTCGCGCCCGACCCGACTCAAGCCGTCGATGCCTTCGGCAGCGGCCTTGTAGCGCTCGTACTCCTGCAAGCGTCGGATCAGGTCGGCGCGGGGATCGTCCTCCTCTTCCTCGACCTCGGCCGAGCGCGGCAACAGCATCCGCGACTTGATCTCGGCCAGCATGGCCGCCATCACCAGGTATTCGGCCGCCAGCTCCAGGCGCACCGACTGCATCAACTCGACGTAGCCCATGTATTGGCGAGTGATCTCCGCCACCGGGATGTCGAGAATATTGATGTTCTGTTTGCGGATCAGGTACAGCAGCAGGTCGAGCGGCCCCTCGAAGGCTTCGAGGAACACTTCCAGAGCGTCCGGCGGAATGTAGAGGTCCAGGGGCATTTCCATGACCGCCTGGCCGTAGACCATGGCGAACGGCAGCTCCTGCTGAGCACCGGCCTGGCTGTCTGCAGGGTCCACCGCGGCTTCCACAGCGGTCATTCAGGCCTCGACCATGAACGGGGTCGGATCGCCGCAGCCGACGCGCACCACCTGCGGCTCGCCATCGGCGAGGTTGATCACGGTGGACGCTTTCATGCCGCCAAAACCGCCATCGATGATCAGGTCGACCTGATGTTCGAGCAACTGGCGAATCTCATAGGGATCGGTCATCGGCTCGATCTCGCCAGGCATGATCAGGCTCACGCTCATCAGCGGCTCGCCCAACTCCGCCAACAGCGCCAGGGAGATAGGGTGGCTGGGTACCCGCAGGCCGATGGTGCGTTTTTTCGGATGCAGCAACAGCCGTGGCACTTCACGGGTGGCGTTGAGAATGAAGGTATAGGGACCTGGCAGATGGGCCTTGAGCAAGCGGAAGGTGCCCGTGTCGATCTTGGCGAACAGCCCCAGTTGCGACAGATCGCTGCAGATCAGCGCGAAGTTGTGCTTGTCGTCCAGTTGACGCAGGCGTCTTACCCGCTCCACCGCGTTTTTGTCGCCGATCTGGCAGCCAATGGCGTAGGAAGAATCGGTGGGATAAACCACCACGCCACCGCCACGAATGATTTCCACAGCCTGTTTGATCAGGCGCGCTTGCGGGTTTTCCGGATGAATCTGGAAAAATTGACTCACGTGTTCTACCTGTTCAGACGGCGGCGGTAACGGGATCATGTTTGAATCTACACCAAAGCGGTGGCAGATCTTCGGGCAGCGGGCGGTACTCACCTATCTCGGACCAGCCTCCCGGGCCATGGAAATCACTGCCGGCGCTCACCAACAGCCCGAATTCCCGGGCCAGGATCGCCAGGCTACCGACCTGCTCGGCCGGTTGGTGACCGTTGACCACCTCGATGGCATGGCCCCCTGCTTGAATATAGTCGGCTATCAGACGACGACGTTTGCTGCGCGTGAAATCATAATGCCAGGGATGCGCCAGACTGACCCAGGCGCCGGCAGCCCGCAAGGTTCCGACAGTGTCCTCCAGCGTCGGCCAATGCTGCTTGACGTCTCCCAACTTGCCAGCCCCCAGCCATTTGCGGAACGCTTCGGCGCGATCCCGAACGAAACCGGCGCGCACCATCCAATCGGCAAAATGCGGTCGGGCCGGTGCGTTGCCGCTGTCACCCAACTCCTGCTGGATCTGCCGCGCCCCGTCCAAGGCGCCGGGCATGCCCTTGAGGGCGAGCTTGCGACTGATCTCTTCCGCCCGCAGCCAGCGCCCGTCGCGCAGTGCGGCAATGGCCTGGACCAGCGGCGGTGCATCGACATCGAAGCCGTAGCCCAGCACATGAATGGTCGCCCCGCCCCAAGTGCAGGACAACTCGACACCGTTGACCAACTGCATGCCCAGCGCCGTCGCCGCGCCACGGGCCTCGTCGAGGCCTTCGAGGGTGTCGTGATCGGTCAGGGCCAGGACTCGCACGCCGTGCTCGAACGCCCGCGCCACCAGAACCGCAGGCGCCAGGGCGCCATCGGAGGCCGTGCTATGGCAGTGCAAATCAACATTCACAGGGGGTCGCTACCTCAAATCAGCTGGCCCTATCGCGGCCAAGGATGTTTGTTATTATGCCGCCACATCCTGCTTCTGGCTGCCATTGTGAAACAATTCATCGACTTCATCCCGCTTCTGCTGTTTTTCATCGTCTACAAACTTGACCCACGCCCCCTCGATATTGCCGGTCATTCCTTGACCATAGGTGGTATCTACAGTGCCACGGCCGTGCTGATCATCAGTTCCCTGGTGGTCTACGGCGCCCTGTTCGTGTCCCAGCGCAAGCTGGAAAAAAGCCAGTGGCTGACCCTCATTGCCTGCCTCGTGTTCGGCAGCCTGACCCTGGCCTTCCACAGCGAAACCTTCCTGAAATGGAAAGCTCCGGTGGTCAACTGGCTGTTCGCCCTGGCTTTCATCGGTAGCCACTTCATCGGCGATCGCCTGTTGATCAAGCGCATCATGGGCCACGCGATAAGCCTGCCGGAGCTGATCTGGACCCGGCTGAACATCGCCTGGGTCGTTTTTTTCCTGTTCAGCGGTGCCGCCAACCTGTTCGTTGCGTTCACGTTCCAGGACTACTGGGTCGACTTCAAGGTGTTCGGCAGCCTGGGCATGACGCTGTTGTTCCTGATTGGTCAGGGCGTCTACCTGTCCCGTCATCTGCACGACGCCGATTCCACTACGCCAAAAACCGAGGACTGACATGCTCTACGCAATCATTGCCACCGATGTCGCCAACTCCCTGGAAAAACGCCTGGCCGCTCGCCCCGAGCATCTTGCGCGCCTGCAACAACTCAAGGCCGAAGGGCGGGTGGTACTGGCCGGTCCGCACCCGGCGGTCGATAGCAACGACCCGGGCGCCGCTGGCTTTAGCGGCAGCCTGATCGTGGCCGAGTTCCCGTCTTTGGCCGATGCCCAGGCTTGGGCCGAAGCCGATCCGTTCGTGACCGCCGGCGTCTATGCCAACGTCGTGGTCAAGCCGTTCAAGCAAGTCCTGCCGTAACCCGACACGCAATGGGCCTTCAGGGCTCATTGCGCTCAATTGCTCCCAATTGCTCATTGTTCTCGTTTGCCTGCCGACAACCTGTCTAATCTGTCTAATCTCGACTGGAATTCAGGAGTGACAATGCGCAAAGGTCCGTTGTGCCTGTTATGGGTCATGTTGGCGGTCGGGTCACCCGCCCATGGCGAAGAAAGCACCGAGGGCAGCCACTCGACGCCGTTGTCGCTGAGCGCAGGCAGCCAGATCACCGAACTGCAGCAACGCTTGAAAGAAAGCGAACGCCTGCGCGAAGAACTGACACAGCAATTACAGAACGCCAACAGCGAGCGCGAGAGCGCCTTGTTGGGCCGGTTGCGTCAGGAGAACCAGCGCTTGAAGCTGCAACTCAAGGAAGCCCAGGCCAGCCCCCTGCCGCGTCTGTTGACCGATCAACAGCAATGGTTCGTCATTGGTGCCGGGGTAGCGCTATTGGCCCTACTCTGCGGTATCTTTGCCAGCGGTGGACGTAGACAACGTCGGCAATGGCTAAATTGAGTGATTCATGAGCGAGCTGTTACTGATTGATGATGACCAGGAGCTGTGCGAGCTCCTCGGCAGCTGGTTGGGCCAGGAAGGTTTCCTGGTCCGGGCTTGCCACGATGGCCAAAGCGCCCGCAAGGCCCTGGCTGAAACGGCTCCGGCGGCGGTAGTGCTGGATGTGATGTTGCCCGACGGCAGCGGCCTGGAATTGCTCAAGCAGTTGCGCAGCGATCACCCGGAACTGCCGGTGCTGATGCTCTCGGCCCGTGGCGAACCGCTGGACCGCATCCTCGGCCTGGAACTGGGTGCCGACGATTACCTGGCCAAGCCCTGCGACCCACGGGAACTGACCGCCCGCCTGCGCGCCGTGTTGCGGCGCAGTCACCCCACGGCGGTGTCCAGCCAGATCGAACTGGGTGACCTGACGTTCAGCCCGGTACGAGGCGTGGTTTGCATCGACGAACAGGAACAAACCCTCACCGTTTCCGAAAGCCGTCTGCTGGAAGCGCTGCTCAAGCAACCGGGCGAACCGCTGGACAAACAGGAACTGGCGCAGCTCGCCCTGGGCCGCAAGCTGACCCTGTACGACCGTAGCCTGGACATGCACGTCAGCAACCTGCGCAAGAAAATCGGCCCCCACCCCGACGGCCGCCCGCGCATCGTGGCCCTGCGCAGCCGCGGTTACTACTACAGCCTCTGAACCGTTGCTCCCCCTGTGGCAAGACTGAACTGTGGGAGCAAAGCTTGCTCGCGATGCAAGCGCCTCGGTTTCCTGGGAGATCGCGTTATCTTCATCGCGGGCAAGCCTTGCTCCCACAGAGCCGGGTGCTTGGCATCTAGATTTGTAAGCCTTGCGCCAAAACCTCTTTACCCAAGCTTTACCCACCCCTGACCGCTGCTGACCTTGATCCTCGTAATCTGCACACATCCGGAACTGACCGGGAACGAGACAAGGAGATACACCATGCGCAAGACCCTCATCGCTCTGATGTTCGCTGCCGCCCTGCCCACGGTCGCCATGGCCATGCCTGAAGGCCCCGGCCCGATGGGCCCGATGGACGGCCCACGCCACGGCCAGATGCACGACAGAGGTCCGTACAGCCAACTGGACCTGACCCACGAGCAGCGCCAGCAGATCCGCCGGATCATGGGCGAACAGCGCCACGAGCGGCAGGAGTTGGTAGAGAAGTACCTGGCAAAACTGTCGCCGGCCGACCAGAAGGCCATGGAGGATGAAATGAAAGCCCGGCATGAAAAAGTCGATGCCCAGATCCGGGGCCTGCTCAAGCCTGAACAGCAAAAGGAATTCGACGCGATCCAGAAGAAACAGGCCGAACGTCGCGCCGAATGGGCCGAGTTCAAAGCATGGAAGGCGCAACAGCCGCAAAAAGCGCAATAATGCGCTGATGCGTCCCAGCCCAACGGTCGATGGCCGTTGGGCTTTCTTGTTTGCGAGGATTTACCGTGCGTTCATTGTTCTGGCGCATCCTGGCCAGTTTCTGGCTAGCGATTACCCTGGTTGCAGGGCTTTCGATTCTCATGGGCCACATGCTCAACCAGGACGCCTGGATCCTGAGCCGTCATCCGGGCCTCAACACCCTGGCCGAAGAATGGACGCAAACCTACGAAAGCCAGGGCGAAGACGCCGCCCAAGGCATCCTGCAACAACGCAAGCGTCAGTACCACATCGACGTTCAGGTCCTCAACGAAAGCGGCGACCCCGTGGTGCGGGGCACCTTTCCACATCGCGCCGCGGCCTTCGAGGCACGTCAGAACAACGATGATCGGCGCCTGCCCTGGCGGCGGCTGACCGATGAGTTCACCAGCGCCAAGACCGGCGACACCTACCTGTTCATCTACCGCATTCCCCATCCCGAACTGGATGCCTGGCACCGCGACAGCCTGCTCTGGCCCCTCAGCGCCCTGGGCATCGCATTGGTGGTGTTGACCTTGTTCAGTCTGCTGGTGACCTTCTCCATCACCCGCCCGCTGAACCGCCTGCGCGGTGCCGTGCACGATTTGGGACAAACCACCTATCAGCAGAACAGCCTCGCCAAGCTGGCCAACCGTCGAGACGAGTTCGGCGTACTGGCAACCGATTTCAACCGCATGGGCGCGCGCCTGCAAAGCCTGATCGGCAGTCAGCGCCAGTTGCTGCGGGACGTGTCCCACGAACTGCGCTCGCCCCTGGCCCGGCTGCGCATCGCCCTGGCGTTGGCGGAACGGGCCGGTCCTCGGGAGCGGGAAAACCTATGGCCACGCCTGACCCGCGAATGCGACCGCCTGGAAGCGTTGATCAGCGAAATCCTGGTACTGGCCCGGGTGGATGCCGACAACGCCAGCGCCGAAGAGGTGGACCTCAACGGTTTGTTGACCGGCCTGCAAAAAGATGCACAACTGACTTCACCGGAACAAAGCGTGCAACTGCATGCCGAGCCGAACCTGACCCTCAAGGGCTGGCCAACCATGATCGAACGGGCGGTGGACAACCTGCTGCGCAACGCCCAGCGCTTCAACCCGCCGGGGCAACCGATCGAGATGCGCGCGGTGCGCCAAGGGGAGCGGATCCTGATCAGCGTGCGTGACCATGGCCCTGGGGTGGAAGCCGAACACCTGGGGCAATTGGGCGAGCCGTTCTATCGCGCGCCGGGCCAGACCGCCGCCGGCCATGGCCTGGGCCTTGCCATCGCCCGCCGCGCCGCCGAACGCCATGGCGGCACGCTGGTGTTGGCCAATCATCCTGGCGGCGGGTTCATCCCGAGCCTGGAATTGCCGCTGGTGCCGGGCGCGGTCGTACAGCTGTGACGCGGCAAATCGAAGGTCATCAACGAAGCCCTCGGCTCACCAGCATTCGCTCGCGCACCAGGTCATAGACCCAGTGGTAGCCATAGGTGTACGGCAGGAAAAACAACAGCACTCCAATATCCAGCACAAATGCTTGCCATAGGCTGATCTTCAGCCACCACGCCACCAACGGCACCGCGACCGCCACCAGCCCTCCTTCAAACAGCAGCGCATGGACAACCCGTACCCAGGCGTTGCGCACGATCCCGAAGCGTTTGAGCAAACGGTCGAACGCACTGTTGAACAACACGTTCCACACCAGCGCCAGCACCGCAATTGCCACCGTTGCCACTCCCATGTCGAACAGCGGTTTATCCATGACCCAAGCCAGCAACGGGGTGCAAATGAAGATTGCCAACAGTTCAAAGCCAATGGCCTGGAGGACACGCTCGAATACGGTTTTCTGGACGTTCATCTCATCACCCCTGCAAAAGAAGATGTGGTGATCATCCTGCGCCGGAGCGATACTTCAAAACCATTAACCATCGATCAAGGCGATACTTGGAATGATTTCTCATGAGGTATTGACGGCGTTTGTACAGGCCGCCGCCCAAGGTTCGTTCTCGGCCGCCGCACGCAAGCTGGGCAAAAGCCAGTCGACCATCAGTGCCGCGGTCGCCAGCCTTGAAGACGAGCTGAACCTGGTCCTCTTCGACCGCAGCAGCCGTAAACCGACCCTGACCCCGGCAGGGCACGTGGTGTTGCAACGCGCCGAGGACATCCTTGCGGCCAGTCACCGTCTGGAAATGGCCGCCAGCCAGTTGTCCGAAGGCGTCGAAGCGAAATTCACCGTGGCGATCTCCGATACCTATCAATCCGATCGCTTCGAAGCGGTACTCGGCGCGTTCGAGCAACGCTATCCGGACCTGGAGCTCGAATGCCTGATCGCCGAATGCGACGATTTGATTGCGTTGGTACAACAGGGCCGGGCCCATCTCGGGCTGGCCGAAACACAGGCGGGGTATCCGCCGGATCTCACCAGCGCGACGGTGGATGAGCGCACGGAAATCGCCTTGTTCGTTTCAAGGCAACACCCACTGGCCAAACTGGAAGCGGTAGACGAACTGGCGTTGCAACGTCATCGCCAGTTGCGCCTGGCAACCATCATCAACCCTTACGAAACTCGAGCCCAGGGTCGGGTCTGGTCCGCTCCCAGTTACCTGATGCTGCTGGAAATGGCGCTGGGGGGCTTTGGTTGGACCCCGTTGCCACGTTGGCTGGCGGCACGTTTCGGCACCGGAAAATTGCAGGAGCTGAACGTACGTGGCTGGCCAAGGCTGGTATCGGTCGACGCGGTCTGGTCGAAACGATACCCACCGGGCCCGGCGGGAAGCTGGTTCCTGGGCAAGATGCTGGAATGAATAAGCACACCCGCTGAACCAAACGATAATTCCTCTTATTCAAACTGCCCCGCCCTGTTAGACTTTGCGCCCTCTTTTTTCCTATCTCCCAGGTCGCCCGATGTCGTCGTTGCCTCTTCGTTTATGCGTACTGTTCATGGCCTTGGGCCTGAGCGCCTGCGACGATGCCCCGCGCTTTACCCAGGCCGAACCGGGTGAAGCCCGGTCCGGTGGCGCCGCGACGGTACGCAAGGCCGACCAGAATGCCTTTTCCCTGCCCTCGGCCAACCTGCCACCTTCGCGGCGCGTGGACTTCAGTGTCGGCAACAGCTTCTTTCGCAGCCCCTGGGTGATCGCACCGTCGACCACCACCGCCCGGGACGGCCTTGGACCGTTGTTCAATACCAATGCCTGCCAGAACTGCCATATCAAGGACGGCCGCGGCCATCCACCGGCCCCGGACGCGACCAGCGCAGTGTCGATGCTGGTACGCCTGTCGATTCCTGATGCGCCGCCCTACGCCAAGGTCATCGAACAACTGGGCGTGGTCCCGGAGCCTGTCTACGGAGGGCAATTGCAGGACATGTCCGTGCCCGGTGTCATCCCGGAAGGCAAGGTGCGGGTCGATTACACGCCTGTCCCGGTGCGCTTCAAGGACGGCACGGTCGTGGAGCTGCGCAAGCCGAGCCTGCAGATCAGCCAGCTGGGTTATGGCCCGATGCACCCCGACACACGTTTTTCCGCCCGCGTCGCTCCACCCATGATCGGCCTGGGTCTGCTGGAGGCCATCCCCGATGCCGCAATCCTGGCGAACGCCGATGCCCAGGCAAAGGAGAAAAACGGCATCGCGGGTCGACCGAACCAGGTCTGGGACGATGTCCAGCAAAAAACCGTCCTGGGTCGTTTCGGCTGGAAGGCCGGTCAGCCCAATCTGAATCAGCAGAACGTCCACGCCTTCTCCGGAGACATGGGCCTGACGACGAGCCTGCGCCCCTTCGACGATTGCACCGAGGCCCAGGTCGATTGCAAACACGCGCCCAACGGCAACGGTCCGGATGGCGAGCCGGAAGTCAGCGACAACATCCTGCGATTGGTGCTGTTCTACAGTCGCAACCTCGCCGTGCCGGCCCGCCGCGAGGTGGACTCGCCCCAGGTGCTGGCTGGCAAGAATCTGTTTTTCCAGGCCGGTTGCCAATCGTGCCACACCCCCAAGTACACCACCTCCGCCAACGCCGCCGAGCCGGAGCTGGCGAGCCAGGTCATCCGTCCTTACACCGACCTGTTGTTGCACGACATGGGTGAAGGCCTGGCCGACAACCGCAGCGAATTCAAGGCCGGTGGCCGTGACTGGCGGACCCCGCCGCTATGGGGCATCGGCCTGACCGAGACCGTCAGCGGCCACACCCAGTTTCTGCACGACGGTCGCGCCCGCAACCTGCTCGAAGCCGTGCTCTGGCATGGCGGCGAAGCGCAAGCAGCGCAGCGTCAGGTCTTGGCGTTCAATGCCGAACAGCGCGCTGCGTTGCTGGCCTTTCTGAATTCCCTTTAAATGCCTTCTCCGAAAAACGGGAGCCCGACATGTTCCGTCCCAAGCTGTTGTTCACCAGCCTCGCCGCCCTCGCCCTCGGTGCCTGCTCGCCACAGGACCCGCAAGCGGTCACCTCGGCCGCCATCGCCAAGCAGGTGATCCTGCCGACCTACAGCCGCTGGGTCGAGGCCGACCGGCAATTGGCAACCAGCGCCCTGGCGTTCTGCCAAGGCAAGGAAAACCTGGAGACCGCCCGCGCCGACTTTCTCAAGGCGCAGAAAGCCTGGGCCGAGCTGCAACCGCTGCTGATCGGGCCGCTGGCCGAGGGCAATCGCGCCTGGCAGGTGCAGTTCTGGCCGGACAAGAAGAACCTGGTGGGCCGCCAGGTCGAACAACTGATCAACAGCGAGCCGCAGATCGACGCTGCCGGCCTGGCCAAGTCCAGCGTCGTGGTCCAGGGCCTGTCGGCTTATGAGTACCTGTTGTTCGACGCGAAAATCGACATGGCCGACAGTGCGCAGAAAGCCAAATACTGCCCGCTGCTGATCGCCATCGGCGAACGCCAGAAACAACTGGCCGAAGAGATCCTGTCGCGCTGGAACACCAATGACGGCATGCTCGCGCAGATGAGCAAGTTCCCGAACCAGCGCTACGCCGACTCCCACGAAGCCATCGCCGATCTGCTGCGGGTCCAGGTCACCGCACTGGACACGCTCAAGAAGAAACTCGGCACCCCGATGGGCCGCCAGAGCAAAGGCGTGCCCCAGCCTTTCCAGGCCGATGCCTGGCGTAGCCAGTCGTCGCTGCAAGGGCTGGAAGCCAGCCTGAGCGCGGCCAGGACGGTCTGGGTGGGTGTGGATAACAAAGGCCTGCGCGGTCTGTTGCCAAGCGAGCAAAAACCCTTGGCCGACAAGATCGACGCCGCCTACGATGCTTCGCTGAAACTGTTCGCCAGCTCCCAGCGTTCGCTGACCGAAATGCTCAACGACGACGCCGGACGCCAGCAGCTCAACGATTTGTATGACAGCCTCAACGTCGTCCACCGCCTGCACGAAGGCGAACTGGCCAAGGCGCTGGGCATTCAACTGGGCTTCAATGCCAACGACGGTGACTGATCATGTTTCGACGTCAGGTCCTGGCGCTGGGCAGCTTGCTGCTCGGTGCCGTCACCCTGGGCGGCTGGACGCTGTTCAAGCAAAAGGACAAGAGTCCGCTGCTGCTTTCGGCCCGAGACGATGGCGAGGGCAAGCATTACGCCGTGGGTTATCGACTGGATGGAACGCAAGTATTCGCCACCCGGGTCGGCCAACGCTGCCATGACATCATCAATCACCCGACACTGCCGATTGCGTTGTTCGTCGCACGCCGTCCTGGCACCGAAAGCTACCTGATCGACCTGCGCGACGGCGCCCTGCTGCAAACCGTCGCCTCGCAACCGAACCGGCATTTCTATGGCCACGCGGTGATCCACAAGAGCGGCGAATGGTTGTATGCCACCGAGAACGACACCTCCGATCCAGGACGTGGCCTGCTCGGGGTCTACCGTTTCGAAGGCGAGCGCCTGGTGCACAGCGGCGAGATTCCCACCCATGGCATCGGCCCTCACCAGGTGTCCTGGCTGCCCGACGGCGAGACCCTGGTGGTGGCGAACGGTGGCATCCGCACCGAAGCCGAAAGCCGGGTCGAGATGAACCTCGATGCCATGGAGCCGAGCCTGGTCCTGATGCAACGCGATGGCACCCTGCTGAGCAAGGAAACCCTCGCGCAATCGATGAACAGCGTGCGGCACATGGGGATCGCCAGTGACGGGACTATCGTGACCGGCCAGCAGTTCATGGGCGATGCCCACGAATCTTCGCAACTGCTGGCGATCAAGCGTCCGGGTCAGCCGTTCCAGGCGTTCCCGGTGGCAGACCACCAGTTGCAGGCCATGGCGCATTACACCGCCAGCGTCGCCGTACACAGCGACCTGCGCCTGGTGGCCTTGACCGCACCGCGGGGCAACCGCTTTTTCATCTGGGACCTGGACAGCGGCGAAGTGCGCCTGGATGCGCCTCTTCCAGACTGCGCCGGCGTGGGTGCGGTGGCCGACGGGTTCGTCGTGACGTCGGGCCAGGGTCGTTGCCGCTATTACGATTGCCGCCAGTCACAACTGGTTGCAAAACCGCTGGATCTGCCGGCAGGGCTCTGGGACAACCATTTGCACCTGGTGTAAACGCAAGAGTGAAACCGTCCGGGGCGATCTCCTTGAATTTCAGGACGAATCCTACGAGGCAACGACCCGACAGCATCTGGAATCCACCGCACACTCGGGGTAAGGTGCCCGCCTGACTGTATCTTTCTTTTAGGTCTTTCCAAGGAAGTGGAACATGCTGCGACGCCGCATGCTGATCATGTTGGGTGTTGTCCTGCTGGTGGTGCTGTTGCTGGCCGGCTACAAGGCCTTCTCCGTTTACCAGCAAATCCAGATGTTTTCTGCACCGAAACCGCCGATCAGCGTTGCGGTGGCTACCGCCATCGAACAACCGTGGCAGGCACGCCTGCCCACCATCGGCAGCCTCAAGGCCCTGCAAGGCGTGGACCTCAGCCTGGAGGTCGCCGGTACCGTGCAGAAGGTTCTTTTCCAGTCAGGGCAGAAGGTCAAGGCCGGCCAGCCGCTACTGCAACTGGACAGCGAGGTTGAAACCGCCTTGCTGGAAACCGCCGAGGCCGACCTTGGCCTGTCGCAGCTGGACTTCGGCCGAGGCCGGCAATTGGTGGGCAGCCAGGCGATCTCCAAGGGCGAGTTCGACCGGCTCGCGGCGCAGCTGAAAAAGAACCAGGCGACCGTCAACCAGTTGAAGGCTTCGCTGGCGAAGAAACAGATCCTCGCGCCATTCAACGGCACCATCGGCATTCGCCAGGTGGATGTCGGCGACTATCTGGCCAGCGGCACGGTGATCGCCACCCTGCAAGACCTAGGCAGCCTCTACGTGGACTTCTACGTACCCGAGCAGAGGATCCCCAGGCTCGCCATTGCCCAGCCCGTCAATGTCAACGTATCGGCCTACCCCGGCCAGACCTTCGTCGGCACCATCAGTGCCATCAACCCCAAGGTCGAGGACAGCACCCGCAACGTCCTGGTGCGCGCCACCCTGGCCAACCCCGACGGCAAGCTTCTGCCTGGCATGTTCGCCAACCTCCAGGTCATTCTGCCGGACATGGCCGCCGGCATCGTCGTGCCGGAAAGCGCCGTGACCTACACCCTTTACGGCGACTCAATGTACGTGGTGACCCAGAAGAAAGCCGCCGATGGCAGCATCGAAAAGGATGACAAGGGCCAGCCGGTCCTGATCGCCGAGCGACGCTTCATCGAAACCGGCGAGCGCCGTGACGGGCAGGTGCTGGTAACCAAGGGAGTGAACAGTGGTGAACAGGTCGTGATCGCAGGCCAGATCAAACTCGATAACGGTACCCCTGTCGCCATCGCCGATGACAAGACCCTGACCGAACAGAACAGTTCGCCGCGCGCGGACTGATCAAGGAACCCCAATGGCTTTTACCGATCCGTTCATCCGCCGTCCGGTGCTCGCCACCGTGGTCAGCCTGTTGATCGTACTGCTGGGCTTCCAGGCCTGGAGCAAGCTGCCCCTGCGGCAATACCCGCAGATGGAAAACGCCCTGATCACCGTGACCACCGCGTACCCAGGCGCCAATGCCGAAACCATCCAGGGCTACATCACCCAGCCGATGCAGCAGAGCCTGGCCAGCGCCGAAGGCATCGACTACATGACCTCGGTCAGCCGTCAGAATTTTTCGGTGATTTCGGTCTATGCCCGCATCGGTTCCAACAGCGACCGGCTGTTCACCGAACTGCTGGCCAAGGCCAACGAAGTCAAGAACGAGTTGCCCCAGGACGCAGAGGACCCGGTGCTCAGCCGTGAAGCCGCCGATGCCTCTGCACTGATGTACATCAGCTTCTTCAGCAAGGAGCTGAACAACCCGCAGATCACCGATTACCTGTCACGGGTGGTCCAACCCAAGCTGGCGACGCTTCCCGGCATGGCTGAAGCGGAAATCCTGGGCAACCAGGTCTTCGCCATGCGCCTGTGGCTGGATCCCGTCAAGCTCGCCGGCTTCGGCCTGACCGCCGCCGACGTGACCAATGCCGTGCGTCAGTACAACTTCCTCTCGGCAGCCGGCGAAGTGAAAGGTGAATACGTCGTCACCAGCATCAACGCCAACACCGAACTCAAATCCGCCGAGGCCTTTGCCGCGATCCCGCTCAAGACCGATGGCGACAGCCGCGTACTGCTGCGGGACGTGGCCCGGGTGGAGATGGGCGCGGAAAACTACGACACCATCAGTTCCTTCGGTGGCACGCCGTCCGTATACATCGGCATCAAGGCCACCCCCGGCGCGAACCCGCTGGATGTGATCAAGGAAGTGCGCAAGATCATGCCGGAGCTGGAGGCCCAACTGCCAACAAACCTCAACGCCGAGATCGCCTACGATGCGACGCTGTTCATCCAGGCTTCCATCGATGAAGTGGTGAAGACCCTTTTCGAAGCCGTGTTGATCGTCATCGTCGTGGTCTTTTTGTTCCTCGGCGCGCTGCGTTCGGTGGTCATCCCGGTGGTGACCATCCCGCTGTCGATGATCGGCGTGATGTTCTTCATGCAGTTGATGGGCTATTCGATGAACCTCCTGACACTGCTGGCCATGGTGCTCGCCATCGGTCTGGTGGTGGACGACGCCATCGTCGTGGTGGAGAACATCCATCGCCACATCGAGGAAGGCAAGAAACCGTTCGACGCTGCTCTGGAAGGTGCCCGGGAAATCGCCATGCCAGTGGTCTCGATGACCATTACGCTGGCGGCTGTGTATGCGCCGATCGGTCTGCTGGAAGGCCTGACGGGGGCACTGTTCAAGGAGTTCGCCCTGACGCTCGCCGGAGCGGTGGTGATCTCCGGCATCGTGGCCCTGACCCTGTCGCCCATGATGTGCGCCGTACTGCTGCGGCACGACGAGAACCCCTCGGGCCTGGCCCACCGCCTGGACGTGGTGTTCGAACGCTTGAAAAGCCGTTACCAGCGCATCCTCCACGGCACGCTCAATACCCGGCCGGTGGTACTGGTATTCGCCGTGATCGTATTACTGCTGATCCCGGTGCTGGTCATGTTCACCAAGTCCGAACTGGCCCCGGACGAAGACCAGGGCATCATCTTCATGATGGCCAACGCGCCACAGCACACCAACCTCAATTACCTGAACACCTATACCGATCACTTCCTCACGATTTTCAAGGAATTCCCCGAGTACTATTCCTCGTTCCAGATCAATGGCTACAACGGTGTCCAGTCCGGTATCGGCGGCTTCCTGCTCAAGCCCTGGAACGAACGCAACCGTACCCAGATGGAAATCCTCCCTGACGTCCAGGCGCGGCTGGAGTCGGTACCGGGCCTGCAGATATTCGGTTTCAACCTCCCCTCCCTGCCTGGCACTGGCGAGGGGTTGCCCTTTGCCTTCGTCATCAACGCGCCGAAAGACTACGCGACGCTATTGGAGATCGCCGAGCGCGTGAAGAAACGCGCGATGGAGTCCGGCAAGTTCGCCTTCATGGACATCGACCTGGCCTTCGACAAGCCAGAAGTCGTCGTGGATATCGACCGCGACAAAGCTGCCCAGATGGGTGTGTCGATGCAAGACCTGGGCGGTACGCTCGCCACGCTGCTGGGGGAATCTGAGATCAACCGCTTTACCATCGAAGGTCGCAGCTACAAGGTCATCGCTCAGGTCGAGCGCCCCTTCCGGGACAACCCGGACTGGCTGAACAACTACTATGTGAAGAACGCGCGCGGCGAATCCCTGCCCTTGTCGACCCTGATCAAGGTCAGTGACCGGGCCCGCCCCCGACAGTTGAATCAGTTCCAGCAGCTCAATGCCGTCACGATCTCGGGGTTTCCCATCGTAAGCATGGGCGAAGCGATCGAAACGGTTCGTCAGATCGCCCGGGAAGAAGCACCGACTGGGTTCGCCTTCGACTATGCAGGGGCTTCACGTCAGTTCGTCCAGGAAGGCAGTGCCTTGTGGGTCACCTTTACCCTGGCCCTGGCGATCATCTTCCTGGTGCTGGCCGCTCAGTTCGAGAGCTTCCGCGATCCACTGGTCATTCTGGTAACGGTGCCGCTGTCCATTTGCGGAGCACTGATTCCACTGTTCCTCGGTTGGTCGAGCATGAACATCTATACCCAGGTCGGGCTGGTGACGCTGATCGGCCTGATCAGCAAGCACGGTATCCTGATCGTCGAATTTGCCAACCAGTTGCGCAAGGAACAGGGCCTGACACCCAGAGAAGCAGTGGAGCAGGCCGCATCGATTCGTTTGCGGCCGGTGCTGATGACTACTGCGGCGATGGTGTTTGGCATGGTGCCGCTGATCCTGGCCACCGGAGCCGGAGCGGTCAGTCGCTTCGACATCGGCATGGTGATCGCCACCGGGATGTCCATTGGCACCTTGTTCACACTGTTCGTATTGCCCTGCATCTACACCCTGCTGGCCAAGCCAGACAAAGCCGCCTGAAACTCAAAGGCCTCGCACAAGCGAGGCCTTTGAGTTTCACCTTACGAGCTTCAGCTCTGCGGTCGCATACCCTGGGAAAGGCTGAACATGAACAGCAACAGATCATGATCCGGCCGGACAGCCTCGCTTGCCTTGGCCACCCGCGGCACAGGGCAATGAGCATCGGCGGAAGAGGCATTGAGGATCTGCGAGCGGGGCTGCTCCCAAACAGCTACCGCCATCGACGTTACTGCCAGGGCTCCCACCAGGAATACACCTCTAGCAATTTCCAGTTTCATCGTCATAAGCCTTTGATAGCGCTGCCAAACGCCGTTTCATAAAAGTAGACGAGTTTTTTCCAGTCACAATCGCTGAACGACGAGTGGCGACGCAGCTGCTTGAGGTCGTGGGAGGCTGCACTTCGGGCAGTCAGGCGCTGGCGGCTCTTCTCCAGATCCAGCAAGGCCACTTCGGCCTTGGCCGACTCGCTCTCTCCCGTCACACGCACAAACACGTGCTTGGCATAGAGGCAGCCGTGTTGCCAACGCCCCTTGTGCATCCGGGCCAGGTTTTCAGCCAATGCCTGGAGAATGCGGTCATGCAGTGCTTCGCCATGGCGCTCACGCTCGCCTGCGGCGTACCACTGTTCCAACTCTACGAAACCGTCCAACGCATGAGTAACCAGCAATGCGCGCCATTTATGAACCGGATCCCGTTGTGCGCCACAGAAGATAATCTGAGGGACGCCGACGTCCAGCCGGGTCAAGGCCAGGAGCGCGTCCTGCTCGCGCAATACGGTTGGCCGGCCAAACGGATGGAACAAGCTACGGTAGACATGGCCGATCTGACGCTTGGCATACAGCTGTTTGCCGTTGCCGCTGTCAATCCGCTGCACACCACTTTCACCCCCACGACGTACATTCGGAGCCTCTACCCACTCACCCTGCTGACTCCAGAAGTGATCGAAATTGCCCGGATGAACCGTCGACGCCTCTTCTGCCTGCATCACCATGCTGTTACCTCTTGCGTAATACATAAACTCGCCACATGGCATAGAGCGGTAAGAAATCCAATCGTTCTTGAATTCGGAACCCGGCCTGTCGAAACTCGTCTTCGACTGTAGCGACCGGTAACACAAATCGGTTCTGGTAGTCTTTTTGCCCACGGGTACGTTCCAGGCGCTTGCGTTTCCAGGCTTTGAAATTGCCATCAACCCACAATGAAACGATCACGCTGTCTCGGCTGACACGCTCGAATTCCCGCAGAATCGCCAGTCGGTGCGCGGACTCACCAATGTGGTGCAGCAAGCGCATGCAGAAAATGCTGTCGACGGCGTTATCGGGCAAGGCAATGTCGAACGCAGATGTGTGCAAAGGTTGTACCCGTTTGACGACATCGGCCGGTTGCGCCCTCAACGCCGTCATGAGCATCGCCTCGGAGTTGTCCGCGCCGATGATCACCCGATTCGTTTTTTCAGCCAGCAAGGGCCAGAAACGCCCGGCACCACAGGGCAAATCCAGCACGAGACCCGGATCTCCCGCAAGCGACAATGCCCGTCGGGCCAATTGCTCGTCACGAAGATGAGAAAGGCGTCGACTCAAGCCGCTGCGGTGTTTTTGCAGGTATTCCTGGGCGTGTTGCTCGTTGTACTTTTCAGAGAAGTCGAGCTTGATGGCGTTGGACATGGTGGGAACCTCCATAACTGAATGGCTCCCACCTTAGGGTTGGGCATGTCGGTACCAAGTCATCCCTTTGTGAAAACTTTGTCGTGTAAACGGACCAATGTTTTCAAGACTTTTCCATATCCAAAGGGCCGATTGTGGCATTCACGCCTTGGGATTCAAGTCCACTTCGAAATGGCAGCCGTTGGGCTCCATCGTGCTGAGGCTCACCGTCCAGCCCTGGTTTTCGCAAATCCGCTGCACCAACGACAGCCCCAACCCAAGCCCTTCGCCGCGCTTTTCGTTACCCCGCACGAACGGCTCGAACATCGCCTCGCGCTTTTCCTCGGGAATACCGACACCACTGTCCTCGACCACGAAGCCGCTGACGCCAAGAGTGAGCCGAATGAACCCCTGGTCCGTGTAGTGCAAGGCGTTGCGCAGCAAGTTGCCCATGACGGCGGTCAGGAATGTCGCGTTGTACAGCGTGTCGGTGGTTTGTCCCGGCTCGAAGATCAATTCCAGTCCTTTGGATTCGATCGGGGTTCGCCACAGTCCGATGAGGTTCTCGGCCACCTGGCCCAATGTCATTGTAGGGGACATGCCGCTGTCTTCGCGTTGAGTCCTGGCGAGCATCAGGAAAGTCTGCACCAGTTCACGCATCTCTTCACTGGCGCGGTTGATACGCTCGACCTGGGTACGGCCGCGTTGATCCAGTGCCGGGTTTTCCAGCAACAGCTCGCAGGAGGTCGCCAGGACCATCAACGGCGTACGCAATTCGTGGCTTACATCACTGGTGAACAACCGTTCGCGGGTCAACGCCTGGCGCAATCGCCCCAGTGTGGCATCGAACGCCACGGCCAGCTCGCCTACCTCATCGGCGGCATAATCGGGCGCCAGCGGCGGAGCGAGCCCGAGGAGCTGATCGCGATGACGTACTTGGCGTGCCAGGCGCACCACGGGCGCCATCACCCGACGAGCCAGGACCCAGCCCAGGAACACCGCCAGCGCCAGGCTGAGCACGAAGCCCACCAGCACCACGGCGAACAGCACCCGTTCGCGCTCTTCGAAATCGCTCTGGTCCTGCAGCAGTACGTAGTGCCGACCGTCTACGATTTCCACCATGGCGTGATAGGACAATTGTTCACGAAACACTTCATGGAAACCGCGCTCCAGATGGCGCAAGTCCTTGGGCAACTCGAAGTCGCCCGGCCCGCCACTGAAGTAGAACAACTGGTCAGGCTCCGGACGGTGGCTCCAGTCCGACACGCTGTCCATCAGTAACAGACGTTGCAGGTCGCCTCCCAGCCCGGCGGATATCAGCTTTTCTTCCACCAGATGGACCGTCGCCACGATTCCCATGGCGAACGCCCCGGCCACCAATGCGCTCATCAGCGCAAAAGCGATGATGATCCGTTGCGCAAGGCTCTGCTTAAACTCCATCTCTGCCCTCGGCCAGGCGATAACCGACGCCGTGCACAGTGTGCAGCAGCGGTTTGTCGAACGGTTTATCGATGACCTGGCGTAGCTGATGGACGTGGCTGCGCAGGCTGTCGCTGTCAGGGCAATCATCGCCCCACAACGCCTCTTCGAGGATTTCCCGGCGCAGCACATGGGGGCTTTTCTGCATCAGCACGGCCAACAGCTTCAGGCCGACCGGGTTGAGTTTGAGCAGCTTGCCTTCGCGGGTCACTTCGAGTGTGTCGAGATCGTAACTCAGGTCGCCGACCTGCAAGGCGCGCCGACCACCGCCCTGGGCCCGACGCATGACGGCTTCGATCCGTGCCGCCAGCTCCGACAGGGCGAAAGGTTTGATCAGGTAATCATCGGCCCCGGACTTGAAACCCTGCAAGCGATCATCCAGTTGATCCCGGGCAGTGAGCATGATCACCGGAGTATCGCGCCGCGCATCTTCGCGCAAGCGCTTGCACAAGGTGTAGCCGTCGATACCCGGCAGCATGATGTCCAGCACGATCAAGTCGTAGTGTTCAGTGGCGGCCAGATGCAACCCCGATAAACCGTCCTGGGCACAATCGACGGTGTAGCCTTTCAGGCCCAGGTAATCGGCCAGGTTAGCCAGGATATCGCGGTTGTCTTCGACCAATAGAATTCGCATCGGCATCTCCTCTGCTCACGGTAGACGGGCGTCGTGGCCCGCGCAGCTTAAGGCCAAGTGTGACTCACGGCTAGAGGCATGCGGCCCCCTTGGCAGGATGGAGCGCCGGACGTTGACGAGTTTTTCACCCGGCATTCACACCTCGCCAATGCAACGTAACGCACACTGCGCGCTGAAAACTCCCACCGAAGGTACCGCCATGGTCTCCACCGTCGTCCGTCCCGCTTCCAGGCCACTGAATTTCCGGATCGTCCTGGGCGTGCCCGCAGTTGTTGCGCTGGTCCTGGTGTTGCTGGAACTGACGACATTGGACATGACGCTGGCCAGGCTGTTCTACGACCCGGACGGCGGTGGTTTCATCGGTCGGCACAGTTTTTTTCTGGAAGACATCCTGCACGACCGGGCCAAACAAGTGGTCATTGGTTTTTCGGTGCTGGCGATCCTCGGCTTCATTGGCTCCTTCTCCGTCGCCCGGCTCAAACCGTTCAAGCGGGAACTGGGTTGCCTGGTGTTGTCCCTCGCACTGGCGACGTCATTCGTCACCCCGATGAAAGCCGTGACAGCGGTGCAATGCCCCTGGAGCCTGAAGGAATTTGGCGGCAAGGAAACCTACAGCGAACTGCTGAGTTCGCGCCCGACCACCGACAAGCCCGGCCGGTGCTGGCCCGGCGGCCATGCCGCGACCGGCTTCACCCTGTTTGCGCTGTTCTTCGTCCTGCGCGACCGACGCCCGCGTCTTGCTCGCCAGGCCCTGGTGTTCGCCTTCACCCTGGGAACGGTGTTTTCCCTCAGCCGAATGATGCAGGGGGCGCATTTCTTTTCCCACAACGTGTGGACCGCGGTGTTCTGCTGGCTGATTTGCCTGGGGTGTTACTACTTCATCCTGTATCGACCGGCCGCCACGACCGACCGCGTAGCCCTGCCCGACCCAGCCAGAGCCTGAGGCCATTTCAGGGGTGGGCGGGCCTGCAATAAAGATGTTGGAGCTGATGGCCCATCGCGAGCAGGCTCGCGCCCACAGTTGATCTTCAGTGGTCATTGGCCTTTGCGCCCACGACAGTCTCTGGAAACCAATAAAAAACCCCGCCTGCTTACGCAGGCGGGGTTTTTCAGTACAGGGGTAAGGCTGGCTTACATCATGCCGCCCATGCCACCCATGCCGCCCATGTCTGGCATACCGCCGCCAGCAGCACCTTCTTTCTTCGGTGCGTCAGCCACAGCGGCTTCGGTGGTCAGGATCAGACCGCCGATGGAAGCGGCAGCTTGCAGGGCCGAACGGGTGACCTTGGTTGGGTCCAGGATACCCATTTCGATCATGTCGCCGTATTCGCCAGTCGCGGCGTTGTAGCCGAAGCTGCCTTGGCCGTTCTTGACCTTGTCGACTACTACGCTTGGCTCGTCGCCGGAGTTGGCAACGATCTGACGCAGAGGCGCTTCAACAGCACGACGCAGCACAGCGATACCCACGTCCTGATCGGCGTTGTCGCCTTTGAGTTGGGTCAGGGCTTCCAGAGCGCGGATCAGCGCTACGCCACCGCCAGGTACCACGCCTTCTTCGACGGCTGCGCGGGTGGCGTGCAGGGCGTCTTCAACGCGGGCTTTCTTCTCTTTCATTTCAACTTCGGAGCCAGCGCCAACCTTGATCACTGCAACGCCGCCGGACAGCTTGGCCAGACGCTCTTGCAGTTTTTCACGGTCGTAGTCCGAGGAGGTGTCGGCAACCTGGGCACGGATCTGCGCGATACGCGCTTCGATGTCGCCTTGTACGCCAGCACCGTCGACGATGATGGTGTTTTCCTTGGACAGGGTCACGCGCTTGGCGTTACCCAGGTGCTCCAGGGTGGTGCTTTCCAGGCTCAGGCCGATCTCTTCGGAGATGACGGTACCGCCGGTCAGTACGGCGATGTCCTGCAGCATGGCCTTGCGACGGTCGCCGAAGCCTGGTGCCTTGACGGCTGCCACTTTGACGATACCGCGCATGTTGTTCACAACCAGGGTCGCCAGGGCTTCGCCTTCGACGTCCTCAGCCACGATCAGCAGTGGGCGGCCGGCTTTGGCAACGGCTTCCAGTACTGGCAGCATCTCGCGGATGTTGGAGATCTTCTTGTCGACCAGCAGGATCAGCGGGCTTTCCAGCTCGGCAACCATGGTGTCCGGCTTGTTGACGAAGTATGGGGACAGGTAGCCGCGGTCGAACTGCATGCCTTCAACAACCGACAGTTCGTTTTCCAGGCCCGAGCCTTCTTCAACGGTGATCACGCCTTCCTTGCCGACTTTTTCCATGGCTTCGGCAATGATGTCACCGATGGAGTTGTCGGAGTTGGCGGAAATGGTGCCTACCTGGGCGATGGCCTTGGAGTCGGCGCAAGGCTTGGACAGACCCTTGAGTTCCTTGACGATAGCGATGGTCGCTTTGTCGATACCGCGCTTGAGGTCCATCGGGTTCATGCCGGCAGCAACGGCCTTCAGGCCTTCGTTGACGATCGACTGAGCCAGAACGGTCGCGGTGGTGGTGCCGTCGCCTGCATCATCGTTGGCACGGGAGGCAACGTCCTTGACCAGCTGCGCGCCCATGTTTTCGAAACGGTCTTCCAGCTCGATTTCCTTGGCTACGGAAACGCCGTCCTTGGTGATGGTCGGAGCGCCAAAGCTCTTCTCGATGATCACGTTACGGCCTTTCGGGCCCAGGGTCGCTTTTACCGCGTCAGCCAGGACGTTGACACCGGTGAGCATTTTCTTACGGGCGGAATCGCCGAATTTAACTTCTTTAGCAGCCATGATCGATATTCCTTAAATACTGTGTAGTAGCGGGAAATTGAGCGGGGAATCAGCCTTCGATAACAGCGAGGATTTCGCTCTCGCCCATTACCAGCAGGTCTTCGCCGTCGACTTTTACAGTGTTGCTGCCGGAGTAAGGGCCGAACACAACCTTGTCACCCACTTTCACGGCCAGCGCACGTACTTCACCGTTTTCCAGTGCCTTGCCTGGACCTACAGCGAGAACTTCACCGTGGTTGGCTTTTTCAGCAGCCGAACCTGGCAGGACGATACCGCCAGCGGTTTTCTTCTCTTCTTCGCTGCGACGGATGACGACGCGGTCATGCAGAGGACGAAGCTTCATTGTCGATCTCTCCTAATTTTGGTTTTCATCGGCCGGTGTAGTCCCGGCGGGTTTAACAAAAGCCGGCAGAGCCGGGTGCGGTTCGTCAGTCGAACCGCGGAAGTCTGTCCGGTGTTGCCACCGGTAACCTTGCGGTGACCGATACATAAGGGCGCACAAGTGGATTACAAGGGCCGGGACGAAAAAAATTCTTCAGCCGCCCCACAAACGAACACGGCACCCGAAGGTGCCGTGCGGTGGTGTCATTTGGAGTCCCGGTGCTCGAACTCGCCTTCGATCACATTGGGCTCTCGGCCAAGCGGCTCTCGCGGGGCCGGGCCGCCACGAGGCTGGAGATCATCCGCGAAGGCCCGCTGGCGCATGGCCTGCTCTTCTGCACGCTGGCGCATCTTGTTGGCCAGCAAGCGGCGGGTGAACGGCAGCAGCATGACCAGCCCCAGCACATCGCTGATAAAGCCTGGCAGGATCAACAGACCGCCGCCCAGCGCCAGCATCAGGCCTTCGAGCATGGTCTGGGCAGGCAGCTCGCCACGGCTGAGGCTTTCACGGGCACGCAATGCCGTGGCGAGACCGGCGATGCGCAGCACGAACACGCCGAGCATGGAGCCAAGAATGATCAGCAGCAGGGCCGGGAAAAAACCGATCGCACCGCTGACCTTGACGAATACGAACAGCTCCAACACCGGAAACAGCAGAAAGAGCAACAAAAAAGGGCGCATCAAAGGGTTCCTCAACGCAAGAATGCCTTGCTATGAAACCCTAAATGACGTCGCCCTTTCGTGAATTCAAGCGCCGACCTCGGTATTTTTCGGCCATTGTTCGGCGTGGGCCAGGTAAACCAAGGCTTCGCGTACTTGTGTCGGAGTGTTGCAAGGCTCTTGGAACGCCAGCCAGTACAACCCCTGGCCGATGCGCAGGTGCATGCCTTCGCTGTCGATGCCCACCAATTGCGCCGGCTCGGTCCTGGGCAGGTCGGCCAACTCCACATAATGGGCGATGGCCTTGGCGTGATCGGCGTTCATGTGCTCGATCATGCTGGCCTCGGCCTTGCCGGCGAAGGGATTCGGCAGGGTGATCCGCTCGATCCAGTGAATCGCGCCGAAGCCACCGATATAGCGATGACGCACCGGGTCAAGCACCCAGAAATCGAAATCGTGGGCCTTGTGGTAGTTCCGGGATTCGGGGAAGTAGCGGTAATAACGTTCGGCGGCAGCCTCGATGGCGTCACTGTCTTCCAGCTTCCGCGCTTCGGCCAGGTAAGTAAGGCGGCCTACGGCTTGCACATCTTCGGCGCCCCGCTCCCCCACCAGCATCGAACACTTGGGATCTTTCTGCAGATTGTGGGTGTGCTGGGCGATACGGCTGATCAGGATCAGCGGCCGGCCCTGCTCGTCCAGGCAGTAAGGCACCACGGAACCGAATGGGAAACCGGGCATGGACTTGGAATGGGTGGAGAGCATCCCACGGTATTCCTTGAGCAGTAATTCTCGGGCATGCTTGGCAGCGTCAGCGCTCAATTTATGACTCCTTTGATGAGATCCGTCTAAAAAACGATCAAGCATCCTCAACCGTTCCGTCACCAGGACATGCGAATGCAACTCACCGACAAAGTAATCATTATCACCGGCGGTTGCCAGGGTCTGGGCCGCTCCATGGCCGAGTATTTCGCCGGCAAGGGCGCGAAGCTCGCCTTGGTCGACCTCAATCAGGAAAAACTCGACCAGGCGGTCGCCGCTTGCAACGCCAAGGGCGTCGAGGCTCGGGCGTACCTGTGTAACGTGGCCAATGAAGAACAAGTGAGCGATATGGTCGCCCGGGTAGCCGAGGACTTCGGGGCGATCCACGGTTTGATCAACAACGCCGGGATTCTGCGCGACGGCCTGCTGCTCAAGGTCAAGGACGGCGAGATGACCAAGATGAGCCTGGCCCAGTGGCAAGCGGTAATCGATGTCAACCTGACCGGCGTGTTCCTGTGCACCCGCGAAGTGGCCGCGAAGATGGTCGAGCTGAAAAACAGCGGTGCCATCATCAACATCTCCTCCATTTCCCGCGCCGGCAACATCGGCCAGACCAACTACTCGGCCGCCAAGGCCGGCGTGGCCGCCGCCACCGTGACCTGGGCCAAGGAACTGGCACGCTATGGCATCCGTGTCGCCGGCATCGCACCGGGCTTCATCGAAACCGAGATGACCCTGGGCATGAAACCCGAGGCCCTGGAGAGAATGACCTCCGCGATTCCGCTCAAGCGCATGGGCCGGGCCGAGGAGATCGCCCATTCGGCGGCTTATATTTTCGAGAACGACTACTACACCGGACGGATCCTGGAGATGGATGGCGGGTTGCGTATGTGAATATCGCTAAACCCAAATGTGGGAGCGGGCTTGCTCGCGAAAGCGGTGTGTCATTCAACTATCAAGTCGACTGATCTGCCGCATTCGCGAGCAAGCCCGCTCCCACATTAGCCGCAGTTCAGCGTTTAATCGTCGCTGATTGTGATGTTGGGCATCGCTGGCGCGGCGGCTTCCTGCAAGACGATCCGTGCGCCCACATGGCGGGCCAGTTCCTGGTAAACCATGGCGATCTGGCTTTCCGGCTCGGCGATGACCGTCGGCTTGCCGCCGTCGGATTGCTCGCGGATCAGCATGGACAGCGGCAGCGAAGCCAGCAGTTCGACGCCGTACTGGTTCGCCAGTTTTCCCCCGCCCCCCTCGCCAAACAGATGTTCCGCATGGCCACAGTTCGAGCAGATGTGAACGGCCATGTTTTCCACCACGCCCAATACCGGGATGTTCACCTTGCGGAACATCTCCACCCCCTTACGGGCGTCCAGCAGCGCCAGGTCCTGCGGCGTAGTGACGATCACCGCGCCGGCCACCGGGACCTTCTGCGCCAGGGTCAGTTGAATATCGCCGGTGCCGGGCGGCATGTCGATCACCAGGTAATCCAGGTCGCCCCAGGCAGTTTGCGTGACCAATTGCAACAAGGCGCCGGACACCATCGGCCCGCGCCAGACCATCGGCGTGTTGTCGTCGGTCAGGAACGCCATGGACATGACTTCCACGCCATGGGAACGGATCGGCACGAACCACTTCTGGTCCTTGACCTGAGGCCGGGTGCCCTCGGCAATGCCGAACATGATGCCCTGGCTCGGCCCGTAGATGTCCGCGTCGAGCATCCCGACCTTCGCGCCCTCGCGGGCCAGGGCCAGGGCCAGGTTCGCGGCGGTGGTGGACTTGCCCACGCCGCCCTTGCCCGACGCCACGCCGATTACGTTCTTCACGTTTGCCAGGCCGGGGACCTGCGCCTGGGCCTTGTGGGGGGCGATCACGCTGGTGATCTCGACTTTGGCGGCGCTCACTCCGTCCAGGGCTTCGATCGCCATTTGCAGCATCTGCGCCCAACCGCTCTTGAACAGGTCGGCGGCGTAGCCGATTTCCAGCTGGACGCTGACGCGCTCGCCCTGGATATCGATACCGCGCACGCATCCGGCACTGACCGGATCCTGGTTCAGGTAGGGGTCGGTATATTGACGAAGGACGGCTTCCACCGTTGCGCGATTGACGGCGCTCATGGGCAACTCCGATGACAGGACTTGAAAACAGGCCGCTATCCTAGACCCGATTACCCGCATGTGAATACTTTTGTGGCGAGGGGATTTATCCCCGCTGGGCCCGGAGCGCCCCAAAGGGTGAAAAAAAGCCGCTGGCGCTTTATAGTGGCCGACCTCCGTTTCATCAAGTAGCCGAGCCCCATGTCCGAGCCACGCAAGATTCTCGTCACCAGCGCCCTGCCCTATGCCAATGGTTCGATTCACCTCGGCCATATGCTGGAATACATCCAGACCGATATGTGGACGCGCTTCCAGAAACATCGCGGCAACCAGTGCATCTATGTCTGCGCCGACGACGCCCACGGTTCGGCCATCATGCTGCGCGCGGAAAAGGAAGGCATCACCCCGGAACAACTGATCGCCAACGTCCAGGCCGAACACAGCGCCGACTTTGCCGAGTTCCTGGTGGACTTCGACAACTTTCACTCCACTCACGCCGAAGAAAACCGTGAGCTGTCGAGCCAGATCTACCTGAAGCTGCGTGACGCCGGGCACATCGCCACCCGTTCGGTCACCCAGTATTTCGACCCGGAAAAGAACATGTTCCTGGCCGACCGCTTCATCAAGGGCACCTGCCCGAAATGCGGCACCGAAGACCAGTACGGCGACAACTGCGAAAAATGCGGTGCCACCTACGCACCGACCGACCTGAAAGACCCGAAATCGGCGATTTCCGGCGCCACCCCGGTGCTCAGGGACTCCCAGCATTTCTTCTTCAAGCTGCCGGATTTCCAGGAGATGCTGCAAACCTGGACCCGCAGTGGCACGTTGCACGACGCGGTGGCCAACAAGCTCGCCGAATGGCTCGACTCTGGCCTGCAAGAGTGGGACATTTCCCGCGATGCGCCGTACTTCGGTTTCGAAATCCCCGGCGAGCCCGGCAAGTATTTCTACGTGTGGCTGGATGCGCCCATCGGCTACATGGCGAGCTTCAAGAACCTTTGCGATCGCACGCCTGAGCTGGACTTCGACGCGTTCTGGGGCAAGGACTCCACGGCCGAGGTGTATCACTTCATCGGCAAGGACATCGTCAACTTCCATGCGCTGTTCTGGCCCGCCATGCTCGAAGGCGCCGGTTTCCGCAAGCCGACCGGCATCAACGTCCACGGCTACCTGACCGTCAATGGCCAGAAGATGTCCAAGTCCCGCGGCACCTTCATCAAGGCCCGGACCTACCTGGACCACCTGTCGCCGGAATACCTGCGCTACTACTATGCCTCCAAGCTGGGCCGTGGCGTCGACGACCTGGACCTGAACCTCGAAGACTTCGTGCAGAAGGTCAACTCCGACCTGGTGGGCAAGGTGGTCAACATCGCCAGCCGTTGCGCCGGGTTCATCCACAAGGGCAATGCCGGTGTGCTGGTGGCGGGTAATGCCGCGCCGGAACTGACCGACGCCTTCCTGGCAGCGGCGCCAAGCATCGCCGATGCCTACGAGAGCCGCGACTTTGCCCGTGCCATGCGCGAAATCATGGCCCTGGCCGACCGCGCCAATGCCTGGATCGCCGACAAGGCCCCGTGGTCGCTGGCCAAGCAGGAAGGCAAGCAGGACGAAGTCCAGGCCATCTGCGCTCTGGGCATCAACCTGTTCCGCCAGTTGGTGATCTTCCTCAAGCCGGTGCTGCCGCTGCTGGCCGCCGATGCCGAAGCGTTCCTGAACGTTGCGCCGTTGACCTGGAACGATCATCAGGCCCTGCTGAGCAACCATCAACTGAACGAATTCAAACCGTTGATGACCCGCATCGACGCCGCCAAGGTGCAAGCCATGATCGACGCCTCCAAGGAAGACCTGGCCGCCAGCCAGACCGACACCGGCGCTCCCGCCGGCAATGGCGAACTGGCCAAGGACCCGTTGTCGCCGGAAATCGACTTCGACACCTTTGCCGCCGTCGACCTGCGCGTCGCCCTGATCGTCAAGGCGGAAGCCGTCGAGGGTGCCGATAAGCTGCTGCGCCTGACCCTGGACATCGGCGATGAGCAACGCAACGTGTTCTCCGGCATCAAGAGTGCCTACCCGGACCCGGCGAAGCTCGAAGGCCGCTTGACGATGATGATCGCCAACCTCAAGCCTCGCAAAATGCGCTTCGGTGTCTCGGAAG
Source organism: Pseudomonas sp. AF32 (assembly GCF_022342325.2). Taxonomy (NCBI): domain Bacteria; kingdom Pseudomonadati; phylum Pseudomonadota; class Gammaproteobacteria; order Pseudomonadales; family Pseudomonadaceae; genus Pseudomonas; species Pseudomonas sp. AF32. The sequence goes on along the minus strand of NZ_RQJK02000003.1, from coordinate 248,108 downwards.
GCATGGTGATGGCGGCCGGCCCGGGCGGCGAGGAAATCTACCTGCTGAGCCCCGACAGCGGCGCCAAGCCGGGTCAGCGAATCAAGTAACCGCGACGGCGCGCTGTAACCGATCCCACAGTCGCCTTGCCGGCGGCTGTGGGATTTTCGTATCCGGTCGCGTGCCGGATAATGCTCATACCTGTAACAGACTCCTTGTTCCTCACATACCATGTCTGACCTTTTCCTCACACTGCTCGGCACTGCCTTGATCAACAACTTGGTGTTGCATTGGTCGCTGGGCGTCGATCCGCTGTTGGCGGTGGAAGGAAGAAAACAGGTGCATGCCCTGGGCCTGGCGTCGACCTGCCTGATGCTGATGGTCGGCACCCTGGGTCATGCCATCGACCATTGGCTGCTGGTACCGGCCAACCTCACCTTCCTGCGCCTGTTCGTCTGGCTGCCCTTGAGCGTGCTGCTGATCGGGCCGTTGCTGCGCCTCTTGTCCGGCTGGTTGCCAGCGCTGTCGTTCGAGGGCCTTTGGCCGCTGCTGCTTGGTAACGCCGGTATACTGGGCGTCGCGCTGCTCAACAGCCAGGACGATCAAGGACTGCTCCACGCCATGGCTTTGAGCCTGGGCGCCGGGCTGGGTTTCTGGCTGGTGTTGAGCCTGTTCGAGGATTTGCGCCAGCGCACTATCGATAACGATATTCCCCTGCCCTTGCGTGGCCTGCCGATTCAGTTGATCGGTGCCGGACTGATGGCGGTGGCGTTCCTTGGATTGCGCGGGCTGGTCAAGACATGAACCTGATTCAACGTATCGACGCCCTGCTGCCACAGACCCAATGTGGCAAGTGCGGCCATCCGGGCTGCAAACCCTACGCCGAAGGCATCGCCGCCGGAGAGCCGATCAATAAATGCCCGCCCGGCGGAACCGAAACCATCTCGGCCCTGGCCGAACTGATGAAAGTGCCCGTGGTGGAGCTGGACACCAGTCGCGGCACGGCCCCTGCGCAAATCGCCTTCATTCGTGAGGCCGAGTGCATCGGCTGCACCAAGTGCATCCAGGCCTGTCCGGTGGATGCCATCGTCGGGGCGGCGAAACTGATGCACACCGTGCTCATCGATGAATGCACCGGCTGCGACCTTTGCGTGGCGCCTTGTCCGGTCGATTGCATCGAGATGCGACCGCTGCCGGCCGCGACCGTGCTGCCGATCATTGGTGGCCTGGCTTTCAGCGTCGAAGAACAGCGGGCGCGAACCGCCAAGCGCAATCACGCCAGGCACCGTTTCGAACAGCGCAACGCACGCCTGCGTCGCGAAGAAGAACAGCGTCAGGCCGAGCGTCTGGCCCGTAACCAGCGCGCGACAAAGGTGGCGGAGCAGACGCTTGACCCCGTACAAGCCGCACTTGAACGGGTGCGTGCACAAAAAGCCGCCAGTGCCGACGCTGCGTTGAAAAAAGCCAAGATCGACCTGGCGATGAGCCGGGCGCAGTTGAACAAGTCCCTGAAAGCGTTCGGTCATCCACCGACCTTTGAACAGCAGTCGCAGCTGATCCTGCTGCAACGCCAATTCGAAGCAGCGGAACAGGCCCTGGCGCAACTGGAGAACGCCGCGCCACCTGTGGCACCAGCACCAGATGCGGAGTTGAAACGGGCGAAGATTCAATTGGCGATGCGGCGTGCGGAGCTGAGCAAAGCCCGGGCGGCGGCCGTCGCGGATCAAGCGCTGGAGGTCCTGGAGAAAGCGGTGAAGGACGCCGAACACCTGGTGGACGCTCATGCCCGGTCCTGACGCCTCGCAGCATGCGCTGCGGCAAGCAATGAGGCGCGTGCTGCTGGCGACCCTGCCCGGGATACTGGCACTGATGTGGGTTTACGGTTGGGGCGTTGCGCTCAATCTGCTGTTATCCGGGCTCACCGCGATGGGCGTCGAAGCATTGGTCCTGCGCTTGCGACATCGGCCGCTCACCCCCGAACTCAACGACGGCAGCGCGCTGGTCAGCGCCACACTGCTCGCATTGGCCCTGCCGGCGTATTGCCCCTGGTGGCTGACCGTGACCGCGGCCACCTGCGCCCTGTTATTCGGCAAACACCTGTGGGGCGGCGTTGGCACCAATCCGTTCAACCCGGCAATGCTCGGGTATGCCCTGGTACTGGTGGCGTTTCCCTCCCATATGAGCCAATGGCCAACACCCTACGGCGTCGGTTTGCTCGAAGGCCTGCAACAGGTCTTCGGCATTCATCCACCAGCCGATGCGTGGGCCGGCGCGACAGCGCTGGACAGCCTGCGCATCAATAGCAGCCTGACCATAGACGAACTGTTCGCCAGCCACCCGGCGTTCGGACGCTTTGGTGGAAAAGGCATCGAATGGGTCAACCTGGCTTTCCTGGCAGGCGGCCTGTTTCTACTGCAGCAACGTGTGTTCAGCTGGCATGCGCCGGTTGGCATGCTGGCCAGCCTGTTCATCATCAGCCTGCTGTGCTGGAACGGTTCGGGCTCGCAATCCCATGGCTCACCGCTGTTTCACTTGCTCACCGGAGCGACTTTTCTGGGTGCGTTCTTTATCGTGACCGAACCCGTCTCGGGGGCCAAGGCTCCGCTTGCCCGCCTGCTGTTTGGCGTGGGCGTGGGGCTGCTGGTCTACTTGATCCGCACTTGGGGAGGCTACCCCGACGGCGTAGCCTTTGCAGTGTTGCTGATGAATCTTGGCGTGCCGGCGCTGGAGCGTTTCGCCGAGGCACGGCAAAGGCGGCAGGCGACATGAGCAATTCCCGTGGTATTACGATCCTGATCCTGTTGACCGTGCTGGGCGTCGGGGCTACCTACCTCATGCAGATCGGCACCGTCGAGCGCATCGAAGCCCGACGCCAGGCCAACGCCAACAGAACCTTGCTCGACGTACTACCAGCCGACCTTTACGACAATCAACCATTGGCGGTCTTGATGAAGCCCGTCCCCCTGGCGCATAGCACGTTGCTGAGCGGCTACCTTGCGACCCGTTCCGGCCAGCCCTCTGCCATCCTGTTTCGCACTCAGGCGTTGGGCTATGAAGGCACCCTCGAGCTGATGATCGCCATCGACACTTCGGGTCGGTTGCTGGGCGTCAAGACCCTCCATCAGTCTGAAACACCTGGTCTGGGCGCGGCGATTGCCGATTGGCCCAATGCCTGGCTGCGGACTTTCAACGGCAGATCGCTGCAGTCCACCCTCGACAGCGACTGGGCGTTGAAAAAAGAGCAGGGCCAGTTCGACCAATTGGCGGGCGCGACGGTAACGTCCCGGGCTGTCCTCCAGGCGGTACACGACACATTGCGTTATTTTGACGAGCACAAGGTTGCCTTGGCCGCAGGGGCTACACAATGACCGTCTCATCCCGACTGGCACGCGGCCTGTTACTGGTTCCCCTGATCGGTGCGAGCCATGCGTTGAAAAGTGCGCTGGGCCTGTGGCTGGCATGGACGTTGATCAGCATCGCCCACGGCTTGGCCATCACTCCTCTGCGACCTCGTCTGACGATCTGGCAGCGACGGCTGGCCTCCGTCGTGCTGGCCGCCACCCTCACCGCTTGCGCAAGCCTTGCCGCACAGGCTTGGGCGCCGGCGGCCTATCAACCATCAAGCCTGTACATCGGCTGGATAGCCCTGAGCTGCGTGGTGCTGGAACACGACCACGTCTTCGTCGAGTCTCGCTTGCCAGGCCATGCCCGACTCGCCGGACTGTTCGGCTTGTTGATGGTCGGCCTGGGTGCCCTGCGCGAATTGATCGGCCACGGCACGCCACTGGCCCAACTGGCCCCAGGCGGGTTCCTCCTGCTCGGCTTGCTGCTGGCGGCCCTGGAATCCGTGAAATCCCCACCATCGCCCAAGGAAATGCCGCGCCCATGAATGCCGCAAAGCGCCTGGAAATATTTCGCCGTTTTCACGAAGACAACCCGGAACCGAAAACCGAACTGGCCTACTCTTCGCCGTTCGAGTTGTTGATTGCGGTGATTCTGTCAGCCCAGTCCACCGATGTCGGTGTCAACAAGGCCACCGCCAAGCTGTTCCCCGTTGCCAATACCCCGGAGGCGATCTACGCCTTGGGCGTCGAAGGGTTGTCCGAATACATCAAGACCATCGGGCTGTTCAACAGCAAGGCAAAGAACGTGATTGAAACCTGCCGCCTGCTGATCGAACGCCATGGCAGCGTCGTTCCCCAGACCCGCGAAGCCCTGGAAGCCCTTCCGGGTGTCGGTCGCAAGACCGCCAACGTGGTACTCAACACAGCATTTCATCAGCTGACCATGGCGGTTGACACCCATATCTTCCGTGTCAGCAACCGGACCGGCCTGGCCCCCGGAAAAAACGTGGTGGAGGTGGAAAAGAAACTGATGAAGTTCGTGCCCAAGGAGTACCTGCTCGATTCCCATCATTGGCTGATCCTTCACGGGCGCTACGTCTGCCTGGCGCGTAAGCCCCGCTGCGGCAGTTGCAGGATCGAGGACTTATGCGAGTACAAGCACAAGACCTCCGACGATTGAAGCTCTATTACTTTTATTGATCCGCCGATTGAAAAAATCTTTTTTACCCGCTGGGTGTTTATCGATATAAGGAGCGCCAAAGGCAGCCTTAGCCTGGAGTCGAACCCATGAGTACTGGTAAAGAACAACTGGATGTAGAAGACGATTTCATCGCCGCTGAAGCCGAAGACATCGAACCGGTGGTGGTGGAGGTCCCCAAGACCAACCTGAGCAAACGCCGCACCATCGATAACCTGCTGGAAGAGCGTCGCCTGCAAAAGCAATTGGCCGACTACGACTTTGATCTCTGACACGTAAAAGCCTCCCTGATGGAGGCTTTTTACCGTGTACGCCTCACCGCAAGCCTCACACCAGCCCGTTACGTTGCGCCAGTTCGATCAGATCGACCAGCGAACGGGCATTGAGCTTCAACAACAAGCGGGTCTTGTAAGTACTGACGGTCTTGTTGCTCAAGAACATCCCATCTGCAATTTCCTTATTGGTTTTGCCACGCGCCAGTTGTTGCAGCACCATCATTTCCCGCCCGGACAGACGGTCCACCATATCCGACTCGCTGGCATTCCCCAGACTTGAACGAACCGTATGCAGTGCCTGGTTAGGGAAATAACTATAGCCGGACAATACCGCCTTGATTGCACTCAATAACTCGGTGAGATCCTGTTGCTTGCATACATAACCAGCCGCGCCCGTCTGCATGCAACGCATCGAAAAATGCCCGGGGGATTGGGAGGTCAATACCAATACTTTAAGGGGCGAAGGATTGGAGGCCAGCCGTGCAATCACCTCCAGTCCATCCAGTTTCGGAATGCCAATATCGAGAATAACGATATCCGGCGACTGCTCTCGGGCAAGTTGAAGGGCATCGACACCGTTATCCGTTTCGGCAACAACTTCATATCCATGACGCTCCATCAGCAAACGTACAGCAAGACGAATGACGGGATGATCATCCACGATCAGCACTTTATTCATGGGCAAATCCAACTTCGCTGTTCGAGTTTTTAGAGCACGCACAATAGCCTAGTCATTTCTACCTTGGCATGCTGCCCCCCCTGACCGCTCACACCGAAAGACGCAACCTACAAGCAACACAGAAAATTCCTACAAATTAGCCTGGAAATAATGTGCCAAGAATTTGTCCAGCGGGAGAGGATCGCTTTTCCGACAGCGCAAGCAACCCCAAGAACGGCAGAGCTTTGGTTCAGCGACACGCTTGACCGCTGACCACAACAGCCTGCGACTCATAAAAAGTTACTGAATTATTTATCAATAAATCAGCACCCATTACGCACCGATACATATGGATTTATATAAGAAGACCCGCCAAAGTCAATCCGACGAACATAACAAGAAACGCCCTTGTCCGGCCTCCCATACAACCCCGACGCTATTAAAACTTTATTAAACATCAATCACCGAGCCTAAATAATCCATGAGCCTCCACCATGAACAAACCCTTGAAGACCATTACCAACCCGATGACATTGATTGCCATATTCGCGACATTATCCGAAACCTCCGCAGCCATTTCCTTGCCGTTCCTGGATGATCAGGATCGCGAATATTATCTGTGGTTCCTGATCAGCTTTCCCTTTTATCTGCTGCTGCTCTTCTTCATTACACTCAACTTCAACTACCGCTCGTTATATTCACCGTCAGATTTCCGCAAGAACAAACACTTCGTCAAGACGATGGACGATTCGACAGGTCGACACAAACGCGTGTGGCATCAGCCACGCAAGACGAGGGTTTGGCTGATACATCTGCACCGGGAAAGCCATCCGACACAACGTGTGGTGTTCTTCCTGTGCAGCCATCCGGAACTTCGGGTCGAGGCTCGTCGGTCAAAACGACCCAAGCAAGCCACAAAGCCTGGGGAAATCACCCTGTACGTTGTCTACAGCCACGATAAGCCACCGCTCCGAGCAGGCGGACAGGAGGAATGAGAGACACGCAGAAGCATCTGCGACAGGCGCGCGACACGAACAGGGAGGAAAGGTCAAAAAAGGCCTGCACATGGCAGGCCTTTTTTTGGATCAGAACAGCTTGCGGCCCTTGTTTGCCGCAATGCGCATGCGCAAGGCATTGAGCTTGATGAAGCCGGCCGCGTCGGCCTGGTTGTAGGCCCCACCGTCTTCTTCGAAGGTCGCGATATTGGCATCGAACAGCGAGTCGTCGGACTTGCGCCCGGTGACGATCACGTTGCCCTTGTAGAGCTTCAGGCGCACGACACCGTTCACGTTGACTTGGGAGGCGTCGATCATCTGTTGCAACATCAGACGCTCCGGGCTCCACCAGTAGCCGGTGTAGATCAGGCTGGCGTACTTGGCCATCAGCTCGTCTTTCAGGTGAGCCACTTCACGGTCCAGGGTGATCGATTCGATTGCCCGGTGAGCGCGCAACATGATGGTACCGCCCGGGGTTTCGTAGCAACCACGGGATTTCATGCCGACATACCGGTTCTCGACGATGTCGAGTCGACCGATACCGTGTTCACCGCCGATGCGGTTCAGGGTCGCCAGCACGGTGGCCGGGCTCATTTCCACGCCGTCCAGCGCGACGATGTCACCGTTGCGATAGGTCAGTTCCAGGTACTGCGGGGTGTCGGGGGCCTTTTCCGGGGAAACGGTCCAGCGCCACATGTCTTCTTCGTGCTCGGTCCAGGTGTCTTCCAGCACGCCGCCTTCATAGGAGATGTGCAGCAGGTTCGCATCCATCGAGTACGGAGATTTTTTCTTGCCGTGACGCTCGATCGGAATCCCGTGCTTCTCGGCGTAGTCCATCAGTTTTTCACGGGACAGCAAGTCCCATTCGCGCCAAGGGGCGATGACTTTAACGCCGGGCTTGAGGGCGTAAGCGCCCAGCTCGAAACGCACCTGGTCGTTGCCTTTGCCGGTGGCACCGTGGGAAATGGCGTCGGCGCCGGTTTCGTTGGCGATTTCAATCAGACGCTTGGCGATCAGCGGACGGGCGATGGACGTACCGAGCAGGTACTCGCCTTCGTAGACGGTGTTGGCACGGAACATCGGGAACACGAAGTCGCGGACGAACTCTTCGCGCAGGTCATCGATGTAGATCTCTTTGACGCCCATGGCCTGAGCCTTGGCGCGTGCAGGTTCGACTTCTTCGCCCTGCCCCAGGTCAGCGGTGAAAGTCACCACTTCGCAGTTATAAGTGTCCTGCAGCCACTTGAGGATCACCGAAGTGTCCAGGCCGCCGGAATACGCCAGAACGACCTTGTTTACGTCCGCCATGCCATCACTCCACGGGTTGTACGGAAAGCCGTGAAGTCTAACGTCCGGCGCGGATAATTTACAGAGGCGCGACAGCTTATGACGACGAAGCGACAGATTATGTCGAACGCGCGACGACCCTATCGAGTCAGGAGGTTCGTGCAGTTGCCGGAACGGGCGTCGGTGCCGCGGTCTTGGCCGGAGCAGCGGCCGGTGCCGGAGCCTTGGCTGGAGCAGCCGTGGGAGCGGGTTTCTGGACAGGTGCGGCAGCAGGAACAGGGGGTGCAGGCTGAGCGGTCGGTTGGGGTGTCGGCGCTTCGGTAGGGGACACGCGCGACAACTGGACGACCACGCGGCGGTTCTTGGCGCGGTTAGCCGCATTGGTATTGGGGACCAGGGGGTAGCGCTCGCCATGAAAGCGCACGGTAATCTGCGACTCCTGGAAGCCATTGGCCTTGAAGAACTCCTGAACGGCCAGGGCCCTGCGGCGTGACAGCTCACGATTGGTCAAGCGGTTGCCACTGTTGTCGGAATGACCGTCAAGCTCGACGTGATTGACGCTCGGGTCGGCCTTGATGAAATCGATCATCACCTGCAATTGAGCCTTGGCACGCGCATCGAGTTCGACTTCTTCGCCAGGAAAGCCGATCTGGGTCTGCTTCACCTGCTCGAAATTCTTGGGCAACAGTTTCGCCACGCAGCCTTGATAGTCGCTGAAAGCCTTGTTGAAGCGTACCGGCAGCAACCGGACCTCCGACACCCGCCCGTCCTCGGTGTTGCGGCGCACCACCGGGCTACGGCCTTCCATCAACCCGCTGATCAGCCGACCCGCCTGGACCTGGGAACTGTTGAACAGCACATCGCCACTGCCGAGCCTGACCGAGCCGAGATTGATGTCGCCTCGTCCCGGTTGCCACGGCGCAGCGGCGGCCAGCAAGGTCGCGGATCCGCCACCGAGCATCGGGTTATAGACCTTGAGCCGGAACGTGGCCTGTTCACCGGCCCGGCGCACGAACTCGCCGCTGCCGAAATCGGTGATCGGCTGGCTGAGCCGGCACTCGAACTTGTCACCTTCGACCGTCCACTCAATGCTCTCCAGGCGGGTCTGGAAAGTGAGCGCCATGGCGGGAAGGCTGGCAAACACACTGAGCAAGGCTAGATAACGCTGGCGCACGGGAGGCTCCACTGGCTTTTATACAGAATCGATACACGCTAAGGGCATGGCCGGGCCGGCACGCTGCACGAATTAATGACATACCTGGAAGGGCTATCGGTAACTTGTGGCAAAACTTGATAGCGGGTGCCTGCATCTGTCTTTTCCGGTAGCATTCCCCACAGTTTGACCCGCCTGGAAGCCCCCCATGTCCGACCGCCTGACCCTGCTGCGTCCCGACGACTGGCATATTCATCTTCGCGATGGTGCTGTGTTGACCCATACCGTCGCCGATGTCGCGCGCACCTTCGGGCGCGCGATCATCATGCCTAACCTGGTTCCGCCCGTGCGCAACGCCACCGAGGCCGATGGCTATCGCCAGCGTATCCTCGCCGCGCGCCCGGCCGGCAGCCGCTTCGAGCCGTTGATGGTGCTCTACCTCACCGATCGTACCCAACCAGAGGAGATCCGCGACGCCAAGGCCAGCGGCTTCGTCCATGCCGCCAAGCTGTACCCTGCCGGCGCCACGACGAACTCGGATTCCGGTGTCACCAGCATCGACAAGATCTTCCCGGCACTGGAGGCCATGGCCGAAGTCGGGATGCCCTTGCTGATCCACGGCGAAGTCACTCGCGGCGAAGTCGACGTGTTCGATCGCGAGAAGATCTTCATCGATGAGCATATGCGCCGCGTTGTCGAGCGCTTCCCGACGCTCAAGGTGGTGTTCGAACACATCACCACCGGCGATGCCGTGCAGTTCGTCAACGAGGCCCCGGCCACTGTCGGCGCGACGATCACCGCCCATCACCTGCTGTACAACCGCAACCACATGCTGGTGGGTGGGATCCGGCCACATTTCTATTGCCTGCCGATCCTCAAGCGCAACACCCATCAAGAGGCCTTGCTCGACGCCGCCACCAGCGGCAGCGCCAAGTTTTTCCTCGGGACGGACTCGGCGCCCCACGCTCGCCATGCCAAGGAAGCCGCGTGCGGTTGTGCCGGTTGCTACACCGCTTACGCCGCTATCGAGATGTATGCCGAGGCGTTCGAGCAGCGCAATGCGCTGGACAAGCTTGAAGGCTTTGCCAGCCTGCACGGGCCGCGCTTCTACGGACTGCCGGTAAACACCGATCGTATTACCCTGGTTCGCGACGAGTGGACCGCCCCCGCCAGCCTGCCCTTCGGCGAGCAGACTGTCATTCCGCTGCGCGCCGGTGAAAAACTGCGCTGGCGCCTGTTGGAGGAAACCGCGTGAGTGAAGAGCATTTCGACGACGAACTGGAGGGCAACGCGGGTTCGGGCGGCGCCCGTCACCCCATGGCAGCTCGGTTCCGGGGTTACCTGCCGGTGGTCGTCGACGTAGAAACCGGCGGTTTCAACTCCGCCACCGATGCGTTGTTGGAAATCGCGGCGACCACCATCGGCATGGACGAAAAAGGCTTTGTGTTCCCCGATCACACCTACTTCTTCCGCGTCGAGCCGTTCGAAGGCGCCAATATCGAAGCGGCGGCCCTGGAGTTCACCGGGATCAAGCTCGACCACCCGTTGCGCATGGCGGTGAGTGAAGAAACCGCGCTGACCGACATCTTCCGTGGCGTGCGCAAGGCGCTCAAGGCCAACGGCTGCAAGCGTGCGATCCTGGTTGGCCACAACAGCAGCTTCGACCTGGGTTTCCTCAATGCCGCCGTCGCACGCCTGGACATGAAGCGCAACCCGTTCCACCCGTTCTCCAGCTTCGACACCGCGACGCTGGCCGGCCTGGCATACGGCCAGACCGTACTGGCCAAGGCCTGCCAGGCTGCGGACATCGATTTCGACGGCCGCGAAGCCCACTCGGCCCGCTACGACACCGAGAAAACCGCTGAGCTGTTTTGCGGCATCGTCAATCGGTGGAAGGAAATGGGCGGCTGGCAGGATTTCGACGACTGAAATCAATGCCACAGACACTGTATTTCAGTTTAAAACTCCCATAAAAAAAAACCGGCCCATCGAGGGGCCGGTTTTTTTTATGCCTGATTCGCTTACAGCTTGTCGCCGTGCTCACCCAGGTAGGCGGCAACGCCTTCCGGAGAAGCGGTCATGCCTTTATCGCCTTTTTTCCAGTTGGCAGGGCAGACTTCGCCGTGTTCTTCGTGGAATTGCAGCGCGTCGACCAGACGGATCAGCTCTTCCATGTTGCGGCCCAGTGGCAGGTCATTGACGATCTGCGAGCGGACCACGCCTTTGTCGTCGATCAGGAACGCGCCACGGAAAGCCACGCCGCCTTCGGACTCCACGTCGTAGGCCTTGGCGATTTCGTGCTTCATGTCGGCCGCCATGGTGTATTTCACCGGGCCGATGCCGCCGCCGTTGATCGGCGTGTTACGCCAGGCGTTGTGGGTGAAGTGCGAGTCGATCGAAACGGCAACCACTTCAACGTTGCGAGCCTTGAAGTCGTCCATGCGGTGATCCAGCGCGATCAGCTCGGACGGGCAGACAAAGGTGAAATCCAGTGGGTAGAAGAACACCAGGCCGTATTTGCCTTTGATGGCCGAGGACAGGGTGAAGCTGTCGACGATCTCGCCATTGCCGAGAACGGCAGGAACGGTGAAGTCAGGGGCTTGCTTGCCTACGAGTACGCTCATTGGATATCTCCTGGTGTAATAACGTGAAAAACTCAGGTTCGCGCCAGCCTGTCACCCTCAAGCGACAGCCCTGTGACACGAACCCACTTCGCAAGGACCGACCATCATACACCGCACGTTTGGCCTGTCCTCAACGGATTTTGGGCGTTATTGAAAAATCGCCAGAGTGCCACTAAAAAACCGTTCGTCAGCTCGGCACCGCTCTAGCCCGAGTACCTCGGAAACCACTTTGACAATCATTCTCGTTAACATTAAGATCCGTTGCACTTAAGCCACAACCAGCGACGGTTCTTACTTATGTATGTTTGCCTCTGCACTGGCGTCACCGACGGACAGATCCGCGAAGCGATCTATGAAGGTTGCTGCAGCTATCGCGAAGTCCGCCAGGCCACTGGCGTAGCCAGCCAATGCGGCAAATGCGCGTGCCTGGCCAAGGAAGTGGTACGTGAAACCCTCGCCAAGGTGCAAACAGCCCAGGCTTCGATCCCCTACCCGGTAGAATTTACCGCCGCCTGAACACGACTTTTTAAAGAACCGGACTCCATGTCCGGTTTTTTTATGCCTGAAAATCAAAAGCTTAGCTTCCAGACGCGGAACACAAACATTCTTATTCCGATTAATTTTCATTTATTATTCAATAACTTAGGTTTGACACTCGGAAATACGCAGCTCAAACTCTGCCTTATACACAGCTATTACAGGGCAGGCCTCATCATGAAAGGCGACGTTACAGTCATCCAGCATCTCAACAAGATCCTTGCCAATGAGCTGGTCGCGATCAACCAGTACTTTTTGCATGCACGCATGTACGAAGATTGGGGCCTGAACAAGCTGGGCAAGCACGAGTACCACGAATCCATCGACGAGATGAAGCACGCGGACAAGCTGATCAAACGCATCCTGTTCCTCGAAGGCCTGCCCAACGTCCAGGACCTTGGCAAGTTGCACATCGGCGAACATACCCGGGAAATGCTTGAGTGTGACCTGCGTATCGAACGAACCGGCCATGCCGACCTGAAAGCGGCCATCGCCCACTGCGAAAGCGTTGGCGACTTCGGCAGCCGCGAACTGCTCGAAGACATTCTCGAGTCCGAGGAAGAGCACATCGACTGGCTGGAAACCCAACTGGGCCTGATCGACAAAGTGGGTCTTGAGAATTACCTGCAATCGCAGATGGGCGAAGAATAACTTCCTCAAAAGCGAGCCACTAAAAAGCCCCGCCCCTCTTTCGAGAGGCGGGGCTTTTTATCGCCTGGATTTCAAGGACAACTCAAATCCATTGTGGTAGCGAGCCTGTTGCAGGCTCGCTACCACATGTGTTCGGGGTGAATCAGGCTTCGGTCTTGGCCGCTGCTTTGGCCACTGCTTCCTTGATCGTGGTCTGCAGGGAGCCATCGGCAGCCATCTCGACCATGATGTCGCTCCCGCCAATCAGCTCACCGGCAACCCACAGTTGTGGAAAGGTTGGCCAGTTGGCGTATTTGGGCAGGTTGGCACGGATTTCCGGGTTCTGCAGGATGTCCACGTAAGCGAACTTCTCGCCACATGCCATCACCGCCTGGGCAGCCTTGGCCGAGAAACCGCACTGTGGCGCATTCGGCGAGCCTTTCATGTAAAGCAGGACAGTGTTGTTGGCAATCTGGTCTTTAATGGTTTCGATGATATCCATGGAGCACCTCGGCTTAAACTTCGCGACTCAAGTCGTCGACACGGTGGCGCATTGTAACGGAAAGCCGAGCAAGGTGCTCGGTCTCCTCCAGGGACAAATTCACGCAGCCGCCACTGTCACCGGTACGCCATTGAGCGCCGCGTTGCCGGATAACTCATCGAGCTGACGATCATCGGTCAGGTCGTTGGCGCTCGTGCCAGGCTGAGCGCTGGCAATGCTCATCTGCACCCCTGGGCGGGCGTGCCCCCAACCATGGGGCAGGCTGACCACGCCTTTCATCATGTCGGGGCAGCCTTGCACCTCGACTTCAATCATGCCTACCCGCGAGCTGACTTTCACCCGCTGACCATCGCTCAGCCCACGACTGGCGAGATCATCCGGATGCATCAACAGCTGATGGCGCGGCTTGCCCTTCACCAACCGATGGAAATTGTGCATCCAGGAATTGTTGCTGCGCACATGCCGGCGACCGATCAGCAGCAGTTCATCCGGCTTGGGCGCCTGAAGCGCGGCGAAACGCCCAAGATCGGCGAGAATCACTGCCGGAGCGGCCTGTACCCGCCGATTTTCGGTTTTCAACCGCGAAACCAGGTTGGGCTTGAGCGCACCGAGATCAATGCCATGGGGATGGTCGAACAGGGTGGCCAGGGACAGTTTATGTGGCGAGGCGTCTCCGTATGGCCCTGCCCGCAAGCCGAGATCGATCATCTGCGCCGGTGGCAGGGTGGGTTTGAGTGGCTTGCCGGTCCTCGCGGCGAACGCTTCGGCCAGGCCGACAAAGATTTCCCAATCGTGCAGGGCCCCTTCAGGCTTGGGCAGGATCGCCCGGTTGAAGCGGGTCACATTACGCACCGCGAATAGATTGAACGTGGTGTCGTAGTGATCGTTTTCCAGTGCCGAGGTCGAAGGCAGGATGAGATCGGCGTAGCGTGTGGTTTCGTTGATGTAGAGGTCCACGCTGACCATGAATTCCAGGCCATTCAGCGCCTGCTCCAGTTGCCGTCCGTTAGGTGTGGACAACACCGGGTTGCCGGCCACGGTGACCAACGCACGAATCTGCCCTTCGCCGTCGGTGAGCATCTCTTCGGCCAATGTCGACACCGGTAACTCCCCGGCGTACTCGGGACGGCCGGACACGCGGCTTTGCCAGCGGTTGAAATGGCCGCCCGAAGTGGTGGCGACCAGATCCACCGCCGGCTCGGTGCACAGTGCGCCACCCACCCGGTCCAGATTGCCGGTCACCAGGTTGATCACCTGGATCAGCCAATGGCACAGCGTACCGAACGCTTGGGTTGAAACGCCCATCCGGCCATAGCACACAGCTGAAGGGGCTGCGGCAAAGTCTCGGGCCAACTGACGGATCTGCGGGGCGGGCACCGCACACAGCGGGCTCATGGCCTCGGCCGTGAAGGGGGCCACGGCCCGGCGCACATCCTCCAGGCCATCTACCGGCAAGTGGCTGTCACGGGTCAGATCCTCACTGAACAGTGTGTTGAGCAAGCCAAACAACAGTGCAGCGTCGCCGCCTGGGCGTACAAAGAGATGCTGGCTCGCCATGGCGGCCGTTTCGCTGCGACGCGGATCGACCACCACCACCTTGCCGCCACGGGCCTGGATGGCTTTCAGGCGCTTCTCCACGTCCGGCACGGTCATGATGCTGCCATTGGATGCCAACGGATTGCCGCCCAGGATCAGCATGAAATCGGTATGGTCGATATCCGGTATCGGCAGCAGCAGGCCATGGCCGTACATCAGGTGACTGGTCAGGTGATGGGGCAGTTGGTCCACGGACGTGGCAGAAAAGCGGCTGCGGGTCTTCAGCAGGCCCAGAAAATAATTACTGTGGGTCATCAGCCCATAGTTATGCACGCTGGGGTTGCCCTGATAGACCGCCACCGCATTCTGGCCATGCCGCGCCTGGATATCCGCCAGGCGTTCGGCCACCAGCGCGAAGGCATCCTCCCAGGCAATGGGGTGCCACTCACTGCCCACCCGTTGCATGGGTTGGCGCAGCCGGTCCGGATCGTTCTGGATATCCTGCAAGGCCACCGCCTTGGGGCAGATATGCCCCCGGCTGAAGCTGTCCAGCGGATCGCCCTTGATCGAGGTGATCGCCAGGCCTTGGCCGTCGGTTTCAGTGGTCTCCAGGGTCAAGCCACAAATGGCTTCACATAGATGGCATGCACGGTGATGAAGAGTCTTGGTCATGGCCAGCCTCTGTTTTATTCGTGGCGGGCACTTTGGCCGCGGGAACAAAACTATGGCCCTTGTCCCCCCACCGCGCCAGCGACGTTCGTCCCGTGAATTGCCGGGCATCAGGCTTGCCGATGAAGTGGCCTCACGGCTGCTCGACGGGAGCTTCCAGCAGCTGGATTTCCTCGATGGTTTCCACCTGTTCCTGGGCAATGGGTACGCCGGTCAACTCGCCGATCAAACGCCAATGCTCGTCGAGCCCGCCGCTGACGGTCGCCATGCGATCGATCATGCGACGTCCGGTGGCCTTGATGACCTCATCGTCGCTGCGCAACAGCTCGAACGACATGGAAGTTATCGCAGCGGTGAGGTGCGTCAGGGAGCGTGCTGTCAGCCCCAGCAATTCCATCAATTGTTGCTCTTTCGAATCCATTTCGACGCTCCTGCCTCTAGGAAGCCTTTTATAACCCAGCCCCTTGCGTTAGGAAATGCTACACGTCCGACAACCTGCAGCTTCCCCTTGCCGGTCGGGCCCAAAAACCAACCGACGCCAACGCCGTGCTCGTCCCGCTTGATTGCCAAGCCGTACAACGCCAGTGTACAAAGAGCTGGCTGCTGCCAGGAAACCGGCTTCAAAACGCCCTCGTACGGAAGCGCCGGCTCCGCTGAATGCCTCTGAAGCGTGGCACTATTGGTAATACGCGACATTTAATGTCAATATCGCGCCTCCCCCTATTTTCGTCGCCCCGTGCGGCTTTTGCCGCAGGTCTCGCCCGTTTTCTTGTTGAACAAGGCTTTGAGCATCTGCGGTCAGTTACAAAAAGGTAGTCAATAATGAGCGCAAGGCACTTTCTCTCCCTGATGGATTTCACGCCCGATGAGTTGCTTGGCGTGATCCGTCGAGGCGTGGAGCTCAAGGACCTGCGTAACCGCGGTGTACTGTTCGAGCCCTTGAAAAACCGTGTGCTGGGGATGATTTTCGAAAAATCGTCGACCCGCACCCGTATTTCGTTCGAAGCCGGCATGATCCAGCTCGGCGGCCAGGCGATTTTCCTGTCCCCCCGCGACACCCAGCTGGGCCGCGGCGAACCCATCAGCGATTGCGCCATCGTCATGTCGGGCATGCTCGATGCCGTGATGATCCGTACGTTCGCCCACAGCACCCTGACCGAGTTTGCCGCCCACTCCCGCGTGCCGGTGATCAACGGCCTGTCCGATGATCTGCACCCCTGCCAGTTGCTGGCTGACATGCAAACTTTTCTCGAGCATCGCGGCTCGATCCAGGGCAAGACCGTTGCCTGGATCGGCGATGGCAACAACATGTGCAACAGCTATATAGAAGCGGCGATCCAGTTCGATTTCCAACTGCGCATTGCCTGCCCCGAAGGCTACGATCCCAACGCCGGACTCCTCGCCCAGGCCGGGGATCGGGTGACCATCGTCCGCGATCCCAAACTGGCCGTGGCCGGAGCGCATCTGGTAAGCACCGACGTCTGGACCTCCATGGGCCAGGAAGAGGAAACCGCCAAGCGCCTCAAGCTGTTCGCGCCGCTGCAGGTCAACCGGGCACTGCTCGACCTGGCGGACCCTGAAGTGCTGTTCATGCACTGCCTGCCGGCTCACCGCGGCGAAGAGATCAGCTTCGATATCCTGGAAGATCCGCGCGCAGTCGCCTGGGATCAGGCTGAGAACCGTCTTCACGCGCAGAAGGCCCTGCTTGAGTTTCTCGTCGAGCCAGCGTACCGCCACGCATGAGCCATTCCTTGCTGCTGAACCTGCACAACCTGGCTTGCGGCTACCAGGACCAGCGGGTCGTCCAGAACCTCAACCTGCACCTCAACGCCGGTGATATCGGTTGCCTGCTCGGCTCGTCCGGGTGTGGCAAGACCACGACGTTGCGTGCGATTGCCGGCTTCGAGCCGGTGCACGAAGGGGAAATCCAGCTGGCGGGGGAAACCATTTCCCGTGCCGGCTTCACCCTCGCCCCGGAAAAACGCCGCATTGGCATGGTGTTTCAGGACTACGCCTTGTTTCCCCACCTGAGCGTGGCCGAGAACATAGCCTTCGGCATTCGCAAGCATCCGGACAAGGATCGTGTGGTCGGGGAGTTGCTGGAGCTGGTCAACCTGAAGAATCTGGGCAAGCGCTTTCCCCATGAACTGTCCGGCGGCCAGCAACAGCGTGTAGCGCTGGCCCGGGCGCTGGCACCGGAGCCGCAACTGCTGCTGCTCGACGAGCCGTTCTCCAATCTCGACGGCGAGCTGCGACGCAAGCTCAGCCATGAAGTACGGGACATTCTCAAGAGCCGAGGCACCAGCGCGATCCTGGTGACCCACGACCAGGAAGAAGCCTTCGCCGTGAGCGATCATGTCGGCGTATTCAAGGAGGGCCGGCTGGAACAGTGGGATACGCCCTACAACCTGTACCACGAACCACTGACCCCCTTCGTCGCCAGCTTCATCGGCCAGGGTTATTTCATTCGCGGCCAGCTCGAAAGTCCGGAGTCGGTCAAGACCGAGCTGGGCGTGCTGCGTGGCAATCGGGCGTATACCTGGCCCATCGGTGGCGCAGTGGACGTACTGCTACGGCCGGACGATATCGTCTATGCGCCAGACAGCCCGCTCACCGCCAGGATAGTCGGCAAGACCTTCCTGGGCGCGTCGACCCTGTATCGCCTGCAACTGCCTACGGGCGCGCAGCTGGAGTCGATCTTCCCGAGCCACGCCGATCATCGGGTCGGGGCCGATGTTGGCATCCGCGTGTCGGCCGAGCACCTGGTGCTGTTCCAGGCCTCGGGCAGCATAGCGGCGCATCTACCGCCGGTAGAAAGCGGTGTGCGGCGGTACAGCACGGCCAGCTGAAACCGCAGAATGCGAAGCCATTGTGGGAGCGAGCTTGCTCGCTTCCACGACGGCTCCATTGACTGGATGAGTCACCCCAGCGACAAGGTTCCACTGGCTACCAACGTCGCATTCCCACCGATCTTCACTCGCTCCCCTTCCAATCGGCAGAACAAAGTCCCACCCCGGGCCGAACATTGATAAGCCGTCAGCCCCAGCTTGCC
Organism: Pseudomonas sp. AF32; assembly: GCF_022342325.2. Classification (NCBI taxonomy): domain Bacteria; kingdom Pseudomonadati; phylum Pseudomonadota; class Gammaproteobacteria; order Pseudomonadales; family Pseudomonadaceae; genus Pseudomonas; species Pseudomonas sp. AF32. The sequence goes on along the minus strand of NZ_RQJK02000003.1, from coordinate 229,669 downwards.
CAGGCGCTTGGACCAGTAAGGAATCAGGCTGCAATGAGTCGACCCGGTTACCGGGTCTTCGTTGATGCCGATCGCCGGGGCGAAGTAACGCGAGACAAAATCATGCCGGCTGCCTGGCGCGGTAACGATGGCGCCGGGCCAGGGCAATTTCGCCAGCGCCGCCATGTCCGGCTTGCAATCGAGGACCGCCTGTTCCGATTCAAGCACCACGAACAGCTCGTTGAAACCCAACACATCCACCGCCTCGACGCCCAGGGCACTCTGGACCGCCAGGGAAGCTCCTACTTCGCCGGGCATCCTGGCAGGAAAATCCAGCCACAATCGATCACCCTCGCGGGTAACGCTCAACTGTCCGGATTTGCAGGTGAAATCCAGCCGCTCGACGGGTTCGTGATAGATTTCAAACAGTACATAAGCACTGGCCAACGTGGCGTGCCCGCACAACGGGACCTCGGTGGTCGGAGTAAACCAACGGATATGCCATTGCAGGCCCTCGCGCACCAGAAACGCGGTTTCGGCCAGGTTGTGTTCCGCAGCGATGTTCTGCATCAAGTCATCGGCCAACCAGGCATCGAGCCTGTAGACCATCGCCGGATTGCCGCCGAACGGACGGTCACTGAACGCATCGACCTGATGAAACGCAAGCTGCATGGCACTTCTCCTTTTTATAGAGACATCAGCATGAGGGGGAACGACGTCGGTCATCCAGAGACAGATCGGCGAATATTTCACCCTACAGAGGATGAAATATCTGACAACCACTCCCGCTCATTCGTGCCGAATAGCGTTCCGCCCACTTCAGGCCCTGCCGATTCCCGCAAATGCCGCCCCGGTATGCTCCGCCAATACCGAAGGCGCCAGCTCCACTTCCAACCCACGTCGCCCTGCACTGACAAATATGCTGGGGAACGGCTGGGCGGAACTGTCAATAAACGTGCGCAGGCGCTTCTTCTGGCCGAGCGGGCTGATACCGCCGAGCAGATAACCGGTTGAGCGTTGCGCGGCGGTCGGGTCGGCCATCTCGACTTTCTTTACGCCGGCGGCATGGGCCAGCGCTTTCAGATCCAGGGTGCCTGCCACCGGCACCACTGCCACCAGCAACTCACCTTTTTCGCTGGCCGCCAATAACGTCTTGAACACCCGTGCCGGATCCAGCGCCAGTTTTTCCGCCGCCTCCAGGCCATAGGAGGCGGCCTTCGGATCATGTTCATAGATATGAATACGATGCTCGGCGCGCACTTTTTTAAGCAGATCCAATGCGGGGGTCATGACCGCTCCTGACAAGAAATCAAAAAAGAGTGAGCAGGATTCTAAGTGATCGACAGCCAAAAGGCTTCGGGACGTGCCACCCGTTCATGCCAGAACCGGCCAGAGCAGGATTCATTCATGCCACGAATAGTACAAATGTGACCGGTGGTTCATTTTCGACCTTTGACAGCCGCGTTTCTTGTCTATATTTTTTCGAAACTGAAAGCAACAATTCATGTCTATACGCAACACCCCGAGTTCAGGATGGGGATCCTGCCTCGGTGAAAAACGCGTCATCGGAGTCTTCTCCAGGGCGCGGACAACAACAAGACCGAGGTTTTGCATGACCACCGATTTACAACAGCCGTCCCTTTCCAGCCAATGCCTGGCCGAATTCCTGGGGACTGCCTTACTGATCTTTTTCGGAACCGGCTGCGTTGCAGCGCTCAAGGTCGCGGGTGCCAGTTTTGGCCTTTGGGAGATCAGCATCATCTGGGGCGTCGGCGTCAGCATGGCGATCTACCTCAGCGCGGGCATTTCCGGCGCACATCTGAATCCCGCTGTCAGCATCGCACTGTGTATCTTCACTGACTTCGAAAAACGCAAACTGCCTCTTTATATGGTCAGCCAGGTGGGCGGCGCCTTTTGCGGCGCGTTCCTGGTCTACCTGCTGTACAGCAATCTGTTCTTCGATTTCGAACAATCGCGCCAGATGATCCGTGGCACGCAAACCAGCCTCGAACTGGCCTCGGTGTTCTCGACCTACCCGCATCCGGCACTGTCCACCGGCCAGGCATTCCTGGTGGAAACGATCATTACCGCCATCTTGATGGGGGTGATCATGTCCCTGACCGACGATAACAATGGCCTGCCTCGCGGCCCGCTGGCACCGCTGTTGATCGGCCTGCTGATCGCAGTGATCGGCAGCTCGATGGGGCCGCTGACCGGCTTCGCAATGAACCCGGCACGGGACTTCGGCCCCAAGTTGATGACTTTCTTCGCCGGCTGGGGTGAAATTTCCCTCACGGGCGGACGCGACATTCCGTACTTCCTGATTCCGATTTTTGCACCCATTGCCGGTGCATGCCTGGGCGCCGCGGCTTATCGCGGGCTCATTGCCCGACACCTGCCCAGCGCCACCCATGCTACAAAGGACGCAATCGCTGCCATTGACGGCAAGGCCAGAACCTCTTGAAACAGTCGGTGCACATCGCTTGCTGTGCACCGTGGGCTTTATCCCTATCTACGTCCCAAGGCAATCGACATGACCGATATCCAGAACAAGAACTACATCATTGCCCTCGATCAGGGTACGACCAGCTCGCGGGCGATCATCTTCGATCGTGACGCCAATGTGGTCGGCACCGCCCAGCGCGAATTCGTCCAGCATTACCCGCAGCCCGGCTGGGTCGAACACGACCCGATGGAAATCTTTGCCACCCAGAGCGCGGTCATGGTCGAAGCGCTGGCCCAGGCTGGCCTGCACCATGATCAGGTTGCCGCCATCGGCATCACTAACCAGCGTGAAACCACGGTGGTCTGGGACAAAACCACCGGCCGCCCGATCTACAATGCCATCGTCTGGCAGTGCCGGCGCAGCACCGAAATCTGCCAGCAGCTCAAGCGCGACGGCCATGAGCAGTACATCAGCGACACCACCGGCCTGGTGACCGACCCGTACTTTTCCGGCACCAAGCTCAAGTGGATCCTGGACAACGTCGAAGGCAGCCGCGAGCGTGCACGCAACGGCGAATTGCTGTTCGGTACCGTCGATAGCTGGTTGATCTGGAAATTTACCGGCGGCAAGGTGCATGTCACCGACTACACCAACGCTTCGCGCACCCTGCTGTTCAATATCCATTCACTGGAGTGGGATGCGAAGATGCTGGACATCCTCGACATTCCCCGGGAAATGTTGCCGGAAGTGAAGTCTTCGTCGGAAATCTATGGCCGCACCAAGAGTGGCATCGCCATTGGCGGCATCGCCGGAGACCAGCAGGCCGCTCTTTTCGGCCAGATGTGCGTAGAGCCTGGACAGGCGAAAAACACCTATGGCACAGGTTGTTTCCTGTTGATGAACACCGGCGACAAAGCCGTCAAATCCAGCCACGGCATGCTGACCACCATCGCCTGCGGTCCACGTGGCGAAGTGGCCTACGCCCTGGAAGGCGCGGTGTTCAATGGCGGTTCCACCGTGCAGTGGTTGCGCGATGAACTGAAGATCATCAACGACGCCCTCGATACCGAATACTTCGCCAACAAGGTCAAGGACAGCAACGGCGTTTACCTCGTGCCGGCCTTTACCGGGCTGGGGGCGCCCTATTGGGACCCCTATGCCCGCGGCGCGCTGTTCGGCCTGACCCGTGGCGTACGGGTCGATCACATCATTCGCGCGACACTGGAGTCGATCGCCTACCAGACCCGCGATGTGCTCGACGCCATGCAACAGGATGCAGGCGAACGTCTCAAGGCCTTGCGCGTTGACGGCGGCGCGGTGGCGAATAATTTCCTGATGCAATTCCAGGCCGACATCCTGGGTACTCAGGTCGAACGCCCGAAAATGCGCGAAACCACTGCCCTGGGCGCCGCCTACCTGGCCGGCCTGGCCTGCGGGTTCTGGGGCAGCCTGGAAGAGTTGCGCGGCAAAGCGATGATCGAGCGCGAATTCGAACCGCAACTGGACGAGCAGGCGAAGGAAGCACTCTACGCTGGCTGGAAAAAAGCGGTGAGCCGCACCCGTGACTGGGAGCCTCACGAAGACGCTGAGTGAGTCGCTGAGGGTCTGAAACTGGCCGGGAGTGGATTCCTGCGGCATCATGGGCAAATTTTGTATGGCAGCCCAAAGGACGCCCCATGAATCTGCCTCCCCGTCAGCAGCAAATCCTCGAACTCGTCCGCGAGCGCGGCTATGTCAGCATCGAGGAAATGGCGCAATTATTCGTCGTCACTCCGCAAACCATCCGCCGCGACATCAACCAATTGGCGGAGGCGAACCTGCTGCGCCGCTACCACGGTGGCGCCGCCTACGACTCAAGCGTCGAAAACACCGCCTACGCCATGCGCGCCGATCAGATGCGCGATGAGAAACAACGCATCGCCGAAGCCATTGCCGCCCAGATTCCCGACCACGCCTCGTTGTTCATCAACATCGGCACCACCACCGAGTCCATCGCCCGGGCACTGCTCAACCACAACCATCTCAAAGTCATTACCAACAACCTTCACGTGGCGTCGACCCTGAGCGCGAAGGACGATTTCGAAGTCCTGATCGCTGGCGGCAACGTACGGCGCGATGGCGGCGTCGTGGGCCAGGCCAGCGTCGACTTCATTAACCAATTCAAAGTGGATTTCGCCCTGGTGGGCATTAGCGGTATCGACGAAGACGGCAGCCTGCTGGATTTCGACTATCAGGAAGTGCGGGTTTCCCAGGCGATCATCGCCAACGCCCGGCAAGTGATCCTGGCGGCAGACTCCAGTAAATTCGGACGCAACGCCATGGTCCGTCTGGGCCCAATCAGCCTGATCGATTGCCTGGTGACCGACCAGCAACCGGTACCGGCCCTGGCGCAACTGTTGACCCAGCACAAGATTCGGCTGGAAGTGGTCTGACGCTCTCCCGGTCCCCTGTGGCGAGGGATTCTGTAATCCAGGGCTGCTGCGCAGCCCAGCGGGGATAAATCCCCTCGCCACAAAAGTACATCACGCCGCTCCCCCGCCTCTTCCCACGTTCGAAAATTTTCCTTTCAGTTTCCTTTGATCAGTATTTTCAATCGAAGTCGACTGGTCGCTGCCTCTTTTATGAGCTAGTATTTTCGCAAATGAACATAAATGTTCGAATTCAAATATTGCGAAAAGAACCGAGGCCAGCCGATGCCCACTTCCACCTTGCCTACGCCCCCTCTCGCCGAGATCTACGACATCGCCGTCATTGGCGGTGGCATCAATGGCGTGGGGATAGCCGCGGACGCTGCCGGTCGCGGCCTTTCGGTGTTCCTTTGTGAAAAGGACGACCTGGCCAGCCACACCTCTTCGGCCAGTAGCAAGCTGATCCACGGTGGCCTGCGCTACCTTGAACACTACGAATTCCGCCTGGTACGCGAAGCTTTGGCCGAGCGTGAGGTGTTGCTGACCAAGGCCCCGCACATCGTCAAGCAGATGCGCTTCGTACTGCCCCATCGTCCGCATCTGCGTCCGGCCTGGATGATCCGTGCCGGCCTGTTCCTCTACGATCACCTGGGCAAGCGCGAGCAGCTTGCCGGCTCGAAAAGCCTGAAATTCGGCGCCGACAGTGCGCTGAAAAGCGAGATCACCAAAGGCTTCGAATACTCCGATTGCTGGGTCGACGACGCGCGACTGGTGGTGCTCAACGCCATGGCAGCCCGGGAAAAAGGCGCCCATATCCACACCCGCACCCGTTGCGTGAATGCCCGCCGCAGCAAAGGCCTGTGGCACCTGCACCTGGAACGCGCCGACGGCAGCCTGTTTTCGATCCGCGCCAAGGCACTGGTGAACGCCGCCGGCCCGTGGGTTGCGAAGTTCATCCGCGACGATCTGAAGATGGAATCGCCCTACGGCATCCGCCTGATCCAGGGCAGCCACATCATCGTGCCAAGACTCTATGAAGGCGAACACGCGCATATTCTTCAAAACGAAGACCAGCGCATTGTGTTCACCATCCCTTATCTGAACCAGTTCACCCTGATCGGCACCACCGACCGTGAATACACCGGCGACCCGGCCAAAGTCGCGATCACCGACGGTGAAACCGATTACCTGCTGAAGGTGGTCAACGCTCACTTCAAGAAACAGATCAGCCGCGACGACATCCTGCACAGCTATTCCGGTGTCCGCCCGTTGTGCAACGACGAATCGGACAATCCGTCGGCGGTCACCCGGGATTACACACTGGCACTGTCCGCCGGCGGCGAAGAAGCTCCATTGCTGTCGGTATTTGGCGGCAAGCTGACCACCTACCGCAAACTGGCCGAATCGGCCATGGCGCAACTGGCGCCGTACTTTACCCAGATGCGCCCGAGCTGGACGGCTGTAGATCCGCTTCCCGGCGGCGAAAACATGACCACCCCGCAGGCGCTGTGCTCGGCGATCCGCGACAAGTTCGACTGGGTACCTACCGACCTCGCCCGCCGCTGGGCCACGACTTATGGCAGCCGCACCTGGCGCATGCTTGAAGGCGTGCATGGCCTGACCGACCTGGGCGAACACATCGGTGGCGGCCTTTACACCCGGGAAGTCGACTACTTGTGCAGCGACGAATGGGCCGTCAGCGCCCAGGACATCTTGTGGCGCCGCAGCAAACTGGGCTTGTTCACCACGCCGGCCGAGCAGGAAAAACTGCAGCAATACCTGGACAAGGTCGAGCACAATCGCCGCAAGATCGAAGCGGCCTGATCGTCAACCTGATCAACCAAAGCCCCTGGATCCATGGACCAGGGGCTTTTTACTGCCTCCCCCACAAGAGTCGACATGACGTTTTGTGTATTCGGTTTTCCGAACGCGACCCTACAGTCGATTCGGCAAACCGGATAAACAAGTTATACAAAATCCGAAACGAAACATTAATTCCCTTTAAAAACAAAGTGTTGAGCATACTGAACTGGCCTGGCACGAGTCATGCTCTACACTCGTGGAGACGTTTGCCCGGGCGCCAGCACAACAGGAGCTACCGGGCATTCCAAGTACTCAGGGCCGACGAACCGGCCGGAATAAAAAAAACAATGTCGAGGAAACATCGATGCGTATCGTTCCCCATCTCCTGGGCGCAGCCATTGCTGCCGCTCTGATCAGCACCCCAGCTTTTGCTGCCGAACTGACCGGCACGCTGAAAAAGATCAAAGAGTCCGGTGTCATCACACTCGGGCATCGCGACGCTTCCATTCCGTTTTCCTACATCGCGGACGCTTCCGGTAAACCGGTCGGCTATTCGCACGACATCCAGCTGAAAGTCGTCGAGGCCCTGAAAAAAGACCTGGACATGCCGAACCTGCAGGTCAAGTACAACCTGGTCACCTCGCAAACCCGTATCCCGCTGGTGCAGAACGGCACCGTGGACCTGGAGTGCGGCTCCACCACCAACAACGTGGAACGCCAGCAACAAGTTGATTTCTCCGTCGGCATCTTCGAGATCGGCACCCGCCTGCTCTCCAAGAAAGACTCCAAGTACAAGGACTTCGACGATCTGAAAGGCAAGAACGTCGTGACCACCGCCGGCACCACGTCCGAGCGCCTGCTCAAGGCGATGAACGCCGACAAGCAGATGGGCATGAACGTCATTTCCGCCAAAGACCACGGCGAATCCTTCCAGATGCTGGAATCGGGCCGTGCCGTCGCGTTCATGATGGACGACGCTCTGCTGGCCGGCGAAGCCGCCAAGGCCAAGAAGGCCGATGACTGGGCTGTTACCGGTACGCCTCAGTCGTACGAAATCTACGGCTGCATGATGCGCAAAGGCGATGCGCCGTTCAAAAAAGCCGTGGATGACGCCATCGTGGCGACCTACAAATCGGGCGAGATCAACAAGATCTACGAAAAATGGTTCATGCAGCCCATTCCACCTAAAAACCTGAACCTGAACTTCCCGATGAGCGACGAGCTCAAGGCACTGATCGCCAATCCGACCGACAAAGCGGCCGACGACAAGAAGTCCTGATTTCTGACTAACCTTATCTCCTGAAGGGGCCTGGCCCTTTCAGGGGGTTTGTCACTCCCTGCTGGCAACTTTAGGAAACACTCGAACCGGTGGTTGTCGAGCCGAACGCGTGTGCCTGGCCGTCATGGCTGGACGGGAACGGAGCTTCCCCAGGCGGGCATTTGTACATCGAACGATCTGAGGGGAGACCCTGATGAATTACAACTGGGACTGGGGCGTGTTCTTCAAGTCCACCGGCGTGGGCAGCGAGATTTATCTCGACTGGTACGTAGCCGGCCTGGGCTGGACCATTGCCATCGCCGTCGCCGCCTGGATCATCGCCCTGCTGCTGGGCTCGATCCTGGGCGTGATGCGCACCGTGCCGAACCGGCTGGTGTCGGGCATCGCCACCTGCTACGTAGAGCTCTTCCGTAACGTGCCACTGCTGGTTCAGCTGTTTATCTGGTACTTCCTGGTACCGGACCTGCTGCCGGAAAACCTGCAGAAGTGGTACAAACAAGACCTGAACCCGACCACCTCGGCCTACCTGAGCGTCGTCGTGTGCCTGGGCCTGTTCACCGCCGCCCGTGTCTGCGAACAAGTGCGCACCGGCATCCAGGCGCTGCCCCGCGGCCAGGAATCCGCTGCTCGTGCCATGGGCTTCAAGCTGCCGCAGATCTACTGGAATGTGCTGCTGCCCCAAGCCTATCGGATCATCATTCCGCCGCTCACGTCGGAATTCCTCAACGTCTTCAAGAACTCGTCCGTGGCCTCGCTGATCGGCCTGATGGAACTGCTCGCGCAGACCAAGCAGACCGCCGAGTTCTCCGCCAACCTGTTCGAAGCCTTCACCCTGGCGACCCTGATCTATTTCACCCTGAACATGAGCCTGATGCTGCTCATGCGCATGGTAGAGAAGAAAGTCGCGGTGCCCGGCCTGATCTCCGTGGGGGGTAAATGATGGAATTCGATTTCAGTGGCATCGTCCCGGCCATTCCCGGTTTGTGGAATGGCATGGTGATGACCCTCAAGCTGATGGCCCTGGGCGTCATCGGCGGGATCATCCTGGGGACTATCCTGGCGCTGATGCGTCTGTCCCATAACAAGCTGGTTTCCAATATCGCCGGCGCGTACGTCAACTATTTCCGCTCGATCCCACTGCTGCTGGTGATCACCTGGTTCTACCTGGCGGTGCCGTTCGTGCTGCGCTGGATCACCGGCGAAGACACCCCGATCGGTGCGTTCGGCTCCTGCGTCGTGGCGTTCATGATGTTCGAAGCGGCGTACTTCTGCGAAATCGTTCGGGCCGGCGTGCAGTCCATTCCCAAGGGCCAGATGGGCGCCGCCCAGGCACTGGGCATGAATTATGGCCAGACCATGCGCCTGATCATCCTGCCCCAAGCGTTTCGCAAGATGACGCCGCTGCTGCTGCAACAAAGCATCATCCTGTTCCAGGACACCTCGCTGGTCTACACCGTCGGCCTGGTGGATTTCCTCAATGCTTCGCGGGCCAGTGGCGACATCATCGGCCGCTCCAATGAGTTCCTGATCATCGCAGGTCTCGTGTACTTCACAATCAGCTTTGCCGCCTCGCTGCTGGTCAAGCGTCTGCAAAAAAGGTTCGCCGTATGATCTCTATCAAGAACATCAACAAGTGGTATGGGGACTTCCAGGTACTGACCAATTGCAGCACCGAGGTCAGCAAGGGTGAAGTGGTGGTGGTGTGCGGTCCGTCGGGTTCGGGCAAGTCCACGCTGATCAAATGCGTGAACGCCCTGGAGCCGTTCCAGAAAGGCGACATCGTGGTGGACGGCACCTCCATTGCCGACCCGAAGACCAACCTGCCGCAACTGCGTTCGCGGGTGGGCATGGTTTTCCAGCATTTCGAACTGTTCCCGCACCTGACCATCACCGAAAACCTGACCATCGCGCAGATCAAGGTGTTGGGCCGCAGCAAGGAAGAGGCCACCAAGAAAGGCCTGCAACTGCTGGATCGGGTCGGCCTCGCGGCCCACGCCCACAAGCATCCGGGCCAGCTCTCTGGCGGCCAGCAGCAGCGCGTGGCGATTGCCCGCGCATTGGCGATGGACCCGGTGGTGATGCTGTTCGACGAACCGACCTCGGCCCTCGACCCGGAAATGGTCAATGAAGTGCTCGACGTGATGGTGCAACTGGCCCACGAGGGCATGACCATGATGTGCGTGACCCACGAGATGGGCTTCGCCCGCAAAGTGGCGAACCGGGTGATCTTCATGGACCAGGGTCAGATCATCGAGGACTGCAAGAAGGAAGAGTTCTTCGGCGACATCAGCGCCCGCTCCGAACGTGCGCAGCATTTCCTTGAGAAAATCCTGCAGCACTAAACAACACCACTCCCCTGTGGGAGCGGGCTTGCTCGCGAATAGGACAGCACATTCACCCTCGATGTGACTGACACACCGCCTTCGCGAGCAAGCCCGCTCCCACAAGGGGCCGGAGTTGCTCTGTAGATTTGTGTTGTGGTTGACCCAAGGCAACTGTGATGAAATGCGACCCCACCCTCTATCGCGCCGCGCCGCCATCACTTGCCGTGAAACCCCGCCTGATCCGCCACCTGTTCCTGCCACCGCTGATTCTCGCCTTGACGATCGGCCTGGGTTACCTCGGCTTCTGGATCAGCGAGCACTACGGCATCCGTGGTCTTGCCGAAAACGGCGAGCGCCAGTTGGAGCTGCATGCCCGCGCGGTCGAGAGCGAAATCAGCAAGTACACGTACCTGCCCAGCCTGCTGGAGCTGGAGTCCAGCGTCTCGGCCCTGCTCGACGATCCGACGCCCGAACACCGCAAGACCGTCAACGAATACCTCGAAGGCCTCAACCGGCGCAGCCGCAGCCGGGCCATTTATGTGATGGACACCACCGGCCGGGTCATGGCCACCAGCAACTGGCGTGACGTCGACAGTTACCTGGGTGAAGACCTGTCGTTCCGCGCCTATTTCCAGAACGCCGTGCGCGGCCAGCCAGGGCGCTTCTATGGCATCGGCAGCACCAACGGCGAACCCGGCTATTACCTGGCCCATGGCCTGGAGCAACAGGGCAAGATCATTGGCGTGGCCGTGGTCAAGGTGCGCCTCGAAGCCATGGAGGAGCGCTGGCAGCGGGCGCGCCTGGAAGCCTTCGTCAGCGACGAAAACGGCGTCATCATCCTTTCCAGCGACCCGGCACGACGGCTCAAGTCCGTACGGCCGCTAAGCGATGAAACCAAGGAGCGCCTGGCCCGCAGCCTGCAATATTACTGGTTCCCGCTGAACGAGCTGGTGCCTCTGGCTCGGGAGCGGCTGGCCGAGGGCATGGAGAAACTGACCTTCCCCGCCAACACCGAAGTGGCGGCCGACAAGCAGGCCATCCGTTACCTGTCGCAAACCCGGCCCTTGAGCGATACACCCTGGAACTTCACCCTGCTCACCCCACTTGAAGACCTGCGTCGGCAAGCCATCAACCAGGGCATTCTGGTGGCCGTGGCGTTCGCCCTGGTGGCGTTCCTGCTGATTGCCTGGAACGAGCGGCGCAAGGTCATCGCCACTCGCCTCGCCGCTCGCGAAGCCCTGCAGGAAGCCAACAACCAGCTCGAGCGTCGGATTACCGAACGCACCAGCGACCTGCGGGCCAGCAACGAGCGGCTCAAGGGCCAGATCCGCGAACGCCGGCAGGCCGAGGAAACCTTGCGCCGCGCCCAGGACGAACTGGTCCAGGCCGGAAAACTGGCAGCCATCGGCCAGATGTCCACCAGCATCGCCCACGAGCTGAATCAGCCGCTGGCGGCTCTGCGCACTCTGTCCGGCAATACCGTGCGCTTTCTGGAACGCGGCCAACTGGACATTGCCAACGCCAACCTCAAGACCATCAATGAACTGATCGACCGCATGGGCCGGATCACCGCCAGCCTGCGCTCCTTCGCCCGACGCGGCGACGACCAGGGCCGGGCCAGTCTCGGCAAGGCTGTCGAGGCTGCTTTGCAGCTGTTGGGGGGGCGCCTTGAAAGCCTGTCTGTCCAGGTGCACAGCCGTTTCGATGACGTGCAGGTGCAAATCGACCAGACGCGCCTGGAACAGATCCTGGTGAACCTGTTCGGCAATGCCCTGGACGCCATGCAAACCCGGACCGAACCACGGTTGTGGCTCGAGGGCGAACCCCTGGAAGGCAAGTATCGCTTGCGAGTGCGGGACAACGGCCACGGCATCGATGAGCAGGCGCGCAAGCATTTGTTCGAACCATTCTTCACCACCAAACCCGGCGAACAGGGCCTCGGCCTGGGCCTGACCCTCTCGGCGAGCCTGGCCGCCGCCGCGGGCGGTTACCTGGGCGTGGAGCACCCCGAGGAAGGCGGCACCACGTTCATCCTCAGTTTGCCGTTGGTAAGCCCCTTACCTGCCGAGCCACTATGAACAATGACCTGAGCGTATTGATCGTCGAGGACGATCCCCATGTCTTGCTGGGCTGCCAGCAGGCCCTGGCCCTGGAAGACATTCCGTGCATCGGCGTAGGCAGCGCCGAAGAAGCCCTGGAGCGGGTTGGCGATGACTTTGCCGGCATCGTCATCAGCGACATCCGCCTGCCGGGCATCGATGGCCTGGAGCTGCTGACCCGTCTCAAGGCACGGGATCGCAGCCTGCCGGTGGTATTGATCACCGGCCACGGCGACATCTCCATGGCCGTGGGCGCCATGCAGAAAGGCGCCTACGACTTCATGGAAAAACCCTTTTCCCCCGAGCGCCTGGTGGACGTCGCCCGCCGTGCCCTGGAGCAACGCGGCCTGGCCCGGGAGGTTTCCTCGCTGCGCCGGCAACTGGCCGAACGCGACTCCCTGGAAGGCCGGATCATTGGCCGCTCTCCCGCCATGCAGCACCTTCGGGAGTTGATTGCCAACGTCGCCGACACCTCCGCCAACGTGTTGATCGAAGGCGAAACCGGCACGGGCAAAGAACTGGTCGCCCGCTGTCTGCACGACTTCAGCCGGCGCCATAACAAACAATTCGTTGCGCTGAACTGTGGCGGCTTGCCGGAAAACCTGTTCGAAAGCGAGATTTTCGGCCACGAGGCCAACGCTTTCACCGGCGCCGGCAAGCGCCGCATCGGCAAGATCGAGCACGCCGATGGCGGCACGCTGTTTCTCGACGAAGTGGAAAGCATGCCCCTGCCCTTGCAGATCAAATTATTGCGGGTGTTACAGGAACGCACCCTCGAACGCCTGGGTTCGAACCAGAGCGTGGCCGTGGATTGCCGGGTGATCGCGGCTACCAAATCCGACCTGGATGAACTGGGCCGGGCGGGACAGTTTCGCAGCGACCTGTATTACCGCCTCAACGTGGTGACCCTGGAACTGCCGCCCCTGCGCGAGCGCCGCGAAGACATCCTGCAATTGTTCGAGCACTTTCTCCAGCAATCCTCCCTGCGCTTCGACCGCACGGCACCGACACTGGACAACCAGACCCTGTCCAACCTGATGAGCCACGACTGGCCGGGCAACGTGCGGGAACTGCGCAACGTCGCCGAACGCTTCGCCCTGGGCCTGCCGGCCTTCAAGAAACCGGGCGCCAGCAGCGGCGGCCAAGGGCTGACGTTCGCCGAAGCAGTGGAAGCCTTCGAGCGCAACCTGCTCGCCGACGCCCTGCAACGCAGCGTTGGCAACCTGACCCAGGCCAGCCAGGAACTGGGCATGGCCAAGACCACATTGTTCGACAAAGTCAAAAAATATGGCCTGAGCCATTAACCGGAGGCGATGAACCTGTGGACCTGATTTTCAAGGCGGCGCTCGGGGCGGCCGTGGTGGTGATCCTGGCGATGCTCGCCAAGACCCGGAATTATTACATCGCCGGGCTGGTACCGCTGTTCCCGACCTTTGCCCTCATCGCCCATTACATCGTCGGCAAAGGCCGTTCGGTGGACGATCTGAAGGCCACCATCGTCTTTGGCATGTGGTCGATCATTCCGTATTTCGTGTACCTGGCGACGTTGTATGTGATGGTCGAGCGCATGCGACTGGAGGCGTCGTTGGCGGTGGCGGCAGTGGCGTGGTTGATGGCGGCGACGGTGCTGGTGAGCGTCTGGGTGAGGGTTCACGCCTGAGGTGAAAACCTTGTGGGAGCGGGCTTGCTCGCGAAGGCGGTGTGTCAGTCGACATTCACTTGGCTGACACGCCGCATTCGCGAGCAAGCCCGCTCCCACAGGTCTGGCGGTGATCAGACAACGGAGAACACCGCAACATCGTTGGGAGCGAGCCTGCTCGTGATGGCGTCGGGTCAGTAGCCGACGGTGAACCGGGTCCGTGAGAACCGTGGCGTTTCCACTTCATCGATCAGCGCAATGGCGTAATCGGCAAAGCTGATCCAACTGCGTCCCGCGTCGTCGAACAGCAAGTGATCCTTGCCGACACGGAAGCGGCCGGTGCGTTCGGTTTCGACAAATTCCGCCGACGGCGACAGGAAGGTCCAGTCCAGCTCCGGCTCCTTGCGCAGGACATCCAGGAACAACGCACCCGCCGTGGCTTCGGCGAGGTATTCCTCGGGGAAGCCGTCGCTGTCGATCACCCGGCTATTGTCCGGCAGCAACAACGAGCCGGCCCCGCCCACCACCAGCAAGCGCTTGACCCCGGCAGCCTTCACCGGAGCGATGATCTTGTCGGCCGGCACGGTGGAGAAATGCGCGGCGCTGATCACAACGTCGTGCCCGGTGATCGCCTCGATCAACGCTTCGCTGTCCAACACGTCCAGCTGCTTGCTGACCACCCCGATCCGGTCGCCGACTTTGGCGGTATTGCGAGCAATGGCCGTCACGCTGTGGCCGCGGCGCAGGGCTTCTTCCAACAGCTGGCTGCCGGCACGCCCGGTGGCGCCGATGATTGCGATTTTGCTCATGGTGTTCTCCTGTGATCATCAGTGTCTGAAAGCTTGCTTTTGTGGCGAGGGGATTCAGCTGGAAATCGGGCCTCACCACCTCATCTCACCCTTGGCGACCTTGGCACTGAGTTCCAGCGAGCTGTCTTCACCCAGGTTCGGGAAGCGTTGCTTCATGGCGGCGATCAAGGTGGCGGAATCCTTGGCACGGACGGTTTCTTCATCGAAGGCCTGGATGTAGGCAGCAGTGGATTTGACCGACGCCAGGGAGCGGTCGCTCTCGCCCAGGTAATGGCCTGGAATCACCGTACGCGGTTGCAGCCTCTCGATAGCCGCCAGGGTCGCCAGCCAATCCTGATGGGACTTCGGTGTCTGGGTGTCGGCCATCCACACGTGGATGTTCTCGGCCACCACCACGCCGCCCACAACAGCCTTGATCGATGGAATCCATACAAAACTGCGGTCCGGTTGCGGGCCGTCAAGACCGATGATCTGCAAGCGCTTGCCCTCCAGCGTCAGGCTGTCGCCCTTGAGCACGTCGGGCACGATGGCTTTGGCCGGCGCGTCGGTCTTCAAGACCGATCCCCAATATTTAAGCTTGCCGTCGACGGTGTGCTTGATGTGCTCGACGGTCGGTGCCGAGGCCAGGACCTTGGCCTCGGGAAACGCCGCGGTCAGGGTTTGCAGGCCAAAGTAGTAATCCGGATCGCCATGGCTGATGTAGATCGTGGTCAGGCGCTTGCCACTGGCGCGGATCTTTTCCACCACCTGATCGGCCTGGGATCTGCCGAACTGCGCGTCCACCAGGATCGCTTCCTTCTCGCCACTGACCAGCACCGAACTCACCGGGAACACCGCCGCCGCGCCAGGGTTATAGACGTCGAGGGTCAGCTCAGCCGCCCAGGTGTGCGCGGCGAAAGCCAGTGAGGCCGTCGCCAGCAGCAGGCGCTTGAAAGGGGTCAATCCGCTCATGGTGTGCTCCGTTGTGCAAAAGTCCGAATGCGATAGAGCTTAGTTACCTGATTGATTCCAAAAAATGCGATGCTCCGACATAGTTTGTTTCTGAAAGCGGGCAAATCATGGATCGTCTCCAAGCAATGCGGGTGTTCGTCACGGTGGTGGACCTGGGCAGCCAATCGGCGGCGGCCGAGCATCTGGACCTGTCCAGGCCGGTGGTGTCGCGCTACCTGGCGGAGTTGGAAGACTGGGTCGGCGCCCGGTTGATGCACCGCACTACGCGCAAGCTGAGCCTGACGGCCGCCGGTATGGAGATCCTGCCGCGTTGTCGACAGATGCTGGAGTTGTCCGGCGACATGCAAGCGGCGGTCAGCACGCGGGACGACGCACCACGGGGCATGCTGCGCATCAGTTCCAGCATTTCGTTCGGCCAGGCCCAACTGACGGCCGCCATCGCCGAATACGTCAAGCGTTACCCTGGCGTGACCATCGACCTGCAAATGCTCGATCGCACCGTGAACCTGGTAGACGAACGCATCGACCTGGCGATCCGCATGAGCAACGACCTGGACCCCAACCTGATCGCCCGCCGCCTCTCGGTCTGCCGTTCGGTAATCTGCGCATCGCCCGCCTACTTGCGTGACCATCCAACACCGCAGCAGGTGGAAGACCTGAGCCGGCATAACTGCCTGACCCACTCCTACGTCGGCAAGAACGTCTGGCATTTCGAGCAGGATGGCGAACAGGTTTCGGTGCCGGTGCAGGGCAACATCAGCGCCAACGAGGCCAGTACCCTTTTGCAGGCGACCATCGCCGGCGCTGGCGTGGCGATGCTACCCAGCTATCAGGCCGGCACCCACATCAGGAGCGGCGAGCTGATCCGGCTGTTGCCCCATGCCGAACCCAGGCGGATGAACATGTATGCAGTTTACGCCTCGCGCAAGCACATGCCGGCGGCGCTGCGCAGCCTGGTGGATTTCCTCGTGGTGAAATTTCCCGAAACGCCAGCGTGGGATATCGGGTTGTAAACCCATACCCTTCGTGGGAGCGAGCCTGCTCGCGATAGCGGAGTGTCAGGCACATCAAGGCCAACTGATCCACCGCTATCGCGAGCAAGCTCGCTCCCACAATGGGATTGTGCAAGTCCTCGAATACTGCGCCGGGATTTCACCAAAAGCCCGCCCCAAGGCATACTTGCCACCCTCCGTATCCCAGAATTCCGAAACCGCCCCATGCGTATCCACGTCAGCTTCATCGACCGCGTCGGTATCACCCAGGAAGTCCTGGCGTTGCTGGGGGGACGCAATCTCAATCTGGATGCGGTGGAGATGGTGCCGCCCAACGTCTACATCGACGCCCCGACCCTGAGCCCGCAAGTGCTGGATGAATTGCGCGAGGCGTTGTTCAGCGTGCGCGGCGTGCAAGCGGTCACCGTGGTGGACATTCTGCCGGGCCAGCGTCGGCATCTGCAGCTCGACGCCTTGCTGGCCGCCATGACCGACCCGGTGCTGGCGCTGGACAGTGCTGGCAACGTACTGCTCGCCAACCCGGCGCTGATCGCCCTGTACGGTCGTGAACCGACCGGTGAAAGCGTGGCCGGGCTGTTCGGCGACGACGCGCTGTTGAGCACCCTGTTGGAAAACGGTTTCCGCCTGCCGCTGCGGGAAGTCACCCTCAATGGCCAGACGTTGCTGCTGGACGCCACCCCCATCACCGATGCGGGTGCGTTGCTGACGCTCTATCAGCCCAACCGCATCGGCGAACGCCTGTCGGCGCTGCACCACGACCATGCCGAAGGGTTTGACGCGCTGCTGGGCGAATCCCCGGCGATCCGTACCCTCAAGGCCCGGGCCCAGCGGGTGGCGGCCCTCGACGCACCACTGTTGATCCAGGGCGAAACCGGTACCGGCAAGGAGCTGGTGGCTCGCGCTTGCCACGCCATCAGTGCTCGCCACGGCGCTCCGTTCCTGGCCCTGAACTGTGCCGCGCTGCCGGAAAACCTGGCCGAAAGCGAGCTGTTCGGCTATGCCCCCGGCGCTTTCACCGGGGCCCAACGGGGCGGCAAACCGGGGCTGATGGAACTGGCGAACCAGGGCACGGTGTTTCTGGATGAAATTGGCGAAATGTCGCCGTATCTGCAGGCCAAGTTGCTGCGGTTCCTGAACGACGGCAGTTTCCGTCGGGTCGGCGGCGACCGGGAAATCAAGGTCAACGTGCGGATCCTCAGCGCCACCCACCGCAACCTGGAGAAAATGGTCAGCGAAGGCTCCTTCCGCGAAGACCTGTTCTACCGCCTGAACGTGCTCAACGTCGAAGTCCCGCCGTTGCGTGAGCGCGGCCAGGACATCCTGTTGCTGGCGCGGTACTTCATGCAGCAGGCCTGTGCGCAGATCCAGCGCCCGGTCTGTCGCCTGGCCCCGGGCACCTACCCCGCGTTGCTGGGCAACCACTGGCCGGGCAACGTACGGCAATTGCAGAACGTGATCTTCCGCGCCGCAGCCATTTGCGAGAGCAGCCTGGTGGACATTGGCGACCTGGACATCGCCGGCACTGCCGTGGCTCGCCAGAGCGATGTGGAAGTCGAAAGCCTGGAACAGGCCGTGGAAGCCTTCGAGAAACAGCTGCTGGAAAGTCTCTACATCAACTACCCCTCCACCCGCCAGCTCGCCAGCCGACTGCAAACCTCCCACACCGCGATTGCCCACCGGTTGCGCAAGTATGGGATTCCCAACAAACCGTAAGCCCTGCGCAGTCCCCAGGGTTGTGCTGGGCTATAGAAACGCTTCAAAAACGACCTCCACCTGTACTGAAAGCGCTACAGCGTAACGATATCGCTACACACCATTCCAGACTGCGCCGGATAAGGCTTTGATCCCGCGATGGTTTTTTCCAGCCTCCTCTCTGTAGCGAATTCGCTACAGAGCACTTCGAACCAGCCCTTCATGACGTCAATAATTCATTGGTATTCAGTCACTTATCGATATTGGCCGCATTCTTGCTATGGATATAACCATTCGGCCGGGCCAAGCCCCGCGCCTTTCATCGCGTCCACCAGACGAGTCTGGCCCCAGGAGTTCCCATGAGCGAGTTGCGTTTCACTGAAGATCACGAATGGCTGCGTGCCGAAGCCGATGGCAGCGTTACCGTCGGCATTACCGCATTTGCACAGAACGCCTTGGGCGATGTGGTCTATGTTCAGTTACCGGAACTGCAAACCTACGCCAAGGGTGACGAAGCCTCTACCGTGGAATCGGTTAAAGCCGCCAGCGGTGTCTACATGCCACTGGATGGGGAAGTGATCGAAACCAACCCGGCCCTGGAGAGCAATCCCGAGCTGGTCAACGAAGATCCGTTGGGCGAAGGCTGGTTTTTCCGCTTCAAGCCCGCCGACGCCGCCGAAGTTGGCCAATTGCTGGATCAGGACGCCTACGACCGCCTGATCAAAGCCAACGCCGAAGCCTGAGGAGCGCCAAATGACCGTTAATCTGGGCACCGCCAACGAATTCATCGCCCGCCACATCGGCCCCCGTGCCAGCGACGAGCAGGCCATGCTCGAACGCCTGGGCTACGACTCTCTGGAAGCCTTGAGCGCCAGCGTCATCCCGGAAAGCATCAAGGGCACCAGCGTGCTGGACATGGGCGACGGCCAGAGCGAAGCCGATGCACTGGCCTCGATCAAGGCCATCGCCAGCAAAAACCAGCTGTTCAAGACCTACATCGGCCAGGGCTACTACAACTGCCATACCCCTGCTCCGATCCTGCGCAACCTGCTGGAAAACCCGGCCTGGTACACCGCCTACACCCCGTACCAGCCGGAAATCTCCCAGGGCCGTCTCGAAGCACTGCTGAACTTCCAGACCCTGATCAGCGACCTCACCGGCCTGCCGATCGCCAACGCCTCGCTGCTGGACGAAGCCACCGCCGCCGCAGAGGCCATGACCTTCTGTAAGCGCCTGAGCAAGAACAAGGGCAGCAATGCCTTCTTCGCTTCCCGTCACTGCCACCCGCAGACCCTCGACGTGCTGCGCACCCGTGCCGAGCCTCTGGGCATCGACGTGGTGGTGGGCGACGAGCGCGAACTGAGTGATGTCAGCGCCTTCTTCGGCGCGCTGTTGCAATACCCCGCCAGCAACGGTGACCTGTTCGACTACCGCGAGCTGACCGACCGCTTCCACGCCGCCAACGCCTTGGTGGCGGTCGCGGCCGACCTGCTGGCTCTGACCTTGCTGACCGCGCCAGGTGAATTCGGTGCCGACGTGGCCATCGGCAGCGCCCAGCGCTTTGGCGTGCCGCTGGGCTTCGGCGGCCCGCACGCGGCCTATTTCTCCACCAAGGACGCTTTCAAGCGCGATATGCCGGGCCGTCTGGTAGGCGTTTCCCTGGACCGCTTCGGCAAGCCGGCCCTGCGCCTTGCAATGCAGACCCGCGAGCAACACATCCGACGCGAGAAAGCCACGAGCAACATCTGCACCGCCCAAGTCCTGCTGGCCAACATCGCCAGCATGTACGCTGTTTATCACGGGCCCCAGGGCCTCGTGCAAATCGCCAACCGCATTCATCACCTGACCGCGATCCTCGCCAAGGGCCTGGGCGCGTTGGGCTTGAACGTCGAGCAAGACAGTTTCTTCGACACCCTGACCCTGCACACCGGCGCGCAAACCGCTGCCCTCCACGACAAGGCCCGCGCCCAGCGCATCAACCTGCGCGTGGTGGACGCTGAACGCCTGGGCCTGTCCCTGGACGAAACCACCGTCCAGGCCGACGTCGAAACCCTGTGGGCACTGTTGGCCGACGGCAAGCCCCTGCCGGACTTCGCCGCGCTCGCCGCCAGTGTGCAGACGCGCATTCCGGCCGCGCTGCAGCGCCAGTCGGCGATCCTCAGCCATCCGGTGTTCAACCGCTACCATTCCGAAACCGAGCTGATGCGCTACCTGCGCAAGCTCGCCGACAAGGACCTGGCCCTGGATCGCACCATGATCCCGCTGGGCTCCTGCACCATGAAGCTCAACGCCGCCAGCGAAATGATCCCGGTGACCTGGGCCGAGTTCGGCGCGCTGCACCCGTTCGCGCCCGCCGAGCAGAGCGCCGGCTACCAGCAATTGACCACTGAGCTTGAGGCCATGCTCTGCGCCGCCACCGGCTACGACGCGGTGTCGCTGCAACCCAACGCCGGTTCCCAGGGCGAATACGCCGGCCTGCTGGCGATCCGTGCCTACCACCAGAGCCGTGGCGAAGACCGTCGCGACATCTGCCTGATCCCGTCCTCGGCCCACGGCACCAACCCGGCCACCGCCAACATGGCCGGCATGCGTGTCGTCGTGACCGCCTGCGATGCCCGTGGCAACGTTGACATCGAAGACCTGCGGGCCAAGGCCATCGAGCACCGCGAACACCTCGCCGCGCTGATGATCACCTACCCGTCCACCCACGGCGTGTTCGAAGAAGGCATCCGCGAAATCTGCGGCATCATTCATGACAACGGCGGCCAGGTGTACATCGACGGCGCCAACATGAACGCCATGGTCGGCCTCTGCGCCCCGGGCAAGTTCGGCGGCGACGTGTCGCACCTGAACCTGCACAAGACCTTCTGCATTCCTCACGGCGGTGGCGGCCCGGGCGTCGGCCCGATTGGCGTCAAGTCGCACCTGGCGCCGTTCCTGCCCGGCCACGCCAACATGGAGCGCAAGGAAGGCGCGGTCTGCGCGGCGCCGTTCGGCAGCGCGAGCATCCTGCCGATCACCTGGATGTATATCCGCATGATGGGTGGCGCGGGCCTCAAGCGGGCTTCGCAGTTGGCAATCCTCAACGCCAACTACATCGCCCGTCGCCTGGAAGAGCATTACCCAGTGCTCTACACCGGCAGCAACGGCCTGGTGGCGCACGAGTGCATCCTTGACCTGCGCCCGCTCAAGGACAGCAGTGGCATCAGTGTCGATGACGTTGCCAAGCGTCTGATCGACTTCGGTTTCCACGCCCCGACCATGTCGTTCCCGGTGGCCGGTACGCTGATGATCGAACCGACCGAAAGCGAGTCCAAGGAAGAACTGGATCGCTTCTGCGACGCGATGATCTGCATCCGTGAAGAAATCCGCGCAGTGGAAAACGGCAGCCTGGACAAGGACGACAACCCGTTGAAAAACGCCCCGCACACCGCGGCGGAGCTCGTCGGCGACTGGACCCACCCCTACAGCCGCGAACAGGCTGTATACCCGGTGGCGTCGTTGATCGAAGGCAAGTACTGGCCGCCAGTGGGCCGGGTCGACAACGTGTTCGGTGACCGCAACCTGGTCTGCGCCTGCCCGTCGATCGAAAGCTATGCTTAAAAAGCAGTAACGAGCTCAAGCTACAAGCTGCAAGTAAGAGCCGCTCGGCTTTTACTTGTCGCTTGCAGCTTGCAGCTTGCAGCTGCTCCCCCTAGGAGCCCCTATGTCATTAAGCGTGTTCGACCTGTTCAAGATCGGTATCGGCCCTTCCAGCTCCCACACGGTCGGCCCGATGCGTGCCGCCGCCCGTTTCGTCGAAGGGCTGCGCCGTGATGAATTGCTCGAAACCATCACCAGCGTCAAGGTGGAGTTGTATGGCTCCCTCGGCGCCACCGGCAAGGGCCACGGCAGTGACAAGGCCGTGCTGCTGGGCCTGGAAGGTGAACACCCGGATACCGTCGACACCGAGACCGTGACCGCCCGCCTGCAGGACATTCGCAGCAATGGTCGCTTGAACCTGCTGGGCCAACACCCTATTGAATTCAATGAAAAACTGCACCTGGCGATGATTCGCAAGCCTCTGGCTTATCATCCCAATGGCATGATCTTCCGCGCTTTCGATGCCGCCGGCCTGCAAGTGCGCAGCCGCGAGTATTACTCGGTAGGCGGCGGTTTCGTCGTTGATGAAGACGCCGCCGGTGCCGACCGTATCGTCGAAGACGCCACGCCCCTGACCTTCCCGTTCAAGAGCGCCAAGGATCTGCTGGGCCATTGCAGCACCTATGGCTTGTCCATCAGCCAGGTCATGCTGACCAATGAAAGCGCCTGGCGCCCCGAAGCCGAAACCCGCGCCGGCCTGCTGAAGATCTGGCAAGTCATGCAGGATTGCGTAGCGGCCGGGTGCCGCAACGAAGGCATCCTGCCGGGCGGGCTGAAGGTCAAGCGACGGGCGGCAGCGCTGCATCGCCAGTTGTGCAAGAACCCGGAAGCCTCGTTGCGCGATCCGCTGTCGGTGCTGGACTGGGTCAACCTTTACGCCCTGGCCGTCAACGAAGAAAACGCCTTTGGCGGACGCGTGGTCACCGCCCCGACCAATGGCGCGGCGGGGATCATCCCGGCCGTGTTGCACTACTACATGCGCTTCATCCCCGGGGCCAACGAGGATGGCGTGGTGCGGTTCCTGCTGACCGCCGCGGCCATCGGCATCCTGTACAAGGAAAACGCCTCGATCTCCGGCGCCGAAGTCGGCTGTCAGGGTGAAGTCGGCGTGGCCTGCTCGATGGCGGCCGGTGCCCTGTGCGAAGTGTTGGGCGGTACCGTGCAGCAAGTGGAGAACGCCGCCGAAATCGGCATGGAACACAATCTCGGCCTGACCTGCGACCCCATCGGCGGCCTGGTCCAGGTGCCCTGCATCGAGCGCAACGCCATGGGCTCGGTGAAAGCCATCAACGCGGTACGCATGGCCATGCGTGGCGACGGGCATCACTTCGTCTCCCTCGACAAAGTCATCCGCACCATGCGCCAGACCGGCGCCGACATGAAAAGCAAATACAAGGAGACCGCCCGCGGCGGTCTGGCCGTCAACATCATCGAATGCTGATGCGCCTCTCTTCATTTTCTCAGGAGTCGATATGTCCACCGAACCACTGTTGAAGACCCCGCTGCACGCACTGCACCTCGAACTCGGTGCCCGCATGGTGCCGTTCGCCGGCTACGACATGCCCGTGCAGTACCCACTGGGCGTGATGAAGGAACACCAGCACACCCGTGACCAGGCCGGGCTGTTCGACGTGTCCCACATGGGCCAGATCCGCCTCACTGGCGCAGGCGCTGCGCAAGCCCTGGAAACCCTGGTGCCGGTGGACATCATTGATCTGCCGGTGGGCATGCAGCGTTACGCCATGTTCACCAACGAGAACGGCGGCATCCTCGACGACCTTATGGTCGCCAACCTGGGTAACGACGAGTTGTTCCTGGTGGTCAACGCGGCGTGCAAGGAGCAGGACCTGGCCCACTTGCGTGCCCACATCGGTGACCGGTGCAGCATCGAGCCGTTGTTCGAAGCCCGTGCCCTGCTCGCCCTGCAAGGACCTGCGGCCGTCACGGTACTGGCGCGCCTGGCGCCGGAAGTGACGAAGATGACTTTCATGCAATTCCAGCGCGTCACGTTGCTGGGCGTGGACTGCTTTGTCAGCCGTTCGGGCTACACCGGCGAGGACGGTTTTGAAATCTCCGTGCCTGCCACCGAATCGGAGAAACTCGCTCGCGCCCTGCTGGCCGAGCCGGAAGTGGCCGCCATCGGCCTCGGCGCCCGTGACTCCCTGCGCCTGGAAGCTGGCCTGTGCCTCTACGGCCACGACATGAACACCGAGACGACACCGGTCGAAGCCAGCCTGCTCTGGGCTGTTTCCAAGGTCCGGCGTGCCGATGGCGCTCGCGCCGGAGGCTTTCCGGGCGCGCAAACCGTGTTCGCCCAGCAGCAGAACGGCGTGAACCGCAAACGCGTCGGCCTGCTGCCCCAGGAACGCACACCGGTGCGCGAAGGGGCCGAGGTCGTCAACGAAGCGGGCGAGAATATCGGAACGGTATGCAGTGGCGGTTTCGGCCCGACTCTGGGCGGCCCGTTGGCAATGGGGTACCTGGACATCGCTTATACCGCACTGGACACGCCAGTCTGGGCCATGGTCCGTGGGAAAAAGGTGCCTATGCTTGTAAGCAAAATGCCATTTGTGCCACAGCGCTACTATCGTGGCTGATTGACTGTTTCTATAAGTAACGCGGTTGCGTTGTGCATGCACTAATGTGTAACGCAACCGCCATAAAAAGGTGCATTTATTCCTGAATGAACGGGTTTTATAACACGATAAACAATTGAACCAGCCTATCGATTAAGCCCAGGCCAGCGAAACGATTAAATGGCGGCAAGCTCAGGAAATACGGGCCTCTCAGAGGGGGTTGTTTTTTCATTGGTAGTTGGCGTAGAGTTTGGTCACTGTGTTTGCATGGGTCGCTTGGAATCGTGACCTGGGCAGTAGCTTATGAAGTTCGCTACATCCCGTTCGACGTCTCTTACTTTCCTGCAACCCAGCCCCAGTACTCTTTCATGTGAAAGAGGCTGTCATCAATTTTAGCGTCAAAGGAAATAAGAAAATGGCTGAGCGTCAGAACGGTACCGTCAAGTGGTTCAACGACGAAAAAGGTTTTGGTTTTATCACTCCTGAAAGCGGTCCGGATCTGTTCGTGCATTTCCGCGCCATTAAGGGCAACGGCTTCAAAAGCCTGAAAGAAGGCCAGAAAGTCAGTTTCGTCGCCGTGCAAGGCCAGAAAGGCATGCAGGCTGACGAAGTAGAAGCCGAAAGCTAAGTCTTTCGCAAACCAAAAAGCCCCTGATTGATATCAGGGGCTTTTTTATGGCCGTAAATCCGTAGAATGGCTTCTTTTTTCGTTCGAGGCCGTCATGGCGAAACACCTGCTCACCCCTCAGGGCGACTTCCCCCCCGTCGGTCTCGGCCGTCGCCTGGCCGCGATGTTCTACGACTTCCTGCTGTGCACTGCACTGCTGATCGTCACCAGCGGCATCTACAAGATGATCCAGATGAGCATCATCGGCGAAGAAAAAATGCGCGCCCTCACCGAAGCCGGTGCGCTGGATGGCGACCCGTTGCTGTCCACCGTGCTGCTGTTCGTGCTGTTTGGCTTCTTTGCCAAGTTCTGGACCCATAACGGCCAGACCCTGGGCATGCAGGTGTGGGGCGTTCGCGTACAGAACGCCGACGGCACCGCCATCAGCCTGTGGCAGGCCCTGTTGCGGTTCGTGGTGTCGATTGCATCGTGGTTGCTGCTGGGGCTGGGCTTTCTCTGGTCGCTATACGACAAGCGCAAGCGCAGCTGGCATGACATCTACTCGGAAACGCAGTTAGTGCGGATTCCCAAAGGGAAGAAATAAGCTTCAAGCTAAAGCAGGATCCGCTTGTAGCTTGAAGCTTGAAGCTTGAAGCTACCGTCAGGCATTGCCCGCCAGCTTCATCCGCGCCGCCTGGGTAAAGTCCAGCATGCGCTTGAGTGGGCGAATGGCCTGGGGAATCAACGCCGGATCGACGAAGATCTCGTTGGCGCCTTCCTGCAGGCTCTTGAGGGTACGTTCCAGGGTATTCATCGCCATCCACGGACAATGGGCGCAACTGCGGCAGGCCGCGCCATTACCGGCGGTAGGGGCCTCGATGAAGACCTTGTCCGGGCACAACTGCTGCATTTTGTAGAAGATGCCCCGGTCGGTCGCGACGATCAGCGTCTTGTTCGGCAGGCTTTGGGCGGCGGCAATCAACTGACTGGTGGACCCCACGGCGTCCGCCAACTCGATGACCGAGGACGGCGACTCCGGGTGCACCAGGATCGCGGCGTCCGGGTACAACGCCTTCATGTCCTCCAACTGCTTGGACTTGAATTCTTCATGGACGATGCAGGCACCGTCCCAGAGCAGCATATCGGCGCCGGTCTTGCGCTGGATGTAGGTTCCCAGGTGCTTGTCCGGGCCCCAGATGATCGTCTCGCCGTTGTCCATCAGGCTCTCGACGATTTCCAGCGCGCAGCTGGAGGTCACGACCCAGTCAGCCCGGGCCTTGACCGCCGCCGACGTGTTGGCATAGACCACCACGGTGCGCTCCGGGTGCTGGTCGCAGAACGCCGAGAATTCGTCTACCGGGCAGCCCAGGTCCAGGGAGCAGGTCGCCTCCAGTGTCGGCATCAGTACACGTTTTTCCGGGTTGAGGATCTTGGCAGTCTCGCCCATGAACCGGACCCCGGCCACCACCACGGTCTTGGCCGGATGAGCGTTGCCGAAGCGGGCCATTTCCAGGGAGTCGGACACGCAGCCCCCAGTCTCCTCGGCCAGGGCCTGGATGATCGGGTCACAGTAGAAGTGGGCAACCAGCACCGCGTCCTGAGCCTTGAGCTCGGCGGCGATGGCGGCGCGGTACCAGGCTTCTTGCTCGGCGCTCAGCGGCTTGGGCTGCTTGGCGTCGAGGTGGGCCTGGACCAGAAGGCGTTCGGAAATTTGCGTCATGTTCGCAAGACCTGCAGGCGCATTTGCGCGAAAGTCGAGTATACACCCGGCTCCGTACCACTCGGGTACCGCCGGGAAAGTGGATTCAATCAGGCACGGGACAGCATGAAGCCGGCAAGGCTACAGAATATCCCGTCGATGCAAAAGATCATTCTGATCGGCGTCCGGCCGGTGCGCTTCGACGCCCTCCAAACCTCTCGCCGTTGGCGGCCAACGGCGCCAGCAACCTGACTGAAATGTAATCACCTGCCGCGCTCGCGTATGTCATCGTACGTTCAAATCTGCACGGGAAATGCCCCTGTGTATGTGATGAATCGACGACGGACTTTATCGATGCAAACAAAAACCCTCCGGCGAACCTTCGTAAAGGGCCTGACCGCTGGCGGCATCCTGGGTGGCCTGGGTCTGTGGCGCGCGCCCGTCTGGGCGGTGACCGGCCCTGGCCAACCCCATGTATTGAGCGGCACCGAATTCGACCTGTCCATTGGCGAGAGCCCGGTCAATTTCACCGGTCATCCGCGTATCGCCCAGACCATCAATGGCGGTATCCCTGGCCCGCTGCTGCGCTGGCGCGAAGGCGACACGGTGACCCTGCGGGTACGCAACCGCTTGAAGGACACCACGTCCATCCACTGGCACGGCATCATCCTGCCGGCCAACATGGACGGCGTTCCAGGATTGAGCTTCAAGGGCATCGAACCCGACGGCATGTACGTCTATCAATTCAAGGTCCGCCAGAACGGCACTTACTGGTACCACAGCCACTCCGGTTTCCAGGAGCAATCCGGGGTCTACGGCCCCCTGGTCATCGATGCCCGGGAACCCGAGCCTTTCCAGTACGAACGGGACTACGTGGTGATGCTCACCGACTGGACCGACGAGGATCCCGCCGACGTCATCCGCAAGCTCAAGAAGCAGTCGGACTACTACAACTACAACAAACGCACCGTCGGCGATTTCATCGACGATGTGGCCAGCAAAGGCTGGGATGCCACCGTGGCCGATCGCAAGATGTGGGCCGAGATGAAGATGAATCCCACCGATCTGGCCGATGTCAGTGGCGCCACCTACACCTACCTGATGAACGGCCAGGCGCCGGACATGAACTGGACGGGCCTGTTCAAGCCCGGCGAGCGACTGCGCCTGCGCTTGATCAACGGCTCGTCGATGACGTACTTCGACCTGCGCATCCCCGGCCTGAAGATGACCGTGGTGGCCGCCGACGGCCAATACGTCCAACCGGTGAGCGTCGATGAACTGCGGATCGCCGTGGCCGAAACCTACGATGTCATCGTCGAGCCCACCGCGGAGGCCTACACCCTCTTCGCCCAGTCGATGGACCGCAGCGGATTCGCTCGTGGCACCCTCGCCGCAAGGACCGGCCTTTCGGCACCGGTGCCGGCGCTGGATCCCCGACCGCTGCTCACCATGGACGACATGGGCATGGGCGGTATGGACCATGGATCCATGTCGGGCATGTCGGGCATGGATCACAGTCAGATGCAGGGTATGGACCATAGCCAGATGCAGGGCATGGGCGACATGGCCGGCATGGATGGCATGGATGGCATGGATGGCATGGACGGTTCCATGCAAAGCATGTCCGGCATGGACCACAGTGCCATGCAAGGCATGTCCGCACCGTTGTCCCATCCCGATACAGAGCGGGATAACCCACTGGTGGACATGCAGGCCATGGGGGCCACTGCGAAGCTCGACGATCCGGGTATAGGACTGCGCAATAACGGTCGCAAGGTCCTGACGTACTCGGACCTGCACAGTACCTTCCCCGACCCGGACGGCCGCGAACCGGGCCGCACGATCGAGCTGCACCTGACCGGGCACATGGAGAAATTCGTCTGGTCGTTCAACGGCGTGAAGTTCTCCGACGCCGCGCCGCTGCTGCTCAAGTACGGCGAGCGCCTGCGCATCGTGCTGATCAACGACACCATGATGACCCACCCGATTCATCTGCACGGTATGTGGAGCGATCTGGAAGACGAGAATGGCCAGTTCATGGTGCGCAAACACACCATCGATATGCCCCCGGGCTCCCGGCGCAGCTACCGCGTCACCGCCGACGCCCTCGGGCGCTGGGCGTATCACTGCCATCTGCTCTTTCATATGGAGATGGGGATGTTCCGTGAAGTTCGGGTGCAGGAATAAGGAGCCGAGCATGACCACTACGACCAAGTACCGCGTTTTGTCTGGCGCCATCGTTGCCTCCCTCACCCTCGGCACCGCGGTTCCAGCCTGGGCCGCGGGCAGTGACATGCAAGGCATGGATCACAGCCAGATGCCCGGGATGGACCACAGCCAGATGCAAGGCATGGACTCGATGCAAGGCATGGAGCCCATGCAAACGGCACCGACCACCAGCCGTACGCCCATCCCGACACTAACCGACGCCGACCGCGCTGCCGTTTACGAAGACCATGGCGGCCATGCGGTACATGACAGCGCCATCCATTCGTTTTTTCTCATCGATCAATTGGAATGGCAGGACGCCGATGAGGGCAGCGCGCTGAGCTGGGATGCTTCAGGCTGGATCGGTGGGGACATCGATCGCTTGTGGCTGCGCAGCGAAGGCGAACGCACCAACGGCAAGACTGAAGAAGCCGAACTCCAGGCCCTTTGGGGCCATGCCATCAGTCCCTGGTGGGACGTGGTAACCGGCGTGCGCCAGGACTTCAAGCCGGGTGACCCGCAAACCTGGGCAGCCTTTGGTCTCCAGGGTATGGCGCTGTACAACTTCGAAGCCGAAGCCACGGCATTCATTGGCGAAGGTGGTCAGAGCGCGGCGCGTCTGGAAGGCGATTACGACATCCTGTTGACCAATCGCCTGATCCTTCAACCCACCGCAGAAGCCAACTTCTACGGCAGGAACGACCCTTCCCGCGGGATTGGCTCAGGGCTTTCGGATACCGAAATAGGTGTGCGGTTGCGGTATGAAATCCGCCGTGAATTCGCCCCCTATATCGGTGTCACCTGGAACCGCACCTATGGCAACACCGCCGACTATGCCCGTGAGGAAGATGAAGACCGCAGTGAGGCACGCCTGGTACTGGGCCTGCGGATGTGGTTCTGAACACGCTTGAAACCGATCGACCAAAAAAATCAAAAACCGTGCTGTAGGAGTCCTTGCATGTCATCCATCAAAAACGCTGTTGTCGCTGTTGCGCTGTCCACCGGTCTGTTGATCAGCGGGTTGGCCCAGGCGCATCCGAAACTGGTGTCCTCCACCCCCGCCGAAGGCGCGGAAGGTGCCGCGCCGGAAAAGATCGAACTGCATTTTTCCGAGAACCTGATGACCCAATTCTCCGGCGCCAAGCTGATGATGACGGCGATGCCCGGCATGGCGGCGCACTCACCGATGCCAATGTCGGCAAAGGTGTCGGGTAGCCAGGACCCCAAGACCATGGTCATCACCCCGAACGCCCCGCTCGCGGCCGGCACTTATCAGGTTCAGTGGCGCGCGGTATCGTCCGACACGCACCCGATCACCGGTAACGTCTCGTTCAAGGTGAAATGATTTGAGCGAGTCGATCAACGTTGCCCTGCGCCTGGCTCTGTATCTGGATTTGATGTTGCTGTTCGGCATCGCCGCCTTCGGTCTCTACGGCCTGCGGGGCCAGGAACGGATCTCCGGCGCGGTGCTGGACTTCAAGTCACTGTTGACGATCACCGCGCTGCTCGGCCTGGTGTTGTCGGTGGCCGCCATGGCGTGCATGGCCTGGGCCATGAGCGGTGCAGCCAGTTGGGAGGAGCTGTGGCCTCATGTTGAAATGATGGTGTCGGGTACCGATGTGGGTTGGAGCTGGAGCCTGCGGATCGTGGCGCTGACGGTGGCTGCCCTGGCCGTGACGCTCAATCATCGTTGGCCCGGCGCCAGCTTGTGGCTGATCGTGCTGAGCGGCCTCGCCGCGTTGGCTACCCTGGCCTGGACAGGACACGGTGCCATGGACGAAGGCGAACGCCGTACCTGGCACTTCACCACTGACTTCCTGCACTTGTGGGCAGCGGGTGCCTGGGTGGGTGCCTTGGCCGCGTTCGCCCTGCTGCTCTACCAGACCGCACCGCCACTGTCGGTCATGAGCCGGGCACTGACCGGCTTTGAAACCATCGGAGCAGTGATTGTGGTGCTGATCAGCGTGACGGGCGTGGTGAATTATCTGTTTATCGTCGGCCCAAACGTCGACGGGCTGCTCGACAGCACCTATGGTCAGTTGCTGGCCCTGAAACTTGCCCTGTTTGCGGCCATGCTGGTGTTCGCAGCGCTGAACCGCTTCCATCTGAGCCCATTGCTGGAACAGGCCAGCAAAACCGGCGAGCAAAGCATCGCCATCAAGGCCCTGCAGCGCAGCATGGTGCTCGAATTGTCGGTAGCGGTGCTCATTCTGGCGCTGGTGGCCTGGCTGGGAACATTGAGCCCGGCCATGGAGTAGCATCTGCAGGAGCGGGCTTGCTCGCGAAGACGGCGGTAGATCCAACATCATCGCCTCAGGCAGACCGCTATCGCGGGCAAGCCTTGCTCCCACAGGGACCGCGTTCTGCCAGATACACCGCGAACAACTGTGGGAGCGGGCTTGCTCGCGAAGACGGCGGTAAATCCAACATCATCGCCTCAGGCAGACCGCTATCGCGGGCAAGCCTTGCTCCCACACAGCCTTGCTCCCACGGCGGTTCCCGGCCCATTTAATCTTTCAATAGCCCCGCCAAGTTTTCAATTTGCCCCACTCCTCGTTTCCCGGCCTAAATGGCATTTTTATTCGGCCAAGGCTCTGTTATGGAAAACGTTCGAACTTCAAGTACCCACGCCGTCTGGCTGATGGTCAGCGTGGTATTGGTGGCGCTGAACCTGCGGCCCTCCATGGCTGCCGTCGGGCCATTGTTGTCAGCCATTCGTGGCGAGGTGCCGTTGAGCTTCAGCGCCGCTTCGCTGCTGACCATGCTGCCGGTCATGGCCATGGGCCTGGCGATGTTTTTGGGCATGCGCATCGCCTTGCGCATCGGCGAACACCGTACCATCGTGCTGTCGCTGTTGATCATCGGCCTCGCCACGGCGTCGCGCTTGTACCTGGATAGCGCCGTCGAGCTGATCGTCAGCGCGGTGGTGGCCGGGCTCGGGATCGCCCTGATCCAGGCGGTGATGCCGGCTCTGATCAAATCACGCTTCAGTGACAACGTCTCGCTGTTCATGGGGCTGTACGTCACATCGATCATGGGTGGCGCGGCGCTCGCGGCATCGTTCTCACCCTTCGTCCTGACCCAGACCGGTAGCTGGCGTATCGGCCTGGCCATCTGGGCGATCCTGGCGCTGATCGCCCTCGGTTGCTGGTACGCCCAGCGTTCGGCGGTCACGCCTTTGCCCGACGCTCCGAGCCGGCAGCAAGAGTCTTTCTTCGCCAATGGCCGGGCCTGGTTGCTGGCAATTTTCTTTGGCCTGGGCACTGCGTCCTATACCTGCGTGCTGGCCTGGCTGGCGCCGTACTACGTGGAAAAAGGCTGGAGCGAACAACACGCAGGCCTGTTGCTGGGCTTCCTCACGGCAATGGAAGTGCTGTCCGGCCTCGTCACCCCGGCGATTGCCAACCGTAGCCAGGATAAACGCCTGGTGCTGGCCGTCCTGCTGGCCTTGATCATGGCGGGGTTCTGCGGCCTGATCCTCAGCCCGGAACGCTTGAGCCTGCTGTGGCCTTGTTTGCTGGGATTGGGTATCGGCGGCCTGTTCCCGATGAGCCTGATCGTGTCCCTCGATCACCTGGACAACCCACGCCGGGCCGGTGGCCTGACGGCGTTCGTGCAAGGCATCGGCTATCTGATCGCCGGGCTCTCACCGCTGGTCGCCGGGATGATCCGTGACCAGTTGGGCAGCTTCGAATGGGCCTGGTGGTCGCTCACCGCAGTGATGGGGCTGATGATCCTGATGGTGTTGCGCTTCAATCCCAAGCAGTACGCCCGTCACATCAGCTAGTGGCTTGTTTGGCTCGTGTGCTTGAAGGGCTGCAATGATTGCAGCCCTGTTTTATTCAAACCTACCCATGACGGCCGACGGATTTGCCCATCATGACGTTCCGGTACTCAAACGCAGGAATCAGACCTTGATGAAAAACGTCGGTTTTGCAGCCGCTCACTGGGGCATGCTCATCTGGGCAATGCTGATTGCTTCGTCGTTCTTTGCTGCGGCTCAGGTCAGCCAGTCGATCGATCCGATTCTGCTCACGGGCTTGCGATTGCTGTTTTCCGCCTTGATGTTTCTTCCGCTACTGCTGCTGAAAAAAAGCTCGCCCATCTCCACCCAGGGACTGTTGGCGCACGCGGTCCTTGGCTTGTTACTGGCAACCTACTTCGGTTCGCTGTTCGAGGCCTTGCGCTATACCTCGGCGGTCAATACCGCGACGCTGTATACGCTGGTGCCCTTGATGACGCTGTTCTTCGAGGTTTTCCTGCTGCCCAGCCCGAATCTCAAGACCCGCCTGCTGCCCATGCTGATCGCCGCGGCCGGCGCCGTGCTGCTGACGCTCAAAGGTTCGGCGCCCGGGCAAATGCCTGCGCTCTATCCGGTGCTGGTATTCGGTGCCGGTTGCCTGGCGATGGCGCTGTATTCACCTCTCAGCCAGCGATTCAAGGCCAAGGCGCTCAAGGGACGGGATCCGGTGGCGATGACCTTCTGGAACATGCTGTTCGGTTCGCTGTTCCTGTTGGTGTTCTGCCTGTTCAGTGGTGGCTGGCGCAGCGCCCTGCAACTGTCGACGCTGGATATCGGTTGGCTGGTGTACCTGGCCTTGTTCGGTACCCTCGCCACATTCTGGCTATTGCATCGGGCAATTGGCGTGATCGCACCGTCCACGGTGATTTCCTATGTGTACCTCAACACACTCTTCGTGACGCTGCTCCACTGGTTCTGGTTCAGACAACAACCCCTGCCCCTGGAAATCACCGGCGCTGCGCTGGTGGGCGTGGGGATGCTGGCATTGGTGGTCTCAAGCCGTAACGCGAAGACCGTTACGGCCTGAGAGCCTATCAGCAAGTCGATACCGGGCGCGGGGCAACCGGACTCCAGCGCTCCAGTTCCCGCTCCAGGAAAGCCGCCACCGCCAGCAAGCGCTCTTCCTGCCAATGGGGCCCGACAATCTGGATGCCGACAGGCATCCCGGTGACGGGGTCGGTTCCGGCGCGGATCACCACCGCCGGCGAACCGCTGAGGCTGAACGGGAAGACGAAGGCATAGCGGTCGCGGTCTTCCAGGGACTCCCCATGACGGAAGGCGACGTCCGGGAACACCGGGCAGATGAGCAGATCATGCTGCTTGAAGAACTTCGCCAGTTGATAGCGGAAGGTGTCGATGGCGATCCAGTCGCGCTTGACTTCATCCACGGTCAACTCCACGGCCTCGCTCATGTCCATCAACTGAGCGATGGCCGGGGTGAAGCGGCGCTTGTTCATGGTCTCGAACATCTGCCGCCAGCCTCGCCCGGCATCAGCGCCGGTGATGAACACCCGCCACAACACATCGCAAGCCTCTTCGAGCATCGGCGGCGCCACCTGGCTCACCTGCGCCACCACCGACTCAAGGCACTGCTCGACCTGTTGCAATACCTGGCGCACCGCCGCACTGACCGGCGTGCGACTCGATTCCGAGAACAGCGCGATCCGCAGGTCGGCCAGCGGCTCGCTGTCGGCGAACGGTACGTCGACCGTGTCCGGATCGAGGCCGTCGGCACCGCTGATCAACGGCCCGAGCAGCGCCAGGTCATCGACATACCGCCCCATCACCCCAAACGCCGAGGTCAGGTGAAACAGCCCGGAACGGTCGTTGGGAAACTGGCCGGTCAAAGGCACCCGGCCCTGGGTCAGCTTGAGGCCGCAGATGCCGTTGAAATGCGCCGGTATACGCACGCTGCCGCAGGCATCGGAAGCCAGGCCCGCCGGCGAACAACCGGCGGCGATCGCGGCGGCCTCACCGCCACTGCTGCCGCCGGCCGAGCGCTGTAAGTCGTGGGGGTTGAGGGTACGGCCGTAGATCAGGTTTTCGGTCTCGAAGGCCATGCACAGTTCAGGCACATTGCTGATGCCCAGGATGATCGCGCCGGCCTGTCGGAGCCGGGCGACCGCCGTTGCGTCGTGCTGGCTGGTCTCGCCCAGCAGTTCCTCCAGCCCGCGGGACATTTTGAACCCACGGACATGGAGCACATCCTTGACGGTGATCGGGATGCCATGCAGCGGACCGCTGATTTGCCCGATGCGTGCCATCTCATCAGCCTCGCGGGCCTGGCGCCGCAGTTCCTCCACGGGCGCCAGCTGGATCAGTGCGTTGATCTGCCGATTTCGTTCGGCGATGCGCTGCAAGTAGAACTCCAGCAACGTGACACTGGTCAGCACGCCCCGCCGCAGCAGGCCGGCCATTTCCCGCAGGGTCAGGGTGTCGGGGTTGAACATACTCACGACGCCTCCTTGCTGCGCAGCCATTTGTTGGGCAACTGGTACATGTTGCGCACCACCAGGGAAAACGCCTTGACCGCCAGCTTCGGTCGCCGGTCGATGGCTTCCAGGGCTTCTTCGATCATCGTCAGGACATGGCGCAACGCATCGGGAGCAATGTTCAGCGGCGGATAAAAGCGCAACACCGGGCGTTCGGCCTTTTCATTCATCGAGTGCCCGGCATGAATGCCGCGCTTGCCCAACTCCATGCTCATCAAGGCCTCATAGACCGACCCGCGCAAGCGCAGGCCCGTCATCAGGCCCACCCCTGGCACGTCCTCGACGATGTGCGGATAGCGCAGCGCCAGGCGTTGCAAGCCATGGCGCAGCAATCCGCCGTTGATCCGCGACTGCTCCACCAGGTTGTGTTGCTCGATGTAGTCGATGGCGGCGAGCGCCGAGGCACACGCCACCGGATGACCGCCGTTGGTGCGTGTGTCGGGCTCGATTTCGCTGAGCGGGTACTGGCTGGTCAGGCGCTGGCTGTACATGGCGCAGGCAAACGATGTGTAGCCACCGGTCAGGCCCTTGGAGAGGATCATGATGTCGGGCACGACCTCGTCGTACTGTACGGCGAACCATTTGCCGCAGCGCCCGAAACCGGTCTGGATCTCATCCGCCACCAACAGGGTGCCAGTGGCATCGCACAAGGCCCGCAGGTTGGCCATATAGCCCACCGGCGGCACTTGCAGATGGGCACCGCCCAGGATCGGCTCGACGTAGACCGCGCATACGCCCTCGCCCACGGCTCTCTGCAAGGCGGCGAAATCGCCATAGGGCACGCAGGTGACCTCCGGGGAATCGATGCCGTAGCTGCTGTGGTTCTGGCGCTGACCGAGAATGCTCATCGCCGCCAGGGTCTTGCCATGGTAGGAGCCGCTCATCACCACGATGCCGCGCCGGTGCGGCTGGATCCGCAAGGCATAGCGCAGGCTCTGCTCCACCGCTTCGGCGCCGGACACCATGTATTGCACGTCGCCCCATTCGCCGGGTACCAATTGGCGCAGGCGCTCGGACAGTTTGTCCTGCAGCGGATGACGCCGACCTTCCGGCACCCAGGCCAATTGGTTCAGTTGCGCCTGCACCTGCTCGCGCACCATCGGGTTGCGATGCCCGACGATGAACACGCCATAGCTGCACGCGCAATCGATGAAACGCTTGCCGTTGTGGTCAGTGACGTGGATGCCATCGGCCTGTTGCTCGACGGTGGTCTTGCCCAGGCGATACAGCTTGGCTGCCGATGCGCTCCAATGCCGCTGGCAATCGTCCAGCAGTTGTTCATGCGGCCTGAGTAAGGACATGGCTCAGTGTCTCCTTGATGATAGTTGCGGCACGTTGGATCTGTTCGGCACGCGCAGTGATCGGGCAGCGCAGGACCAACGCACGGCCCCGCGGCGAGCTGACATAGACGCCTTGCTGGTACAGCGCTTCGCAGAGCGCACTGGGTTGCAGGTCATCGGGCAGCGGCAGGCTGACCCAGCCGCCTTCGGCCACCGCACCGAATGACGCCAGGGCCTGCGCCAGTCGCTGGCCGTTGTCCCGGCATTGCCGGGGCGAGTCGTTGACCTGCGCATAATCCAGCGCGGCCAGGGCTGCGACACAGGCCATCGGGTTACCAGCCGTGGTGCTGCCATGCTTGGCCGGACTGCTGCGGCCGTAGACCTGCCAGGCCATGCGTTCGCTGCAGGTGTAAGTACCGATGGGAATCGCGCTACCGCCCAGGGCTCCCCCCAACACGACGATATCCGGCACGGGGCGATAATGCTGGAAGCCGAACAGTGTGCCCAAGCTACCGAGGCACGTTTGCGTATCGACCGCGATGACCGGCACCGAAGCCTGCGCTGCGCGGGCGTGCAGGCGCTCGACCAGCGCGGGTTCGAGCATTTGCAACCGGCCATTGGCATCAAGACGGGTATTGCTGTGACACACCGCGAAGCAATCGTTCCAGTCCACCGTGTCCAGGTCGGCGAGATGACGAATCGCCGCCCGCTTGAAGCCGAGGAAAGCCTGCACACCCAGGTCGCCCTGGGTGGCATTGAGGCAACGCCCGTAAGTCAGCGAACCGTAATCGCCACCCTGCACAAACACGATGGTGTTGCCCTTTGGCTTGAGGCCCTTGCATAGCTTCAAGGCGCCTTCGAACGCCTCGTCACCCGAACTGCACACATAGGAGCTGACCAGCGGCGCTGGCAACACCTCCGCCAGGCGGCGGCACAAGGCAATCAGCGGTTCAGACATCAGTACCCGATTGGACAGGCCCATGATCTGCGCCTGGCGAGTGACCGCTTCGATCACCGCCGGCACCTGGAAGCCAAACCCGCCGGTCAGATCGATAATCTGCCGGCCATCGCCGTCGAGGTACGTCTCGTACTGCCCGCCAATAATATATTTGTCGTTATTCATGGGATCTCTCAGCGGTAGCTCAGGGCATTGAAAATGCGTCGACGCTCATCGACGATGGTTTCGCGGCCGTGCATGACCCGACGGTTGTCGATCATCACCATGTCATGGTCACGCCAGCCCACCGGAACGGTGTACTGGGCCGACACTTCAGCGATCTCGGCGAGGAATTCGGCGGGAATCGCCTGCCCGCTCACCGTGTCGATCACCGGCGCCTCATAGTTGTAGGAGGGCCCCAGGATGCTATTGGCAAACGCAGGGCGCTGACTGAAAGAGGAAGTGAGAATGGCCGACGTGCTGAAGGCGTAATGAATCGAATCGTCGGTCGGGTTGAAAGAGATGTGGGTATGCGGATCATCGCCGATGATCTGCAACAGATCCTCGATGACGACCGCCGCCGGATCCGACAAGGTGGTCGAGTAATGGCAAACCAGCCGGCGCCACTTCTCCCCGGCCACGGTACGGCTGTAGCGGATCGGATTCTCTTCGAAGAAGCTGCGGCAGGCCGGGGACAGCTTCGCCAGCACCTTCTCTCCGTCGCAGATCGTGGTTTGCGAGCCCTTGCGTGGTGCCTCCTGGCAATAGAACCAGGTGATGTCCGGCCAGAACGGCGAGTTGCCGTTTTCGCAATGCAGACCCACCGCCTGGTGGCCAGCATCCACCAACTGCGCGGCGCCGCCCACCATGATCCGGGCCGGGTCCAGGCTCAGCCGGGAACTGTTCTGCTTGACGTAGGCGCTGAACTGCTCGGCACTGTGGATGCAGTTGCGAAACAGCACGACTCCGTAATGTCCCAGCAGCTCATACAACTCAGCCTTGCCCAGGCTGGCGAAGTGGTGCGATTCGACGATGGAGACGTCCGGGTTTTCAAAGTGAAAGGCAGGTGTGCTCATTGGATGCGTTCCCTTGCAGAGTGGAAAAAACAGTGGCGATATCGGCGCGTTTGGGCCGACCGGTAACGGTGTAAAGCTGTTCGATCAGCGGATCGTCCTTGGCCAGCAACCAGAGCCGGCTCGGTCGTTCGATGTCGGAGAAGTGTCCGGTCGACCAGCTCACCAGCTCATCGCTGGCCGGAGTCGACTCGACGCACAACAACGCCACCAGACCGTGCTGCTCGTCGAAAAACACCGCGGCGTCGTTCACGCCCGGGTATTTGCGATACTCCAGCTCGACCTGCTCAGGGCTGACGTTGCGGCCGTTGGGCAGGCAGATCACGTTCTTCTTGCGCCCATGGACATAGAGGTAACCCTCTTCGTCGAGCATTCCCAGGTCGCCGGTGTCCATCCAGCCGTCGCCGGACATGGAACACGCGCTGGGGTCCGTCCCCGAATAGCCGCTGAACAGCGAGCTGCTCTTGACCTCAATGGTCTGGTCGGCACCGATCCGTACCTGGACATGGGGAAGCGGCTTGCCGACACTGCCCAGGCGCTGTTCCTGGGCCGTGTTCATGCTGACCACCGACGCGTTCTCGGAAAGCCCGTAGCCCTGAAACACCTCGATACCCTGCTGCGCCAACGCGTGCAGTGCATCGATGCTCACCGCCGCGCCTCCGCAGGTAATGTGCGCCCCGGACTTGAGATAACGGGCCAGACGCTCACCTGGCTCGCCACCTTCGTTCAATTGCTCCAGGAAGCGATTGATCATGACTGGCGGTACCGTCAGGGCTGTTGGCTGGACTTGCAGGATCCAGTCGACCAGCCGCTGTGGCGACGCCCCCGGCTCGCCGAGCAGCGCTTCACTCGGAGGGAGGAAATGCACAGTCCCGCCAGCCAGCAGCGGCAGGTAGGCGGCCGTCACCTGTTCGAGCAGCAGGCTCAAGGGCACCAACGAGAGGTAACGACGATGGGCATCGGCAGGCATGCGCTGGCGCAGGGACGTCAACACCGCACCGACGGCCCGGGTGCTCAAGCGCACACCTTTGGGCCGACTGGTTGTCCCCGAGGTGTGGATGATCTTGCAGATCCAGTCATCGTTACCGTTCGGCGCGTGCAGCAACGGCTGCTCGATCACGGGCTCGCTGATACGCCGCAGGCGGCTGTCGGGGAAATTCAGCTTCCAACGTTGAGCCAACGTTTGCTGCCCGGCGGCATCCACCAGAAACCCGTCGCAACGCTCGGCCAAGTGTTCGGCCTGGGATTGGCTGAACGCCAGCGGCAAAGGCAGCGCGGTGATCCCGGCGAACAGACAAGCCAGGTCGGCCACCAGCCAGTCGCTGCTATTGCGCGTGGCGATGCCCAACACCACCTGATCGCCGCTGGCCGGGCTTGCGAAACGCCGTTGCAGCTCCGCGGCCAGATTAATGGCCCGGTGCTCCAGCTCGCCGTAGGTCAGCTCTACCGACTCACTGTCCGACAACCAGACGACCGCGCAGACCGCCTGGCGGTTGTCCCGCAGCGCCTGTTGCAACTGATCGATGAACCCGCCACTCATGGTTGCGCCCTCGCCAGCGAATCGCTGGGTAGTTGAGTGAACGAGGTATTGAGGGTCATGGCCGCAAAGCGGGAACGCTTCGGATCGACCTGGATAAAACCGGTCACCGGCGCCTTGGAATAATAAGTTCCCCAGTTCTTGCCGCCATCGTCAGCCAGGCGAGTGGGATCTGCCGTCAACAACGGCTCGAAATGAATCTGGCAACTTTCCATCATTTGCCGGACTCGAGGCGTCACCGTACACAACAGGTAATGCCCACCCATGCACCACGACAACAATGGAATCATATTAACGAGAATCATTCCCGCTGTGAGGTGATGAGAAATAAGGTTCCCAATCTCGACAATGTTCGAACGCTCGATGGTTTTCTCGAAACGTTCGGACAAAATCTCATCGATCGACTGCGTCAGGTATTGCTCGGAAAACAGTGTGCGGTGGTCCGCAAATGTAATTCCGGCACACGCAAGAATACGATCCGCCTGATCCTGAGTAACTGCAAAGTATTGCGGGTTTGGTTCAACCGATGCCGAATAAGAACTTCGAAACTTCTCTTTCACTACTTCAGTGGCTTGTACCCATAACGGTGTTTGAGTTTCTGCGACACGTATTTGCATTTCGTCCTCCTCCGTCCTTGTGCAGGATTTCCAAAAAAAGCGAGGCGAGCATATTTAAGAAAATTCCTACAAGCCATTTAAAAAATAAATTGCTTCCGCTAATATATAAATAAACGTCTTTGTCATAAAAACAAGAGACGCTAGCCCATGGAATGCGCCTAGAAGGAACTTATGCTCAATAGTAATTTGCTTAGAAAGCTGGACATGCAGGACCTCATGGTGTTCGTAGCGGTGTACGAGCAGAGCAGCGTTACCGAGGTCTCCGAAGCCCTTTGTGTCAGCCAATCCACCGTCAGCTACTGCCTGAAAAAACTGCGTACCAGCTTCGAAGATGAATTATTCATTAACACTCGCAGCGGCATGCGGCCTACAAACAAAGCCAGTGCGATGTACAGCCATATCGTCAAGATTCTTCAGACGATCAACATCTGCCATTCAGGTATTCAAACATTCGACCCAACCCAGAAAGAGATTACTTTCAACATTTGCGCGCCCGAATACTTTGAACTGTTGATACTCCCAAAATTGATCAAGCGCTTTGTCGGCAGCCGTTTTCCTATCATCGTGAATATAACGAAATTCCATAAAGATATTCCGGTCGACGAATTGATGGATGGCCGTTTCGACTTGGTTGTTTGTTTTGGACCGAACTTCCACCGTGGCGCAAAGGGACTGCGCTCGCAAGTACTGCTGGAAGATGAATTAGTTTGTGTGGTCGACAAGCATGCCGACTTGCCGGACGAGGCGCTCAGCCTGGAGACGTTTGTCGCATGCCCGCATGTTTTTCCTACGCCCTGGACGTCCGACACCAACATGGTCGACGGCTGGCTCGCCCGCCAGGGCCATAGCCGCCAGATCGTGGCTCGGGCCAACAGTTACGTGGCGGCACTCAACATGATCCCCGGGACCGACTTCGTGCTGACGCTGCCACGACGCATCCAGGCCCTGACCTGCGACGAGGAGAGATTCAGCCATCGCAAACCGCCCACGGGACTACCGAATTTCACGCTGGATATGGTGTGGAGCGAGAAGCCCGGCCAAGACAACGCCAACATTTGGTTTCGCGAACAGATTGTGAAAGTCTGCGCCGAGGACGGCTTGCTGTAACCGCCGGGGAACCACGGGAATTCCTCGTGGTTCCCCGGCCGAGACTTTTCTACAGGCAAAAAAAAATCTGGAAATCCTCACTTTCGTGGGCCTTCCAGATTTTCAAAATCTTCTAAAAATGGTGGGTCGTGTAGGATTCGAACCTACGA
The DNA here is from genome assembly GCF_022342325.2 of Pseudomonas sp. AF32. Taxonomy (NCBI): domain Bacteria; kingdom Pseudomonadati; phylum Pseudomonadota; class Gammaproteobacteria; order Pseudomonadales; family Pseudomonadaceae; genus Pseudomonas; species Pseudomonas sp. AF32. The sequence goes on along the minus strand of NZ_RQJK02000003.1, from coordinate 187,501 downwards.
CCAATTGGTTAAAAGCCAACTGCTCTACCAACTGAGCTAACGACCCGCTTCGTGGTGGCGCGTATAATACTGATTTTTAAGGACTATTCAACACCCAATTTGAAAAAAATCAAAAATATGGGGTCGGATCGCCCACGCCCGCCGCTTTGAAGCCCTCGGCACGCAGGCGGCAGCTGTCGCATTTGCCGCATGCACGGCCCTGCTCATCCGCCTGATAGCAGGAAACAGTCAGTCCATAATCCACGCCCAGCTTCACACCAGCCGTGATGATCTGCGCCTTGCTGAGATTTTGCAGCGGCGCCTGGATACGAAAACCCTGGCCTTCCACGCCGGCCTTGGTCGCCAGGTTGGCCATGCGCTCGAAGGCTTCGACGAATTCCGGACGGCAGTCCGGGTAACCCGAATAATCCACGGCATTGACGCCGATGAAAATGTCCCGGGCGCCCAGCACCTCGGCCCAACCCAGCGCCAGAGACAGGAACACCGTATTGCGAGCCGGCACATAAGTCACCGGGATACCTTCGCTCGGGGCCTCTGGCACATCGATGGAACTGTCGGTCAAGGCCGAGCCGCCAATGCCGTTGAGGTTCAGGCCGATCACTTTATGCTCCACCACGCCCAGATCGCGGGCTACCCGCTCGGCGGCCTGCAGTTCAGCACGATGGCGCTGACCGTAGTCGAAGCTCATGGTGTAGCAACGGTAGCCTTCGGCGCGAGCCATGGCCACGACCGTTGCCGAATCCAGGCCGCCGGACAACAGGATGACCGCACGTTTTTCCACTGTGTTCGATTGCTCTGTCATATCAGCGCCCCGGCTCGTCGTTCCAAAGATATTTATGCAGTTGCAATTGCAGGCGGACCGGCAGGTTATCTGCCACCACCCAATCCGCCAGATCGCGAGCGTTCAAGTCGTGATGGCTCGGGGAAAACAATACCTCCCCCGCTCGCTGGTCGAGCCCGTACTGAATGAGCTTGGACACAGCCCAGTCGTAGTCCTCACGCGAGCAGATCACGAACTTGACCTGATCGTTGCGTGTCAGCAGCTCGATGTTTTCGTAACGGTTGCGATGCGCCTCCTTGGAGCCTGGGGTCTTCAGGTCCAGGACGCGACTGACCCGCGTATCGACCGCCGAGATATCCAATGCGCCGCTGGTTTCCAGCGAGACCTCGTAACCGGCATCACACAGCCGTTGGATCAAGGGAATGGCATTGGGCTGCGCCAGCGGCTCACCGCCCGTGACGCAGACATAGCGCGGACGATAACCGGCCACTTGTTCAAGGATATCGTCGAGGGTTCGCAGAGTGCCGCCGCTGAAAGCGTAGGCACTGTCGCAGTATTGACAACGCAACGGGCAGCCGGTCAGGCGCACGAATACCGTGGGCAGCCCGGCCGTTCGCGTTTCACCCTGCAAAGAGTAAAAAACTTCGGTGATTCTCAATGTGTCTTGCATAGTCGCCACGGGCGTAACAGCTAAACAGGCCGTCCGCCTCCGTCAGGCACTTCAAGGAACCCCGCCAACGCGCAGGCCCCAAGAAGCGTGTTTCATGAAAAGGGCGTGAATTCTAACGAAAAAACCCGCGACAGGCGCGGGTTTCTTCACAAACGGGTCGGTCTACATGCGCTGCAAGTCACGCTGAGCCAACTGAGCAGCGGATGTGCCCGGATACTGGGCCACGACTTGCTGCAGAATCCCCTTGACCTTATCGGTATGACCAAGACGACGCTCTACATCAGCAAGCTTGTACAGCGAATCCGGTACCTTGGCATGCTTTGGGTACAACTGGGAGACCTTGGCGAACGCCTGTCCGGCGCCTTGCAGGTCACCCTTTGCCAGGTTCACTTCGCCCAGCCAGTATTGGGCATTGCCCGCGTACTGACTGTTCGGGTATTTACGCAGGAAAGCGCCGAAGGCCTGGCTGGCCTTGTCGAAATCCTTGGCCTTGATCAGGTCGAAGGCGGCATCGTAATAGAGCTTTTCCTTCGCCGGGTCGGCCGGCTCGCCGCTGGCGGCAGGTGCTGCCGGAGCGGCTGCCCCTGCGCCCGCTGCGGCACCGGGGGCGTTCAAGTCGCCACCGGATGGAGAATTCTCAGGAGTCGCGGCGGGTGCAACGCCGGTTCCTATGCGCCGATCAAGATCCTGGTAACGTTCCAGGTTCTCCTGTTTCATGCGCGATACTTCGTTTTGCAGCACTTCAATCGCGCCTTGCTGGCGTGAAATCTGATCCTGCATTTGCTGCAGTTGGTTGAACAGCTCGCCCTGTGCCGAGACAGGAGCCGAAACTCCTCCCCCGGCATAGGCGCCGTTCGTACCGTAACCCGCAGGCGGATAGCTGCCCCCGCTATTGTTATAGCCGGAATCGTTATCGACCACAGGAACCGCAGCCCACGCCATGAATGGCGCGAGGCTGAGAGCCAGAACAGTTACAGCACGACGGCACGTTCGCATGACGAATCAGTTCTTACGCAGTTCGACGCGACGGTTTTGAGCCCAGGACTGCTCGTCGTTGCCAGTGGCAACTGGACGCTCTTCGCCGTAGGAAACCAGTTCCAGCTGAGCTGGGGAAACACCTTGCAGTACCAGGTAGCGCTGAACGGCTTTCGCACGACGCTCGCCCAGTGCCATGTTGTACTCACGAGTACCACGTTCGTCGGTGTTGCCTTCCAGAACAACGCGAGCGCCGTTTGCTTTCAGGTCTTTGGCGTGAACGTCCAGCGAGCGCATGGCTTCTGGCTTCAGGTCCGAACTGTCGTATTCGAAGTAGAAGGTGGTGATTGCGCGCAGAGCAGCTTCTTCGCTCAGGGAGCCGTCAACTGCACCAGTGTTAGCGCCGTAACCAGCGTTCGGATCAACAGCGCCTTCACCGGCGTTGTCGCCGCCTTTGGACGAGCAACCTACAGCTACGGCCATGGCCAGAGCCAGCGCAGCAAATTTACCAAACTTCAGCATTTCCATCGTGAAACTCCTAATGAACCCCAGTGTGTTAAGTAAAACGTATTGCGCCGCGTCAGTTCAGGTAAGGGGACCAGGACGGTTCTCTGACTTCGCCTTGTGCGGTAGGAAGCGGGAGCCTCACGCGTCCATTGATGGACACGAGCATCAGCACTCCCCGGCCCTGCTGGCGGGTGGCGTAGATTACCATGGTGCCGTTGGGCGCAACAGTAGGCGACTCGTCCAGAGTGCTATCAGTCAGGATTTTTACGCTGCCGCGCTGCAAATCCTGGGCCGCTACCTTGAAATTGGTGAAACCATCCTGGCGATGGATCATCACCAGGGTCTTTTCATCCGCCGACAGTTTCGGGTTGGCGTTGTAGTTACCGACGAACGTCACGCGTTCGGCACCGCCGCCACCGGCACTGGTCTTGTAGATCTGTGGCTTGCCACCACGGTCGGAGGTGAAGTAGATGGTCGAGCCATCCTTGCCCCAGAACGGCTCAGTGTTGATGCCCGGGCCGTTGGTGACGCGGGAGATCGAACGAGACGCCAGATTCATCACGTAGACGTCCGGGTTACCGTCCTTGGACAGTACGAACGCCAGGCGCGAACCGTCCGGCGACCAGGACGGCGCACCGTTCAGGCCTTCGAAGTTGGTGATCTGCTCACGACGACCGGTATCGATGTGCTGCACGAAGATACGCGGACGCTTCTGCTCGAACGACACATAGGCGATACGCTTGCCATCGGGGGCGAAACGTGGCGACAGGATCGGCTCACGGGATTGCAGCAGGGTTACCGCACGGGCGCCGTCGTAGTCAGAACGTTGCAGGGTGTAGCGGGTGTTGTTTTCCGAGAAGCGCTCGGCCGTCACATAGAGCATGCGGGTTGAGAACGCGCCCTTGATGCCAGTGAGCTTTTCGAACGACTGGTCGGAGATGTAGTGCGCCATGTCGCGCAGTTGGTCGACGCTGCCCGACACGCTTCCGGTCAGCACTTGCTGCTCGGTGGCGACGTTGAACAGGGCGTACTGCACTTGCAGGCGGCCACCGGCCGGAACGATGCTACCGACCATGATGTACTGGGCGCCCAGGGCCTTCCAGTCACGGTAGATGACTTCGCTGGCCTGGGTCGGCAGGCTGATCATGTTCTGCTTGGGAATCGGCGCGTAGTAACCCGAGTTACGCAGGTCGTTGCCGATGATTTCCGCCATGTCGTCCGGCAGGACGCTGCCGCCCTGCCAGCCGAACGGTACGACGGCGATCGGGGTGGCCCGGTCGCTGCCGCTGGTGACCAGAATGTTCTTTTCCTCTGCCACCGCTATCCCTGCCAGGCAGCAGATAACGACAAGCATTGATCGAAGAAGGTTTCTCACAAGGCTAGATCCTCAGGTGTGAATGTCATCTTGAATGAACGATAGGGAGCGAAATCGCTCGGCTTCATTCCTTGCATTTCCGTCAATCGTCCGATGTTCTTGACCGCTGCAACCGCCGAAGCATCGAAAGGTCCGTCGCCACTGGACTTGGCCACGCTGACCGAGGCCACCGTACCGTCCGGCAACATGCCGATCTGCAAGACCACCGTCATGCCTTGGCGCGCCGAAGGTGGACGAGCCCAGCCTTCTGCCGCACGGGCACGAATCAGGTCATCGAAGCTGCCGGCGACTTCATCGCCCTGCTCATCGGCCAAGGCCTGCTGGCGCTGCGGCGTGTCGGAAAGCAGGTCTGCCAGGGCCTGGGCCTTCTTCTCTTCGGCAGACTTGCGCGCGGCGTCCTGGGCCTTTTTCTTGGCGGCATCGGCAGCGGCTTTCTTCTTCGCGTCTTCGGCGATTTTCTTCTTCGCCTCGTCAGCTTCAGCTTTCTTCTTGGCGTCTTCAGCGGCTTTCTTCTTCGCGTCCTCGACGATCTTTTTCTTCGCCTCTTCCGCGGCCGCCTTCTTGGCCTCTTCTTCAGCGGCTTTCTTGGCTTCTTCTTCGGCTTTCTTCTTGGCTATATCAGCCAATTGTTTCTCTTCTGCCTTCTTGGCCTCGGCGGCTTTTTTCGCCTCATCGGCTTTGCGGGCCTCGTCAGCTTTCTTGGCCTCGTCGGCCTTCTTCGCTTCTTCGGCCTTTTGAGCAGCTTCCTCTTTCTTTTGTTCCGCGGCCTTTATCGCTTCCTGCTCGACCTTTTTCTGCTCCATCTGCTCGACTTCGGTCTGGCGTGCGGCGGACTTCTTCGCCTCACCGGCGATCTTCTGGTTGGTTTGTGTGGTGGCCTGGCTCTTGGATTTGAGCTGGTACAGGGTCGCCTGCACGATCGGTTTGGCCGGCGGCAGCTCCGGTGTCATGGAAAAACTGACGAAGAGCATGCCAAACACCAGCACATGCAAGCCAATTGCCCAAACACTGGGCCAGAAGTAGCTTTCCGAGGCGGACGGCTCTCGCTGTTGCTGCATCAGGGGGCCTCGGTGATCAAGCCAACATTACCGACCCCGGCTTTCTGCAGGCCACCCATGGCGCCCATCACGGCACCGTAGTCGACCGTCTTGTCACCTCGGATGAAGACCTGGGTGCGCTTGCCGTTCTGGTTGCCATTATTGATGATCTTGGTCACCGCATCGGTCATCTGCGGCAAGGTCATGGCCCGGTCCTGCTGCTTCTCGGTGTCGACTTCACTGCCAAGGTTCCAGTAGTAGGTCTTGTCAGCCTTGATCGAAATGGTCAGTACCTGGGTGTTGTTGTCCTGCGGCAAGGCTTCGCTGGAAACCTTGGGCAGATCGACCTTCACGCCCTGGTTGAGCATGGGCGCGGTCACCATGAAGATGACCAGCAGCACCAGCATCACGTCGATGTAGGGCACCACGTTCATCTCGGCGACCGGCTTGCGCTTGTTTCGGGCTCGAGCGATTAAAGCCATCGGGAAATACCTGCTTATTCTTCGCTGGTGTGCACTTTGCGGTGCAGGATCGCCTGGAACTCATCGGCGAAGGTGTAGTAGCGGCCGATCAGCGTTTCGCTGCGGGCAGCGAAACGGTTGTAGGCGATAACGGCCGGGATGGCCGCGAACAGACCAATGGCAGTCGCGACGAGTGCCTCGGCGATACCAGGCGCCACGGTGGCCAGAGTCGCTTGCTGGGCGGAAGCCAGGCCACGGAAGGAGTTCATGATCCCCCAGACGGTACCGAACAGACCGATGTACGGGCTGACCGAACCGACGGTGGCCAGGAATGGCAGGCTCTGTTCGAGCTTTTCTTCCTCGCGGGAAATGGCCACACGCATGGCGCGGGCCACGCCTTCCATCACGGCTTCAGGATCGACGCCCGGCTGCTGGCGCAAGCGGGAGAACTCCTTGAAGCCAGCGCGAAAGATCTGCTCGACGCCCGAGTCCGGATCCGGGTTGCTGCCCGCCTGGCGGTAGAGCTTGGACAGGTCGATACCGGACCAGAAGCGCTCCTCAAAGCTCTCCAGGGCACGGCGACCGGCGCGCAACAGGTTGCCACGCTGAAAAATCATGATCCATGAGGTCACCGATGCGGCTACCAGGGTCAGCATTACCAGTTGCACCACGACACTGGCATTGCTGACCAGGCTCCACATGGAGGTATGGTCGACGACGTTAGCTTCCACGCTTTATCTCCTGCTCTGAGTGTGTACCCGCGCCGCTCACGCCGGCAAAGGCCGTACGTAGAGCTTCGGGAATGGCCCGGGGTTTCAAACTATGGGTGCGCACACAGGCCACCAAAAACTGCCCTTCACAGAGCAGCGCATTATCCGTTGCCCGCCTCACTTGCTGCTTGAAGCGCAGGCTGACACGGTTCAATTCGATGACATCGGCCGTTACCAGAAGCTCATCGTCCAATCGCGCCGGCGCGTGATAACGCGCTTCGCTGGAATGCACGACGAATAACAGGTCCTCCCCTGCCAGCGCGGATTGGGCAAAACCCAGTTCCCGCAGCCGTTCGGTTCGAGCCCGTTCCATAAACTTGAGGTAATTGACGTAGTAAACGATACCGCCGGCATCGGTGTCCTCGTAATAAACGCGACAGCGATGTGCGAACGACTCCAGCCCGTTTTGCGCGCGCATACTCTAGTGCTTACTCCTCAGGTTGCCAATCCGGCCAGGCAACTGTTTTTTCATTCTCGAGTGCATTGACGCTCCGGGCGTGGTCTGGGACAGCACGAACCGCAAAAAAGTCGCTGCACGGAGGTCGGTCAATCGTCCACGGCATCGAGGAATTCGTCTACCGTCGGCATCTCACCCATTCGTGTCGGGATGTTTAAACCAAAGTGCAGATAGGCATGCCGCGTCACCACACGCCCGCGCGGGGTACGCATGATATAGCCTTGCTGGATCAGATAAGGTTCCAGCACATCCTCGATGGTATGGCGCTCTTCGCTGATGGCCGCGGCGAGGCTGTCCACGCCCACCGGCCCACCGTCGAATTTCTCGATCATGGTCAGCAGAAGGCGCCGGTCCTGGTGATCGAACCCCCGTTCGTCGATGTCCAGCAGGTTCAACGCCAGGCCGGCAATCGACTTGGTGATATGGCCCTTGGCACGGACCTCGGCAAAATCCCGCACCCGACGCAGCAGACGGTTGGCGATCCGCGGCGTCCCTCGGGCGCGACGGGCCACCTCATAGGCCCCCTCCGGGTCCAGCGGCAGCCCAAGGATGCCCGCCGAGCGACTGACAATCGTCGCCAGGTCCGCATTGCTGTAGAACTCCAGGCGCTGGACGATGCCGAAACGGTCGCGCAGGGGGTTGGTCAACATGCCGGCGCGGGTGGTAGCGCCCACCAGGGTGAAGGGTGGCAGGTCCAGCTTGATGGAACGCGCCGCCGGTCCCTCGCCGATCATGATGTCGAGTTGAAAATCCTCCATGGCCGGGTACAGCACTTCCTCGACGATGGGCGACAGCCGGTGGATTTCGTCGATGAACAGCACGTCATGAGGCTCGAGGTTGGTCAGCAATGCCGCCAAATCCCCCGGTCGTTCGAGGACCGGTCCCGACGTGCTCTTGATCGACACGCCCATTTCCTGAGCAATGATGTTCGCCAGGGTGGTCTTACCCAGGCCTGGCGGCCCGAAGATCAGGGTGTGGTCCAGCGATTCGCTGCGCCCACGGGCCGCCTGGATGAACAATTCCATCTGCTCGCGCACGGTCGGTTGGCCGATGTAATCGGCCAGGCTGACAGGGCGAATCGCACGGTCCTGGATTTCTTCGCGGTCACGGGGCCCACCCGTGGCGGCGATCAGACGATCGGCTTCAATCACTTAAATCATCCCCTTCAGGGCGCGACGAATCATTTCTTCGCTGCTCAGGCCCTTTTCCTTGATGGCGGAAACGGCCTTGCTGGCTTCCTGCGGCTTGTAGCCCAGGGAGATCAGCGCACTGACCGCATCGCTCTCGGCACTGATGACAGGCGCGGGCGCGTCCGGCTGGTTCGGCACCAGGGCGAACATGGCCGGCACAGTCTCCCAGGCCTTGAACCGATCCTTGAGCTCGACCAGCAGGCGTTCGGCGGTTTTCTTGCCCACGCCCGGCACCTTGGTCAATGCGGAGGTGTCCTGGGATTGAACGCAACGCACCAGCTCGTCGACTTCCAGGCTCGACATCAAGGCCAGGGCCAGTTTCGGCCCCACACCATTGAGACGGATCAGCTCACGAAAAAAGTCTCGCTCGCGCTTGCCGACGAAACCATACAGTAACTGCGCATCTTCTCGTACAACCAGATGGGTGTGCAGAGTCAGCGGCTCGCCGACCGGCGGCAGACGGTACAGCGTGGTCATGGGCACTTCCAGCTCATAGCCCAGCCCGTTTACATCCAGAATCAGGTGCGGCGGCTGCTTTTCAGCCAGAGTGCCGCGCAAGCGTCCAATCACGTTTCAGATCCTTGGGCGTTGGCCAGCCGCCGGCTGGCAAAGTGAAAACCTGGACAGAACACCCACAATACAGGTGTTCGATGCCCAGGCTCATGAATGATTGCGCCGATGCTATCAGAGACGCAGGCGCCCGCCACGACTGCGTGCGGCCCCCAAGCCGTGGGGCATGAGACTGGACCGCGTATGCGCATGACAAATGGCAATCGCCAGGGCATCGGAAGCGTCGATCTGCGGCTTGCTGACCAATTTCAGCAAATGCATCACCATCATCTGCACCTGCTCCTTGTTCGCCGCCCCCGTTCCGACGACTGCCTGCTTGACCTGGGTAGCGGTGTACTCGGCAATTTCCAGGCTTTCCTCGGCGCCGGCAACAATCGCCGCGCCCCGGGCCTGCCCCAGCTTCAGGGCCGAATCGGCATTGCGGGCCATGAAAACCTTTTCGATGCCCATGGTGACCGGGCCGTAGGTCTGGATGACTTCGCGTACGCCGCGATAAACAATCTGAAGGCGCTCATGCAATTCACCGGCGCCGGTGCGGATGCAGCCGGAGGCAACGTACACGCAACCGCGTCCGGTATCGCGAACCACGCCATAGCCGGTGATGCGCGAACCGGGGTCGATGCCAAGGATTAAAGTCATAGCGCCTGCGAAAGGTAATGCGGGTTACAAGAGGATACAGCAAGGGCTTAACCCCATGCCGGTCACGCACGATATGTAAAGTCGAACAATTCCTGTGGCGAGGGGATTTATCCCCGCTGGGCTGCGTAGCAGCCCCCAGAACAGTCAACTCACTCTGTCTGATACACCGAGCTGCCGGATTTGGGGCCGCTGCGCGACCCAGCGGGGATAAATCCCCTCGCCACAGGGTTACGCTTAACTGACCACACCGTGGAGGGATCAGCCAAGCTGTTCAGCCACAGACTCTGGAATATCGGCATTGGAATAAACGTTCTGCACGTCATCCAGGTCTTCCAGCATGTCGATCAGCTTGAGCACCTTTTCAGCGCCTTCCAGATCCAGTTCGGCGCTGGTGGTCGGCTGCATGACGATTTCCGCATCGGCCGGCTTGAACCCGGCAGCCTCCAGCGCGTTGCGCACGGCATAGAAGCTGGCGAATGAGGTGAACACGTCGAACGAGCCGTCTTCGTGGCCGACCACGTCGTCTGCGTCGGCTTCAAGGGCCGCCTCTGTCAGGGCGTCCTCATCGAGGCCTGGCGCGAAGCTGATCTGCCCCTTGCGCTCGAACAGATAGGCCACCGAACCGTCGGTGCCCAGGTTGCCGCCGCATTTGCTGAAGGCATGACGCACAGCCGCCGCGGTACGGTTCCGGTTGTCGGTCATGCATTCGACCATCACTGCCACACCGCCCGGACCGTAACCTTCGTAGGTCAGCTCTTCAACGTTGTCAGCCTCGGTCGCACCCGCTCCCCGGGCAATGGCCCGGTCGATGATGTCGCGGCTCATGTTCGCACCGAGCGCCTTGTCCAGGGCCAGGCGCAAGCGCGGGTTCGAGCCCGGATCACCGCCACCCTGGCGGGCCGCGACCGTCAGCTCACGGATCCACTTGGTAAAGATCTTGCCTCTCTTGGCATCCTGACGTTCTTTGCGGTGCTTGATGTTCGCCCACTTGGAATGACCTGCCATAACTCGCTCCGTTTTCTTGAAACATTGCCGGCCCTGCCCTTGCGCAGCCGCCGGCAATCGGAAATATCGACACCAATGAAAAGGCGCATCCGAAGATGCGCCCTCAGGTGCCAGCCTTACTCAGCCTTTGGCTGTTCACGCAGGCGAATGTGCAGCTCGCGCAGAGCCTTGGCATCCACCTCACCCGGCGCCTGGGTCATGACATCGGCCGCGCTCTGGGTTTTCGGGAATGCGATCACTTCACGGATCGACTGGGCGCCGGTCATCAGCATCACCAGGCGATCCAGGCCGAAGGCCAGGCCACCGTGGGGCGGTGCACCGTACTTCAGCGCATCGAGCAGGAAGCCGAATTTCTCTTCCTGTTCCGCTTCGTCGATACCCAGCAGACGGAAGACCGCCTGTTGCATTTCCTTGCGATGGATACGGATCGAACCGCCACCCAGCTCGGTGCCGTTCAGGACCATGTCGTATGCACGGGACAAAGCAGTCGCCGGACTGGCTTCCAGCTCTTCAGGCGAGCATTTCGGTGCGGTGAACGGATGATGCAGCGCGGAGAAGCTGCCGTCGTCATTTTCTTCGAACATCGGGAAGTCAACGACCCACATCGGCGCCCACTCGCAGGTCAGCAGCTCCAGGTCATGACCGACCTTGATACGCAGCGCGCCCAAGGCTTCGCTGACGATCTTGGCCTTGTCGGCACCGAAGAACACGATGTCGCCGTCGACCGCGCCGACGCGATCGAGGATCACGTTCAGATTGGCTTCGGGGATGTTCTTGACGATCGGCGACTGCAAGCCTTCGACGCCCTTGGCCCGTTCGTTGACCTTGATGTACGCCAGGCCCTTGGCACCGTAGATGCCGACGAACTTGGTGTAGTCGTCGATCTTGCTGCGCGGCATGCTCGCCCCGCCCGGCACGCGCAAGGCGGCCACGCGGCTTTTCGGATCGTTGGCCGGACCGCTGAAGACCTTGAATTCGACTTCCTTGAGCTGGTCGGCCACATCCACCAGTTCCAGCGGAATACGCAGGTCCGGCTTGTCGGAACCATAGCGGCGCATGGCCTCCTCGAAGGTCATGTGCGGGAACTCACCGAATTCCAGACCCAGCACTTCCTTGAACAGGTTACGGATCATGCCCTCGGTCAGGCCCATGATGTCTTTTTCGTCGAGGAAGCTGGTCTCGATGTCGATCTGAGTGAACTCAGGCTGACGGTCGGCACGCAGGTCTTCGTCGCGGAAGCACTTGGCGATCTGGTAGTAACGGTCGAAGCCAGCCACCATCAGCAGTTGCTTGAACAGCTGCGGCGATTGCGGCAAGGCGAAGAAGCTGCCGGGGTGGGTACGGCTCGGCACCAGGTAGTCACGGGCGCCTTCCGGCGTGGCGCGGGTCAGGATCGGCGTCTCGACGTCGAGGAAGCCGTTCTCGTCCAGGTAGCGGCGGATGCTGGTGGTCATGCGCGAACGCAGACGCAGCTTCTCGGCCATTTCCGGACGACGCAGGTCGATGAAGCGATAGCGCAGGCGGGTTTCCTCACCTACGTCGGAATATTCGTTGAGCGGGAACGGCGGGGTTTCCGCTTCGTTGAGCACCTGCAACTCATAACCCAGCACTTCGATCATGCCGGACGCCATGTTGGCGTTGCCAGCGCCAGCCGGGCGCAGACGCACCTTGCCGGTGATCTTGACGACGTACTCACTGCGCACGCGGTCGGCCGTGGCGAAGGTTTCAGCGCGGTCCGGGTCGAACACCACCTGGGCCAGGCCTTCACGATCACGGATATCGAGGAAAATCACCCCGCCATGGTCACGGCGACGATGAACCCATCCGCAAAGAGTAACTTCCTGACCTTCCAGGCTTTCGTTCAGTTGGCCGCAATAATGGCTGCGCATCATGGTAGTGGTTTCACTTCTCGTAATTCGACATTCGGTTGGAGGCCCTGCCAGCGCAGGGACCCGCGCGTGTTCAACTCAGTCAGCTTTGTCGCCACCGGCCAGATTCTTCTTGGCGCCGGTCTTGAAGTCGGTTTCATACCAGCCAGTACCGCCAAGGCGAAACCCCGGCATGGACAGCATCTTTTTCAGTTCCGGCGCCTGACAGGCAGGGCAGTCGACCAGCGGTGCCTCGCTGATCTTTTGAATGACTTCCATCTGATGACCACAGGAAGCACATTGATAGTCGTACATCGGCATGGGAGGTTTTCTCGGCGATCAGGTTACTCACGCAAAAACTGGGCTTTGCGGCAAAGAGCGGGATTATATCCATTAAATGCAGCCTGTGCAGCCGTAGGGGGCGTTCCCGATTCGTTTTCCTGGAAAGGGCAAACGAATCGGGAACACCCCCGCAAGCATTCATCTGCGCTCCTGCTCAGTCACCAGCGGGCGGTGTACCACGCCAGTGGCGCTCGACAACCTCCATCCCCGCCTCCTTCAGGCTGTGCACCACGCAGACTACACGCACCAATCCACTGAAATTGCGTACTCCGCCATGACGCAGGTGCACCTCCCTGTCCACATGGGATAACAGAGTACTGATCGAGCAATTGTTGAGCTGCGCCATATCCCGGAGGATGTCCCAGTAGACCTGCTCCAGCCGCAGGCAAGTGGCGAACCCGTTCAGGCGGATGGAGCGGGACAGAGGCCGGGCCAACTGCATGTCGAAACCGCTGACGAACGGGTCGACATGAATGGCCTGGTAGCGCCCCTGCGCGCCCTCCCTGGTTTCTTTTCCTTGAATCATACCGCTGACACTCCTTTGCCATACGAACCTCTCAGTCACAACAATCAATCTGTCAGCCCATGGAAGCTCAATGGGGGTCGCAAGATCCAGATGACTTTATGACCATCAACGTAGGACAAGCCAACAGCAAGCCGGCGACGATTTACGTCGTCCTACACACGATGGGTTAACCCAGAGGAAGCCTGTCGACTGATCGAAAAGCCTGATACGAAGGAAACCAGCAGCCACCCCAGGCGGACGATGATGCCAGAAGCTCATCATCGCCCGCGCAAGGCTCACCGTTCGTCCAGCAGCGAACGCAACATCCACGCCGTTTTTTCATGCACTTGCATACGCTGGGTCAACAGATCGGCGGTAGGCTCGTCGCTGACCTTGTCCAGCAAGGGGAAAATGCCGCGAGCCGTGCGTGTCACCGCTTCCTGGCCCTCCACCAGTTGGCGGATCATGTCTTCGGCGCTCGGCACGCCTTCCTCCTCCTTGATGGACGACAGGCGCGCATACACGGAATAGGCTCCCGGCGCGGGAAAGCCGAGGGCACGGATTCGCTCGGCAATGAGATCCACCGCCAGCGCCAGCTCGTTGTATTGCTCCTCGAACATCAAGTGCAGGGTCCGGAACATGGGCCCCGTGACATTCCAGTGAAAATTGTGAGTCTTCAGATACAGCACATAGGTGTCCGACAGCAGACGTGACAGTCCGTCGACAATGGACTTGCGATCTTCCTCACTGATACCGATATCTATTGCCATGTTGATTGATCTCCTGACGGGATAATAGGACAGCGGCTCTGTCACTTTAGCGGGTGTTACCGCCCGCCCCCTGCGACAAATCGCCTGCACTCCCTGAACTGACACGCCGGGGTACCGGGAAATTCAACGCCCTTTGACAGAGACCTTCAAGAACCCGCCCGGCTTTCGGGCCGACGAACAGCGCAGCCCCCGCCCGCAACGAGTTTGAGAAGGCCTCGGCTTTACTGTTAAATAGACGGTGTGTCGCCACGCTTATTTTCCCGGGTGTGGCGCATAGGCTGATTCGGGTACGTGTCCAACGCCTCTCATCGTTCCGAAGCGAACCGTCCCCGAGCAGCTCTTCCTTGTGATCTGTCTAAACCGTGAGCCAATCAAAATGTTGAAAATCGTCCACTTGCTAATGGGCGCAGCTGCCTTGCTGCTGTCCTTCATTCCTAGCCTGGGTTCCGAAGCCACACCCTACCTGCAACACCCTGACGCGCTTTACCTGGCCTTTTTCGGCCTGCTCAACCTGATCCTCGCACCTGTCATCCCTCATTGGCACAAAGGTCCACGCCATCAACTGCAAAACCTGGTCAGCGCATTGCTGGTACTGGCCGTCGCCGTGCAGACCCTGAGTCTGCTGGCCCCCCTGCCGGAAATCGCCGGTCATCCGGCCATTCTGTTCAGCCTCACCGCGGCGCTGCTCGCGGTGGCATTGCAACTGGCCGTCAGCTTCTACAAGAAGTCGTCGCCGGCTGCCGCGCCACAGCATTACGACATGTCGAACCGCGATACCGGCACCGTGAAATGGTTCAACACCTCCAAGGGGTTCGGCTTTATTTCCCGTGACTCCGGCGATGATATCTTCGTGCACTTCCGGGCCATTCGTGGCGAAGGTCACCGCGTCCTGGTCGAGGGCCAGCGCGTGGAGTTCTCCGTGATGCACCGCGACAAGGGCCTGCAGGCCGAAGATGTGATCGCAGCGCTACCGCGCCGCTGATTCCAGGCGTAAAAAAAACCGCGAAGCAGTCAGGCTGCTCGCGGTTTTTTTATTGCCTGCCATCAGGCCGGTCATCAATAGTGGGGCGGCGGGGCCTCTTCTTCGACGGATTCGAATTGCCCGGCCATTTCTTCCTGTCGCTTGAGCAAGGCCGCCATCTGCAGTTGCAGCCGCTCGACTACCCGCTGCTGCTCCACCAGCACATCATTCAGTGCCTGGATAGTGTCATCCTGAAACGCCAGGCGAGTTTCCAGATCGGTCACACGCTCTTCAAGATTCATGGTTCAGCCCTCCATAAACTTGAAATCATCGGTCAGAGCTACCCGCAAGCGTTCACGGATAGCGATCACCTGTTCTGCATTATAGGGCCGCGACGGGTGCTTGCCCCAGACTGGCGCCGGCCAGGCCGCATCATCCTTTTTTCGCACGATGACATGCATGTGCAACTGGCTGACGACATTACCCAGCGTCGCCACATTCAGTTTGTCGGCGTCAAAGCAATCCTTCAGGGTTTCAGCCAACCCCGTGGTCTCTTTCCACAGCTGCTGCTGATCAGTGTCATCCAACTGAAATAATTCACTGATATTTTCCCGTCGCGGCACGAGGATGAACCAGGGGTAGTTCGAATCGTTGGACAAAAGCAGCCGGCACAGTGGGAAATCGCCGATGGGCACCGTGTCTCGTTGCAATTGTGGATCTAAGGCAAACACCGCACGTACTCCTCGCTCGTTATCGATTCCGTCCGGTTCCACGGGGCAGGGGCCCTGGGTAGGACATATATTCGCAGCATACCCGCGAATGGCGGAACGTTCACCGCGTAACACCGGGAATCGCACACTGCTTGAAAGATTGAACATCTGATCGCCTGAGTAGCACCAAAACAGTGCATCAAATCCAAAAAAACACAGGGGAGCGCTTCATGAACCTTCCAAGCGCCGATCTTGAGCGATTCCATTGATTTTTTTTTGCACCAAAACCGCACAATGCGTCTACGCTCAGTGCACATAGCATCCGGGATTTACTCACCGATGGGGTGAACCGGTAACGTTTTTGGTTGTCGCGCGGAGTCTGAAGACCTGAAACACGAGAGCGCCCTGGCAGTCAACCCCATTTAAAACAAGGCCTTTGGAGCCCGTTTTCATGAGGTTTCACGGCACCGAGGCGCCGAATGTGAAAAAAATGTAAATAAAATTTGGATTTGTGCATGCTTGTTGCATTCACTCAACCATTGCCCGCAGGGGACCGTCGGAACGAAAACCTGTGGGCCGATGAATAACGTGGCAGGGTTGCCCATAAGGAGCTCCAAGCGCAGTAACCAAGGACTCTTTACACCGACGCCGAAGAAAAAGAAGCGACATTCAAGTTGCGATTCCGATCGCGTCGGAACAGCCCCATTGCGACATGGATCGAGCCATTGGCGACATGGTCGTAAAGAAGCTGAAAGGTTGAATGGGCAAGTATCGCCAATAGGGTCGGCGTGATATAAGTTTGCGCCGACACAAAAAGAAAGAGCCGCCCAGATAAAAAAACAGGTGGGACGGCAGTACTCTTCTAAAACCAAAGGAGCAAATCACGATGCGCGTGATGAAGTGGAGCATGATCGCACTGGCCGTTGCTGCAGCAGCCAGTACTCAAATGGCTACGGCCGCACCGTTTGTAAGTGACCAGGCTGAAGCCAAAGGCTTTGTTGAAGACGCTGACGCCAAACTGCTGTTGCGCAACTATTACTTCAACCGTGATCGGAAAGATGGCTCGACCGATCAGAAAGACTGGACCCAAGGCATCTGGGGTAACTTCAACTCCGGTTACACCCAAGGTACGGTTGGCGTTGGCATTGACGCATTCGGTTACCTGGCAGTCAAACTGGACGGTGGCGACGGCACCGGCGGCACTGGCAACATGAGCCGCGACCTTCCTGGCGACGGCGATGTCAACGACAGCCAGGGCAAAGCCGGCGCAGCCATCAAGTTCCGCGTATCCAAGACCGAGCTGAAGATCGGTGACCAACAGCCAAGCACTGCTCCGGTGTTCGCTATCGGCGGTTCCCGCGTCCTGCCTCAAACTGCCAGCGGTTTCCAACTGCAGAGCAGCGAAGTCAAAGACCTTGACCTCGAAGCCGGTCACTTCTACTCGGCAACCAGCCAGGACAGAAACGCCCGTAACGGCGGCCTGTACGCAACTTACGCTGGTGTAGAAGCCAATTCCATCGACTACGTTGGCGGTAAATATTCCTTCAACGACAACCTGAGCGCATCGTTGTACGGCGCCCAGCTGGAAGATATCTGGAACCAGTACTACGCCAACCTGAACTACACCATCCCAATGGGTGGCGATCAGTCGCTGAACCTGGACGGTAACATCTACCGCACCAGCGACACTGGCAGCGCCAAAGCCGGTGACATCAGCAACACTGCGTATTCCCTGGCTGCCGCTTTCTCGTTCCTGAAAGCGCACACCATTACCGTTGCCTTCCAGAAAATCAACGGTGACACTCCGTTTGACTACATCGGCGTAGGTGGTCACAGTGGTGCCTTTAACCGTGGTGGCGACTCGATCTTCCTCGCCAACTCCATCCAGTACTCCGACTTCAACGCACCTAACGAGAAGTCTGCCCAGGTTCGTTACGACCTGAAGATGGCCGAGTACGGCGTTCCTGGTCTGAGCTTCATGACCCGTTACGTTAAAGGTTGGGACATCGACGGTACCAACACTCCAACAGGCAGCCCTTACGCCGGCCTGTATGGCGAAGACGGCAAACACAACGAAACCAACTTGGAAGCCAAGTACGTTGTTCAGTCCGGTCCGGCCAAAGATCTTTCCTTCCGTATTCGTCAAGCCTGGCACTACGCTAACGCTGACGAAGGTGAAGGCGACATCAAAGAGTTCCGTCTGATCGTCGACTACCCGATTTCGGTTCTGTAATTGCCGAAAGTCAGTTTGCGGTAATCAAAGAAAGGCCCATCTTCGGATGGGCCTTTTTCATTGCGAGAGGATTATGCCTGTGGCCCGTCCTGAACCACGCGAATCACCCGTTGCGGAAACGGAATATCAATCCCTGCATCCTTCAAACGGTCCCGCGCCTGTTCATTGAGCATGAACATCACGTTCCAGTAATCCGCGGTCTTGACCCAAATACGCAACGACACCGTGATCGAACTGTCGCCCAGAGTGGAAATCACCGCCTCGGGCGCCGGGTCGGCCAATACGCGTTCATCCTTTGCGAGGTCCAGCAATACCTGACGGGCCTTTTGCAGGTCGGCCTGGTAGTCCACACCCACATCGAACACCACTTTGCGGGTCGGTTGGCGGTTGGTGTTGGTGATGATGCCGTTCGACAGATTGCCGTTGGGCACGATCACTGTCTTGTTGTCACCCGTGCGCAGCACAGTGTGGAAGATCTGGATGCTGTCCACCGTACCGGCAACGCCTTGGGCTTCGATCCAGTCACCGAGGCGGAACGGGCGGAACAACAGGATCAGCACGCCACCGGCGAAATTCGCCAGGCTGCCCTGCAAGGCCAGGCCGATCGCCAAGCCGGCGGCACCGATGGCAGCGACGAACGAGGTGGTCTCCACACCGATCATCGAAGCGACGCTGACGACCAGCAGTATCTTCAGAATGATATTCGCCAGGGTACTGATAAACCCCTGAAGCGCCAGGTCAGCATTACGCAGCGCCAGCAATGCGCCCAGTTTCTGTGTCACCTTGTTGATCAGCCACCAGCCGATGGCCAGGGTGATGATCGCCAGCAACACACGGCTGCCGTATTCCATGATCATCGGTATCCAGGCCTGGGAAACCTTCACCAGGTGGTCAACTTCAGCGTTCAAGTCCATCGTGTTCTCCTTTTCCCGTTCGTGGCGAGGGTGCACGCCCCCTCGCCACGGTCATGCGAACAATCTGATATCAGTCGCGGAAGTTGTTGAATTGCAACGGCATGCCGAACTCCTTGCCGCGCAAGGCAGCGATGGCTTCCTGCAAGTCGTCACGTTTCTTGCCGGTCACCCGCACCTGCTCGCCCTGGATGGCGGCCTGTACCTTGAGTTTGGCGTCTTTGATATGGGCGACGATTTTCTTCGCCAGTTCCTTGTCGATGCCTTCCTTGAGCACGGCTTCCTGCTTCATGACCTTGCCCGAAGCATAGGCGTCCTTGACCTCGAGGCACTGCACGTCGATCTTGCGCTTGACCAACGCAAGCTTGAGGATGTCGATCATTGCCTCGAGCTGGAACTCGGCTTCGGCGGTGAGGTTGACGGTCAATTCCTTGTCCTTGAACTCGAAGCTGCCCTTGCCCTTGAGGTCATAACGACGGTCGAGTTCCTTCACGGCGTTTTCCACCGCGTTGGTGACCTCGTGTTTGTCGAGTTCGGATACCACGTCGAATGACGGCATGTAGTGTTCTCCAATAAAAAAGGCGCGCCAGTAATCCGATAACAAAGACGGCGCGCGCTTGGCTTGTGGTTAAAATCGCGCTCATTATAACGAGTCTTTCAACCCATACCGCGAGCCCCCTCAGATGCCTTCGCCAAACCGAGTGAAAAACTGATGTCCACCACTTGGCATGTCCTGGGGGCCGGCAGCCTCGGTACGTTATGGGCGGCGCGCCTGGCTCGGGCCGGGCTGCCGGTGCGACTGGTGTTGCGCAATGAAGACCGATTGCAGGCCTATCGCGCCGCCGGAGGCCTGACATTGGTGGAACAGGGCCACTCACAGTGCTATCCGGTGCCGGGCGAAACGGCAGAGAGCCCCGAACCGATCAAGCGCCTGCTGCTGGCCTGCAAGGCCTATGACGCGGTGGAAGCCGTGGACTCGGTGGCCCGCCGCCTCGACGCAGACTCGGAGCTGATCCTGCTGCAGAACGGCCTCGGCAGCCAGGACGCGGTGGCAAACCGCGTCCCCCTGGCGCGTTGCATCAGCGCTTCCAGCACCGAGGGCGCCTTTCGTGACGGCGATTGGCGCGTCGTGTTCGCCGGTCATGGTTATACGTGGCTGGGGGACCCCACCCGCCCCGTCGCGCCGATCTGGCTGGAGGACCTGACCACAGCCGGCATTCCCCACGAATGGAGCGCCGATATCCTTACCCGACTTTGGCGCAAACTGGCACTCAACTGTGCGATCAATCCGCTGACGGTGCTGCATCAGTGCAGAAATGGCGGCTTGCAGGACCATCGCTGCGAAGTGGCGACCCTGTGCGCGGAACTGACCGATCTGCTCGAACGCTGCGGTCAGCCAGCCGCCGCCGAGGACCTGCAGCCGGAAGTCGAGCGAGTGATTCAGGCCACCGCCGCCAATTACTCGTCGATGTACCAGGACGTCGCCCGACAGCGCCGCACCGAAATCAGCTACCTGCTCGGCCACGCCTGCAAGGTCGCCCAACGACACCAGCTGGCCGTCCCCCATCTGGAACAACTGCGCCAGCGACTGGTCGCTTACCTGGATAACCTCGGATTGCCCAGCGACTGAGCAGCGGCTACGCTGGCCTCGTATTCCTTTTTAGCGACGAGTCTGATGCCATTGCGCCAACGTCTTGAAAACCTGCCGGTCGGCCAGAAACTGCTGGCCGCCCTGTTGGTGTTGCTGACCACCGTTCTGCTGGTGGCCAACCTGACCTTTATCAGCGCTGCCTACTACATTTCCCAGGAGAGCATGGCCCCTCAGGCCCTGCAGACCATTGGCCGGCTGATCGCCAACCCGAGCCTGATTTCCGATGCCCTGCAGTCGCCGCAAAGCGCCAAGCGCCTGCTCGATGAGCTCAACAGTTACGCACCCCTGCGGGCGGCAGCGCTGTATGACGGCGAGGGCGAGCGCCTGGCGCAACTGCAACAGGGCGAAAAGCTCAAGCTGCCGGACCATTTCCGCAATATGCAGGCCTGGCAGGCCGGCGAATTCCGCAGCAACCAGGTCATTACCCTGCCCCGCCCTGGCAAGGCGCCGGGGCACTTGCTGCTGGTCGCCAGCAGCGAATTGCCCACGGCGTTCTACACCGGCACCCTGACCGCAAGTCTGGGCATCCTCATTTTCAGCGTGCTGCTCTGGCTGGTCATCGCCCAGCAGATCAAACGCCTGATCACCCAGCCGATTCATCAACTTGAAGAACTGTCCCGACAGGTCACCCGCGAGGAAAACTATTCCCTGCGCGCCGCCCGGGGCAACCATGACGAAATCGGCAGCCTGGCCGAAGCGTTCAACACCATGCTGTCACGGATCGAGGCGCGGGAGCAGCAGCTCAAGCGCGCACGGGACGACTCCCAGGCCGCCTACGACCAGGCCCAGGGCCTTGCGGAAGAAACCCGGCACACCAATCGCAAGCTGGAACTGGAAGTCCAGGTACGCAGCAAGATCGAGAAAAAGCTCACGGGCTTCCAGAATTACCTCAACAGCATCATCGACTCCATGCCGTCGGCGCTGATCGCCCTGGACGAACAGCTCTACGTGACCCAGTGGAACCAGGAAGCCAGCGCCCTCTCCGGTACGCGGCTGGACGAAGCATTGAACCAACCGATCTTTCTCGCCTTCGAACCGCTCAAGCCCTACCTGCCGCAACTCAAGCAGACGGTCGAGCAGCACACGGTCGCCAAGATCGAACGCGTCACCTGGACCAAGGACGATGAAGCCCGACATTACGCCCTGACCTTCTATCCACTGATGGGTGGCGCCGGACGCGGGGTGGTGATCCGCATCGATGACATCACCCAGCGCCTGTCGTTGGAAGAAATGATGGTGCAATCGGAAAAAATGCTTTCCGTCGGCGGCCTTGCCGCCGGCATGGCCCATGAGATCAACAACCCGCTGGGGGCGATCCTGCACAACGTGCAGAACATTCGTCGCCGCCTGTCGCCAGAGCTGCCCAAGAACCTCGAACAGGCCGAACAATTGGGTATCGAACTGCAAGTGGTCAACCGCTACCTCGAAGGCCGAGACATCCCGCACCTGCTCGATGGCATCCAGCAGGCCGGTGCCCGGGCGGCGAAAATCGTCACCCATATGCTCAGTTTCAGCCGTCGCAGCACCCGGCAGATGGCCCCCTGCGACCTGCCGGCGCTGATTGACCAGGCGGTGGAGATCGCCGGGAATGATTTCGACCTGACCATCGGCTTCGACTTCAAGGGCCAGGCGATCATCCGCCAGTTCGACCCGAACCTGGGGCCTGTGCCCGGCACGGCCAACGAGCTGGAACAGGTACTGCTCAATCTGTTGAAAAATGCTGCCCAGGCGATCCATCAGCGCCAGGACAACAGCGAACCCGGGCGCATCATCCTGCGCACCCGGTTGAATCCGCCCTGGGCGGAAATCCAGGTCGAGGACAACGGCATCGGCATGAGCGAAAACGTGCGCAAGCGCACCTTCGAGCCGTTCTTCACCACCAAGGAAGTCGGCCAGGGCACCGGCCTGGGCTTGTCCGTGTCGTATTTCATCATCACCAACAACCACAAGGGCCAGATGGAAGTGCAGTCGGCGCCAGGCCAGGGCACTTGCTTCACCCTGCGCCTGCCCTTGGCGGGCACTTCGGTGGTGCCGCAAGAAAACAAGCAACTGGAGCGCTGAACATGGGGTTTCGCCTGTCGAAGATATACACCCGCACCGGCGACAAGGGTGAAACCGGGCTGGGCGATGGCCGTCGCGTGGCCAAGGACCATCCACGGATCGAGGCCATCGGCGAAGTGGATACGCTCAACAGTCAGTTGGGATTGTTGCTGGCCGGACTTGCCGCCGAATCAGCCCAATGCCCGGCACTGAATGAAGTCAGCGAAGTGCTCGCCCCCTGCCAGCACCGGCTGTTCGACCTGGGCGGTGAACTGGCCATGCCAGCCTATCAAGCCTTGAACACGACGGAGATCGAGCGCCTGGAAGCGGCGATCGATGCATGGAACGAGGAGCTGGGGCCGTTGGAGAACTTCATCCTGCCCGGCGGCTCAACCCTGGTGGCCCAGGCTCATGTCTGCCGCAGCCTGGCCCGCAGCGCCGAGCGCCGTTGTCAGCAATTGAATGCTGTCGAACCGCTGACGGGGCCGGGGCTGGCTTATATCAATCGGTTGTCGGACTTATTGTTCGTGGCGGCCAGGGTGATTGCCCGACGCCAGGGCGTTGCCGAGGTACTTTGGAAGGCGGCGGCCAAGCCTGGGGATTGATCACAGAAATCCATTGCCTGTCAGGCCGTCTTCGCGAGCAAGCCCGCTCCCACAGTTGAAGCGCGTTCTTCCTGAAGAAACTCAGTCAACTGTGGGAGCGGGCTTGCTCGCGAAGAGGCCATCAGCCACGCGCTAGATCATCCCTCAGGCCAAAACGCCCGAATCCCCGCCACCCCCTGAGCTCCGGCCTCCCAAGCCTTTTGCCGGTCGACAGACCCGACCCCACCCAGCAGATAAACCGGCTTGTTGAACCCCTCGATCAACCGCGAAGCCTCTTCCCACCCCAACGGCAGGGCCTCGGGATGGGTCTGCGTGGGCTGAACGGGCGAGAGCGTTACGAAGTCCACGTCCATCTGTTGCGCCAGGGACAGCTCCTCGGCGTTGTGGCAGGACGCCGCCAACCAGCGCTCCTTGCCGAAGGGGCGACCGGCCCCCGCGTGCTTGCGCAGTTGCGCGGCAGTGATGTGCCAACCGGCGGAGGGGAAATCCCCCAGCCATTCGAAGGGCCCCTTGAGCATCAGTTGGGCCTTGCCGGCACACAACCCCACCGCATCCACCGCCAGGTCGCGGTATTGCGGGTCGTAGCCGTTGGGCGCACGCAGTTGGACCAGTCTGATCCCGCCCGCGATCGCCTTCTGAATACCTCGCAATAGGGCCGGCGTTTCAAGACCTTCCGGCGTAATCAGATAATCGCCGGGCAAACGCGCCGCCGCGACGATCGGCTGGTTGGCCGTCGGGAATTCGTAGCTGGACAGGTCACGGGCCGTGACCCAGGCCAACGGTTGCCCCTCGGCGCCATGAGGCTCGCCGGTAAACGCCGATACTTCCCAGACATCCAGCAACACCTGCTTGTCCGGGTAATCGTGACGCACTTTGATCAGGGGACGGGCGGCAGTGACCAGGATGCCCAGTTCTTCCTGAAGCTCCCGAGCCAGGGCCGTCTGGACAGACTCATGCGCCTCCACCTTGCCACCGGGAAACTCCCATAGCCCCCCTTGGTGCTGAGTGTCGGCACGCCGGGCGATCAGGATCTTGCCGACAGCGTCGCGAATGACCGCTGCCGCTACATGTACTCGTTTCACCGCGCAGTGTCCTCCGGGCCGGCCGCCTGCCACACCTTGAGCGCCGGCCATTGATAACGGGTTTCGACTTGGGCCGCATTGAGCTTGGGCAGTTCCACCTGAAAAGTGTGCAACCGCCCCGCCGCCATCGCGAGCCTGCTCGCGATAGGCGCAACTCGGTCCCAAGCCCTGTTAAGTCCGATACTCAGCGTTGATCTTGACGTACTCGTGGGACAGGTCAGTGGTCCAGATCGTCTCGCTGCAATCACCCCGTCCCAACTCGATACGGATGGTGATTTCTTCCTGCTGCATCACCGCCGCGCCCTGGGCCTCGGTGTAGGTGGCCGCGCGCGCACCCTGGCTGGCAATGCAGACTTCCCCCAGGAACACGTCGATCTTGCTCACGTCCAGGTCCGGCACGCCGGCACGGCCGACGGCGGCGAGGATGCGGCCCCAGTTCGGGTCGGAGGCGAACAGTGCGGTCTTGATGAGCGGCGAGTGCGCCACGGTATAACCGACATCCAGGCATTCCTGGTGGTTACCCCCACCGTTGACCTGCACGGTGACGAACTTGGTCGCACCTTCACCGTCACGGACGATGGCCTGGGCCACTTCCATGCACACCTCGAACACGGCCTGCTTCAGGGCCGCGAACAGCGGACCGCTGGCTTCGGTGATTTCCGGCAGGTTGGCCTTGCCGGTGGCGATCAGCATGCAGCAGTCGTTGGTGGACGTGTCGCCATCGATGGTGATGCGGTTGAACGACTTGTTGGCGCCGTCGAGCATCAGGTCCTGCAACACCTGGCGGGACACCTTGGCGTCGGTGGCGATGTAGCCGAGCATGGTCGCCATATTCGGACGAATCATGCCGGCACCCTTGCTGATGCCCGTGACGGTTACGGTCACGCCATCGTGCTGGAACTGGCGGCTCGCGCCCTTGGGCAGGGTGTCGGTGGTCATGATGCCGGTAGCGGCAGCCGCCCAGTTGTTCTCCGACAGGTCATCGAGGGCGGCCTGCAATGCGCCTTCGATCTTCTCGACCGGCAGTGGCTCGCCGATCACTCCAGTGGAGTACGGCAGCACCTGAGCCGCGTCAACGCCGGTCAGCTCAGCCAGTTTGGCGCACGTACGCTCAGCGGCGGCCAGGCCTGGCGCACCGGTACCGGCGTTGGCATTGCCAGTGTTGGTCAGCAGGTAACGCACCGGCCCTTGCACACGTTGCTTGGCCAGGATGACCGGAGCGGCACAGAAGGCATTGAGGGTGAACACGCCGGCCACCGTCGAACCCTCGGCACAGCGCATGACCACCACATCCTTGCGTCCCGGACGCTTGATGCCCGCCGAGGCGATACCGAGTTCAAAACCGGCAACCGGGTGCAACGTTGGCAACGGACCAAGACCAACAGCCATGAATGCGCTCCTTAATAATTTATGTCTGAACCGTCTTCGTCGAGACGGAGAATCAAATGGCAAAACGCCGCGACGGTGTTAACCGGTCGCGGCGCGGGTCATTCAGCGTTTGAAACGGGCGTTATTGAATCTGCCCGTGGCAATGCTTGTATTTCTTGCCCGAACCGCAGTAGCACAGTTCGTTACGGCCCAGCTTCTGCTCGTTGCGCACCGGCGCGGTCGCCAGGGCGACATCCACGTCGACACCTTCTTCAGCAGCCTGGGTCGCTTCCAACCCTGGGGCTTCGGCGTGCTGGAACTGCATGCGCGCCGCCAGGGCCTCGGCTTCCTGACGCAGACGGGCTTCTTCTTCGGCCGGATCTTCGCGGCGAACCTGAACGTGGGACAGCACACGGATCGAATCGCGCTTGATCGAATCCAGCAACTCGGAGAACAGCGTATACGACTCGCGCTTGTATTCCTGCTTCGGGTTCTTCTGGGCGTAACCGCGCAGGTGAATACCGTGGCGCAGGTGATCCATGGTCGACAGGTGGTCTTTCCACAGGTCGTCCAGCACCCGCAGCACGATCTGTTTCTCGAAGGAGCGCAGTGCCTCGGCACCGGCCTGGTCTTCTTTCTCGTTGTACGCGGCGATCAACTCGGCCAGTAGCCGCTCGCGCAGGGTTTCTTCGTACAGGTGATCGTCTTCGTCCAGCCATTGCTGGACCGGCAACGACACACCAAAGTCGCTGCGCAACGAGGCTTCCAGACCGGCAATGTCCCATTGTTCGGGCAACGATTGCGGCGGAATGTGTGCGCTGACGGTGGCGTTGAGCACTTCCTGGCGGAAATCGGCAATGGTTTCGCCAATGTCGTCGGCAGCCAACAAACTGTTACGCATGTGATAGATCACTTTACGCTGTTCGTTGTTGACGTCGTCGAACTCCAGCAATTGCTTGCGGATGTCGAAGTTGCGACCTTCGACCTTGCGCTGGGCCTTCTCGATGGCGTTGGTCACCATGCGATGCTCGATCGCTTCGCCAGGCTGCATGCCCAGGGCCTTCATGAAGTTCTTCACCCGGTCAGAGGCGAAGATGCGCATCAGGCTGTCTTCCAGGGACAGGTAGAAACGGCTGGAACCGGCGTCGCCCTGACGACCGGCACGACCCCGCAACTGGTTGTCGATACGGCGCGATTCGTGACGCTCGGAAGCGATCACCTGCAAACCGCCGGACTCCAGGACCTGCTGGTGACGCTTCTGCCAGTCGGCCTTGATTTGCGCGATCTGCTCGGGCGTCGGGTTTTCCAGGGAGGCGACTTCCACTTCCCAGTTGCCGCCCAACAGGATGTCGGTACCACGACCGGCCATGTTGGTGGCGATGGTCAACGCCCCCGGGCGACCGGCCTGGGCGATGATCTCGGCTTCCTTCTCGTGGAACTTGGCGTTGAGGACCTTGTGCTCGATGCCTTCCTTGGTCAGCAACGCGGACATGTGCTCGGACGTCTCGATGGTGGCGGTACCCACCAGAATCGGACGGCCCTGGGCCATGCCTTCCTTGATGTCATTGATGATCGCCGCGTACTTCTCTTCGGCGGTCAGGAACACCAGGTCGTTGTAGTCCTTGCGCGCCAACGGCTTGTTGGTCGGAATCACCACCACTTGCAGGCCGTAGATCTGATGGAACTCGAAGGCCTCGGTGTCGGCGGTACCGGTCATGCCGGACAGCTTGTTGTACAGGCGGAAGTAGTTCTGGAAGGTGGTCGAGGCCAGGGTCTGGCTCTCGGCCTGGATGTTCAGGCCTTCCTTGGCTTCGATGGCCTGGTGCAGGCCTTCGGACAGGCGGCGGCCCGGCATGGTACGACCGGTGTGTTCGTCCACCAGCACGACCTGACCATCCTGCACGATGTATTCGACGTTGCGATGGAACAGTTTGTGGGCACGCAAGCCGGCATAGACGTGGGTCAACAGGCCCAGGTTATGGGCCGAGTACAGGCTCTCGCCTTCGGCCAGCAGGCCGACGCGGGTGAGCATTTCCTCAATGAACTGGTGACCGGCTTCGTTGAGCTCCACCTGGCGGGTCTTCTCGTCGACCGTGTAGTGCCCCGCCTGGGTCACTTCGCCTTCGACTTCCTCGACGTGCAACTTGAGCTGCGGGATCAGTTTGTTGATCTCGGTGTACAGCTTGGAGCTGTCCTCGGCCTGACCGGAAATGATCAGCGGAGTACGGGCTTCGTCGATGAGGATGGAGTCGACTTCGTCGATCACGGCGAAATTGAGTTCGCGCTGGAATTTTTCTTCCAGGCTGAACGCCATGTTGTCGCGCAGGTAATCGAAACCGAATTCGTTGTTGGTGCCGTAGGTGATGTCAGCGGCGTAGGCGGCGCGCTTCTCCTCCGGCGGCTGGAACGGCGTGACCACGCCGACGGACAGCCCGAGGAATTCGTAGAGCGGGCGCATCCAGTTGGCGTCGCGGCGGGCCAGGTAGTCGTTGACCGTCACCACGTGCACGCCCTTGCCGGACAGCGCGTTGAGGTACACAGCCAGGGTGGCCACGAGGGTCTTGCCCTCACCGGTGCGCATTTCGGCGATCTTGCCTTCGTGCAAGGTCATGCCGCCGATCAACTGAACGTCGAAGTGGCGCATGCCCATGATCCGCTTGCCGGCTTCGCGGGCGACCGCAAAGGCTTCAGGCAGCAGTTGGTCCAGGGTTTCCCCCTTGGCGATGCGTTCCTTGAATTCGGCAGTCTTGGCGCGTAACTGATCGTCCGAAAGGGCCACCATCTGCTCTTCGAAGGCATTGACGATCTGTACCGTCTTGAGCATGCGCTTGACTTCACGCTCGTTCTTGCTTCCAAAGAGTTTCTTTAACAAAGGCGCAAACATATCGGCAGGATCTTCCACACTAAAGGGATGGAGGGCGGCCCCGTGAGTCGCCCGTGCAGCCCTCATGGCCGCATGCGAACGAGCATTCTACCCGGAAACGATGGTGAGGAAAGTGGCGTTATTCCACGATGCTGGCACAGCGCTGTGACGGGGCCTTCATAAAATAAGGGCTTTTACACGAAGTTCAACCCACAAAAGTAGAAGTTATCAGGGTTTCGATCGGCAGGCGCCCACGGGGGACTGGACCAAGGCGCGCCGGACACTTTCTGCTACCATGGCGCCTCTGTCCCTTGTGGTATTGCATCCATGGCCTTTCGCCCCCTTCCAGCCAAGGCTCCCGCCGTTCTGCTGCGCGAAGCCAAACCGCTGAAAGCCATCTTTGGCCACGCCAGGCGCCTGGGTCATTTGCAGCGCCTGCTGGACAGCCAGTTGCAGCCGGCCGCACGAGAGCATTGCCACGTGGCGTCCTGGCGCGAAGGCTGTCTGCTGCTGATCGTCACCGATGGTCACTGGGCCACGCGCCTGCGCTACCAGCAAAAGCGCCTGCTGCGTCAATTGCAGGCATTCGATGAGTTTGCCGGGCTGACCCGGATTTTGTTCAAGGTCCAGCCGCCCACGGTCCAGGTAAGTACCAAGGGCCATATGCTGGACCTGTCCACCGACGCAGCCGCGACGATCCAGGCCACGGCGGACGGCATCAGCGACCCCAACCTGCGCGCGGCGCTGGAGCGGTTGGCGGCGCATGCCAGGACCAAGCCCTGAGATTTTCGTTGCCTGTTACATCGCCATCGCGAGCAGGCTCGCTCCCACAGGGACCGCATTGCATCAGAAACATCGCCCCCCTTGTGGGAGCGAGCCTGCTCGCGATGGCAGCGACTCGGTCCCCCGCCTAACGGCGCTTACTGCCCCCCAGCAACGACCCCATCAACCCGCGCACCAGTTGCCGTCCCAACTGATTGGCCGCCTGGCGCATCGCTGATTTAAGTGCCTGGCCGGCCGCGGTACCGAGGAATTCGCCAGCCTTATCGGCGAAGCTCGGCTCTTCTGCCGGCGGATTGCCCGGCGCCGCTTCGACCTGGGGTTCAAGCCCCTTGCGCCCCATCAGCACTTCATAGGCCGATTCACGGTCAATGGGTTTGTCATAGCGCCCCTGCAAGGGTGAAGCGGCGATCAGGCGGGCGCGTTCGGCTTCCGTCAACGGTCCGATGCGCGACTGTGGCGGGGCCACCAGCACGCGCCGGACCATTTCCGGCGTGCCTTTCTCCTGCAAGGTGCCCACCAGCGCTTCACCGATGCCCAGCTCGGTGAGCACCGTCAGGGCGTCGAACTGTGGGTTCGGCCGGAAACCGTCCGCCACCGCCCGCAGGGATTTCTGCTCCTTGGCCGTAAAGGCCCGCAGGCCATGCTGGATGCGCAACCCCAACTGGGCCAACACATCGTCCGGCAAGTCGCCCGGCGACTGGGTCACGAAATACACCCCGACGCCCTTGGAACGGATCAGCCGCACCACTTGCTCCAACCGCTCCTGCAACGCCTTGGGCGTGCCGGCGAACAACAAGTGCGCCTCGTCGAAGAACAGAGCCAGCAGCGGCTTTTCCGCATCGCCGCGCTCGGGCAGTTGCTCGAACAGTTCGGCCAACAACCACAAAAGGAACGTCGCGTAGACCTTTGGCGCCTCATGAACCAGACGGCTGGCGTCCAGCAAGTGAATACGGCCACGGCCGTCGCTACCGGGCTGCAGGATGTCTTCGAGCTGCAGGGCAGGCTCGCCGAACAGCGCATCTGCGCCCTGCTGCTCCAGCGTGGACAAGCGCCGCAGCAGCGCCTGACTGGAGCCGGTGGTCATCAAGGCCGCGTCGTCCCCCAGCAGTTCGGGGTTGTCCTTGAGGTGGTTGAGCAGGGCCTTCAGATCCTTCAGATCCAGCAGCAACAAGCCCTCGCGGTCGGCGACCTTGAACGCGGCATACAACGCCGATTGCTGGCTGTCCGTCAGCTCCAACAGGCTGCCAAGCAGCAACGGCCCCATTTCACTCAAGGTGGTACGCAGCGGATGACCGGACTGCCCGTGGATGTCCCACAGGGTGACTGGATAAGCCTGGGGCTTATGGTCGAGCCACGGCATGCTGGCAATGCGCTCGGCGATCTTGCCCTGGGGCGCACCGGCGGCACCGAGGCCGCACAGGTCGCCCTTGATGTCGGCTGCAAATACAGCCACGCCCGCATCGCTGAACGCCTCGGCCAGACGCTGCAGGGTGACGGTCTTGCCGGTACCGGTGGCCCCCGCCACCAAGCCATGACGGTTCGCCAGGCGCATGGCCTGGGCGATGGGCTGGCCGGCAAGATCGGCGCCGATAGTGAGTTGCATTGAGTCAGGCATTTGGTCACCTGTGATTAATATTTGATCGAGTAGGCCGATATATGAAACGACAGGCCCCACTGAAAACACGGTCGGATAATTCCCCAGGGAGAGAAGGAAATATCAGAACTTTCAATACGGCGTCTTTATTCGAACTTTCCTATAAAAGCATGCCCAGAGCTATAAGACCCAGCGGAACCCCGAGCCATGAAGAAAAACCTGCGTTTCAGCCACAAAATCCTCATCGCTGCCGCACTCATCGTGATGGCCGCCTTTGCTCTGTTCACGGCCTACAACGACTATTTGCAGCGCAACGCCATTCGTGACGACCTCGACAGCTACCTGCATGAAATGGGGGACGTCACCGCAAGCAACATCCAGACCTGGCTGAGCGGTCGCATCCTGCTGATCGAAAACCTGGCCCAGAACATCGCCGGCACCCCGGACCAGGCCAGTGTTGCCCGTTTGCTGGAACAGAAAGCGCTGACATCCACCTTCATGGCGTCCTACCTGGGCGATGCCCAGGGTCGCTTCACCATCCGCCCCGACACAAAAATGCCCGACGGCTTCGATCCACGCGTGCGGCCCTGGTACCAAGGCGCGCAAAGCAGCAGTACCGCGACCCTGACCGAGCCCTACATCGATGCCGCCAGCGGCGGGCTGATTATTTCCATCGCCACGGCCTCCCGGAACGCCGGGCAAAATGTCGGCGTGGTGGGCGGCGACCTGAGCCTGCAAACCATTATAGACACCCTGAAAACCGTGGACTTCGACGGTATGGGCTACGCCTACCTGGTCAGCGCCGACGGCAAGATCCTGGTGCATCCCGACAAGAACCTGGTCATGAAAACCCTGGCCGAAGCTTTTCCAAAGAGCACTCCGGCAATCAGTGACAAGATTTCGGAAGTCGATGTCGATGGCCACACGCGCATCGTCACCTTCACGCCGATCAAAGGCCTGCCGTCGGTGAACTGGTATGTCGGAGTGTCGGTGGATAAAGACATGGCCTACGCCATGCTCAGCGATTTCCGTACCTCGGCCGTTGTGGCAACGGTCATCGCCGTGGTGTTCATCATCGCCCTGCTGAGTATGCTGATCCGCCTGCTGATCCAGCCGTTGCACGTCATGACCCGTGCCATGGAAGACATCGCCGACGGCGAGGGTGACCTGACCAAACGTCTGGCGATCCAGAATCAGGATGAATTCGGCATCCTGGGGACCGCGTTCAACCGTTTCGTGGAGCGGATCCATGGTTCGATCCGTGAAGTGTCCTCCGCCACCGAGCATGTCAATGAAGTCGCCCTGCGCGTGGTGAGCGCGTCGAACTCGTCGATGGTCAACTCCGACGAACAGTCCAGCCGCACCAACAGCGTCGCCGCAGCGATCAATCAATTGGGTGCCGCCGCCCAGGAAATTGCCCGCAACGCCGCCCAGGCCTCCCATCAGGCCAGCGATGCCCGCGGCCTGGCCGAGGATGGCCAGCAAGTGGTGGAACGAAGCATTGCCGCGATGAACCGTTTGTCCGATCTGCTGAGCGCCTCCAGTACCAATGTCGAAACCCTGAACAGCAAAACCGTGAACATCGGGCAGATCCTGGAAGTGATCACCAGTATCTCCCAGCAGACCAATCTGCTGGCTCTCAACGCGGCCATCGAGGCAGCCCGGGCCGGCGAGGCCGGACGCGGGTTCGCCGTGGTGGCCGATGAAGTGCGCAACCTGGCCCATCGCACGCAGGAGTCGGCACAACAGGTGCAGACCATGATCGAGGAGTTGCAGGTCGGCGCCCGGGACTCGGTCACTACCATGAACGACAGCCAGCGCCATAGCCAGGAAAGTGTGGAGATCGCCAACCTGGCGGGCGAACGCCTGACCAGCGTGACCCAGCGCATCGGTGAGATCGACGGCATGAACCAGTCAGTGGCCACGGCCACGGAAGAACAGACTGCCGTGGTGGAATCGATCAACGTGGACATCAACGAGATCAATACCTTGAACCAGGAAGGCGTGGAGAACCTGCACGCCACATTGCGGGCCTGCTCCGACCTGGAGCGGCAGGCGGCGCGGTTGAAGCAGTTGGTGGGCAGTTTCAGGATTTAGCGCTATTTAGGGCCCTTTCGCGAGCAAGCCCGCTCCCACAGGGATTTTCGGCGGACGCACATTTTGTGTCCGAAGCAGATCCGGTGTGGGAGCGGGCTTGCTCGCGAAGAGGTCCATCTCACTCCGCATGACTCACTGACACCCCGCACCACCACAACCCCAACCGAACAACTATTCTTCATAAAGGTCAACAAGGGAGAACACAGACCGGAGGGATGTTCATCGTGCATATAGCGGACATAACCATGTTCTACGCCCCCGCCAGTGGAGGCGTGCGCACTTACCTGGATGCCAAGCACCGGCGCCTGGCGAACCGGCCCGGAATTCGCCACAGTCTGTTGATACCCGGTGCACACTTGAGCGAGCAGGACGGGATCTACAAGGTACCGGCCCCTCCTCTTCCCTTCGGCAAGGGCTACCGCTTTCCACTTCGCCTGGCGCCCTGGCGCAATGCGCTGCGCGATCTGCAGCCGGACCTGATCGAGGTCGGCGATCCCTACCTCACCGCCTGGGCCGCCCTGGATGCCCGGCGCCAGCTCGACGTGCCCGTCATCGGCTTCTATCACTCCGACTTGCCATTATTGGTGAGCAACCGCATGGGCAACTGGTTCACCCCCAACATCGAAGCCTATGTCAGCAAGTTGTACGGCAATTTCGACCGTGTCCTGGCGCCGAGTCAGGTCATGGCGGACAAACTGACCGGCCTGGGCGTCAGGAATGTCTTCGTACAGCCCCTGGGGGTCGACCTGCAAACCTTCAACCCGGCTGCCCGAGACCCGGAACTGCGCGCCGAGCTGGGAATCGCCGAAGACGCCCGTCTGCTGATCTTTGCCGGTCGCGGCTCCAAGGAAAAGAACCTGCCGGTGTTGCTCAAGTGCATGAAACGCCTGGGCGAGCGTTATCACCTGTTGTTGGTGGGCTCCTCGATGCCCGCCCTGGTCCCGGACAACGTCACCGTCATCGACGAGTTCTGCCCGGCCCCCCAGGTCGCACGGTTGATGGCCAGCGCCGACGCCCTGCTCCATGCCGGCGACCAGGAGACGTTCGGCCTGGTGATCCTCGAAGCCATGGCCAGCGGTATTCCCGTGGTGGCGGTCGCGGCCGGGGCCTTCACCGAAATCGTTCATGAAGACTGCGGCCTGCTGTGCATGCCCAATAATCCCCAAGCGATGGCCAACGCCGTGCGTCAGCTCTTCAGCGAAGGCTGCCAACGACGCGGGGCACTGGCACGTCGTCATGTGGAGCGTCACTACGCCTGGGATTGCGTGGTCGACAGCCTGCTGGGGCACTACTACGCCGTGCTTGGCGAGCAGATGCCGCTGCTGGCCAATGGTTAGAGTGAGGGTGTGTCCATGAATCACACGCCCAGCCTGCTACTGGTGTTGCACGACGTGGCGCCGCAAACCTGGCCTGACTATCGCCCCTTCGTCGAAGCCGTCGATGCCCTCGGCCAGATACCCATGACCTGGCTGGTGGTACCGGACTTCCACCACACCAATGCCCTGGACCACCATCCGGCCTTCAGGCGCCTGCTCGACCACCGGGTTGAACGCGGCGACGAACTCGTGCTGCACGGTTATTACCATTGCGACGACGGTCCACCGCCCCTCCACCCCAGGGACTGGTTCATGCGTCGGGTCTATACCCATGAAGGCGAGTTTTACCAACTGTCCGAGGAAGCAGCCCTCACCCGACTGCGAGCCGGTATCGAGCTCTTCCAGCGTTATCAATGGCCGCTGGAAGGTTTCGTCGCCCCGGCCTGGCTGATGAGCGAAGGCACCCGCCAAGCCTTGCGCCAATTGCCTCTGAGCTACACCAGTGACACGCAGCATCTATATCGCCTGCCGGACTTCTCGGCGATCGACGCCCCCGGCCTGGTCTGGAGCGCCCGTAGTGCCTGGCGCCGGGGGTTGTCGAAAGTTGTCAGCGAGCAGCGCGAACAGCGCTGGCGCAAGGCACAGGTAATTCGCCTGGGCCTGCATCCGGTGGACATGCGTCACGGTTTTTCCCGGGATTATTGGCTGCGCACCCTTGAGCGGTTGCTCAACGAGGGACGCGTGCCGATGACCAAGGCCGGTTGGCTGGCCGCCCGGGATCCGCGGGTCAGCAGCGCCGCATGAAGAGGCTGATCTGGCTGATCGCCGCACTGCTCACCGCATTGCTGGTGCCATTGTTGGTGGGGGGCGGGGAAATGTGGTCGCGTGTGCAACGTTTCCCGTTGTCCCTGCTGCTGGCCATGCTCGGCATGATCGGGCTTTGCTGGTGCCTGAACGCATTACGCCTGCGTTTGCTGCTGGGCGAACACCGGGCACGCCTGGGCAGGCTCAACAGCATCGGCGTGGTGATGTCCACCGAGTTCGCCATGTGCGCCACCCCCGGCGGCAGCGGCGGCCCCTTGACACTGATGGCGCTGCTGGCGCGTAACGGCGTTCGACCTGCCCACGCCAGTGCAGTGTTCGCCATGGATCAACTGAGCGACCTGCTGTTCTTCCTCTGCGCCTTGCTGGGGATCCTGCTGTACGCCGTGTTCCAGAACCTGAGCCAGCGCATGGAATGGATGCTGGCACTGAGCGCGATCTCCCTGTTTGGCGGGCTGTTCGGCTGTGTGCTGGCGGCCCGTTACCATCGCCGCCTGATCCTGCTGGGCGCGCGTCTGCTGCGGCATTTGCGGGTGAAAGCGACCACCCGCCGACGCTGGGGTCGCAAGATCCTGCATTTCCTCGCCGCGTTTACCGACACCCTGAAACTGCCACGCCAGACGCTTTTTCAGGTCTTCGGCCTGACGTGTGTGCATTGGGCTTTGCGCTACAGCGTGTTGTACCTGGCGCTGAAAGGATTGGGGGCGGATCTGCAATGGGCCTGGAGCTTCCTCATCCAGATGCTGTCCCTGAGCGCAGGGCAATTCAGTCTGCTGCCGGGGGGCGCCGGAGCGGCGGAGGTGACGTCGGCGGCGCTGCTGGCGCCCATGGTGGGCAAATCCACCGCGGCGGCGGCCATCCTGATCTGGCGGGCGGTGACCTACTACTTTTATCTGGTGGCCGGCGGGCCGGTGTTCTTCCTGATGGTGGGCCGGCCGCTGATCAAGAAGCTGATAAAACTCAGGCAAGCCTGAATTCCCGGTTTCCTACCGCGGTGCGGGCTCGTCCTCGGGATGGGTTTGTTTCCATAGCTCGGCGGCGTCGGGAAACTCCGTGCCGTCTTCCGGGCTCAGTTCTTCTGGGTCGTAGCGGCTCAAGCAACCTTCGCCGAGGGTCGCGGGTGCTTTGGAGGTGGCTTTGTCCAAGGGGTCGTTCATGGCGTGCCTCACAAAAAAGGGGCCGGACAGCCCCCATCTTGCCACAAATACCGTGGGAGCCGAGCGTGCTCGCTCCCACAGGGTGGATCAGAACACCACGGTCTTGTTGCCGTGTACCAGTACTCGGTCTTCAAGGTGATAACGCAGGCCACGCGCCAGCACCATCTTCTCGACGTCGCGGCCGAAACGCACCATGTCTTCGATGCTGTCGCTGTGGCTGACACGCACCACGTCCTGCTCGATGATCGGGCCGGCGTCCAGCTCTTCGGTCACGTAGTGGCAGGTCGCGCCAATCAGTTTCACCCCACGCATCGAGGCTTGGTGGTACGGCTTGGCCCCGACGAATGACGGCAGGAAACTGTGATGGATGTTGATCACCTTGTGAGCGTATTCGCTGCACAGGGACGGCGGCAGGATCTGCATGTAGCGGGCCAGTACCACCACCTCGGCGTCGTGCTGTTTGACCAGCCGCGACACTTCGGCAAACGCCGGTTGCTTGTCCTGCGGATTGACCGGTACGTGGTAATACGGAATGCCGTGCCATTCCACCATGCTGCGCAGATCATCATGGTTGGAAATGACGCAAGCGATGTCACAGTCGAGTTCATCGCTGTGCCAGCGGTGCAACAGATCAGCCAGACAGTGAGACTCGCGGCTGGCCATCAGCATCACGCGTTTTTTCTGCGCGGTGTCGGTGATGCGCCAGTCCATCGAGAACTCTTCGGCAATCGGTGCAAAGGCCTCGCGAAAGGCCTCGATGCCGAAGGGCAGCGAGTCGGCGCGGATCTCGTGACGCATGAAAAACCAGCCGCTTTGGTTGTCCGAATGATGGCTTGC
The DNA here is from genome assembly GCF_022342325.2 of Pseudomonas sp. AF32. Classification (NCBI taxonomy): domain Bacteria; kingdom Pseudomonadati; phylum Pseudomonadota; class Gammaproteobacteria; order Pseudomonadales; family Pseudomonadaceae; genus Pseudomonas; species Pseudomonas sp. AF32. Next base: position 150,549 of record NZ_RQJK02000003.1, on the reverse strand, counting down.
TTCAGTGATCCAGCCGTTATGGGACGCCAGAAAGTTACTGACTTTAGCAACGATACCGACGCGGTCCGGGCAAGCGATCACCAGCCGAAAAGTGCGCATTAGGGAAACTCCAGAACTTCGCAAAGGCGGCCATTCTAGCCATTGCGCGGCAAAACTGCAGTATTGATGACGCACCTGGCCCCTCCGCCCCCCTCCCGGCAGCGCCGTACCGGGACGGGACCGCGCGCTATATGTGTGAACAGATGTGAAGAACCTGCCAGCGTATTTAACTGCAACCGCAGTTTCTGTGGTCGGGCACTAGTTAATTAAATAAAACCCGCTTAAATGTTTACTTGATGAAACTGTCTGATTACTATTGCCACACTGTCTCCTTGTCACCAGCGTCCTACATAAGGTAGTCCTCATGTCCATGATCCTCACCGAATACAACGCCACCAAACAAGCCATTGAAGAATTGCAACAACGTCTGGCCGACCTGTCCAAAGACGACAAACTGCAAAAAGAACTGGAATTCGAAGGCAAATTGCGTACTTTGATGGGCGAATACTCCAAGTCCCTGCGCGACATCATTGCCCTGTTGGATCCAGAAGCCAAGTCGGGCAAAGCAACTCGTGGCGCCGTGAAAACTACCGGCACCAAACGCGCTCGCAAAGTTAAGCAATACAAAAACCCGCACACCGGCGATGTCATCGAAACCAAAGGTGGCAACCACAAGACCCTGAAAGAGTGGAAAGCCAAGTGGGGCGGTGACGTGGTTGAAAGCTGGGCCAAGCTGCTGGGCTAAGCCCCGAGCCGCTCTTCCCGGGCAAAACAACGCCAGCGATCGCTGGCGTTTTTTATGGCGTTTACTTTAATAATGGCCGCTCAAAGGCTTAAACGCTTGCGCAATTGCTGACTATAGCCCTGCCATTCCACGAGGGCCTCTCGCTGCAAGGGTGTGGCCAGCGCCATCCACTCTCCCATCGCCCTGTCAAAAGTTTCCAGAGTGTTTGGCGCCCCCCATTGCGCAGATGACAGGCGTTGTCGACAGAACTGTCTCCAGCGTTCCTGCTCTTCGGGACTCAAGGTGTCCGGAAAGTTACGCGCACGATATCGAAACAGTAATTCCGGCAGGCGCTCATCATCGAATAGCCAACGCTCTCGCGCCAATTGCGTCGGGTCCGCCAAGCGGACTTGTTCGCATAAGCGACGATCACGATCGCCGAAAAAACCGCTGTACAACTGTTGTTCCGGATCTTCACTGGCCGTGAAATCCTCGCGGCCATAAATAGTCTGAAGTTTTGCCTGCCAGACCTGCTGTGCGTCATTTAGCCGCGATGCCCGCTGCCGCAGGCCATCCATATCCAGTTGCAACCGTTCCAGGTCTTCGGCGCGTAGCACCGACAGGGGCGCGACCACCGGGCATTTGTTGACATGGATGAGCTTCAGAGGCACCGGCAGCTCACTTTCGAGCAACTCTTCGCGGCGGGTATACAAACGTTGGCGCAACGTTTCAGCGTCGAGCTCCAGCAAGCCCTGAGGATCCAGATGCAGGTCGCAGACGATCAGGGCGTTACGGTTTTTTGGGTGCCAGGCCAGCGGCAGGACCACGCCGATGTAGTTTCGCGCAGCGGAGAAACGCCCGGAGACATGCACCAGCGGTTGCAACAGGCGGATCTGATCCAGCACTTTCTGCTTGGCACGCAATTGGAACAGCCAGTCGTAGAGTCGCGGCTGTTTCTGGCGGATCAGACGGGCCAGTGCAATGGTCGCCCGCACATCCGACAACGCATCGTGCGCCTGGCCGTGATCGATGCCATTGGCGGCGGTCAGGCGTTCGAGCTTGAGGCTGACGCGCCCCTCTTCCTGCGGCCAGACAATGCCTTGCGGGCGCAGTGCGTAGGCGGCGCGCACCAGGTCAATCAGGTCCCAGCGGCTGTTCCCCCCCTGCCATTCGCGGGCGTACGGGTCGAAAAAATTCCGATACAGGCTGTAGCGGGTCATTTCGTCATCAAAACGCAGTGTGTTGTAACCGGCCCCGCACGTGCCCGGCATGGCCAGTTGCGCGTGGACACGGGTCATGAAATCGGCTTCGCTCAACCCGTGCTCCGCGAGGCGCGCCGGGGTGATGCCGGTGATCGCACAAGCAGCCGGATGAGGCAGGATGTCATCGCTGGGCCGGCAATACAGATTCACCGGTTCGTCGATTTCGTTGAGTTCAAAATCGGTACGGATACCCGCCACCTGCAAGGGGCGATCGCTCCTCGGGTCGATACCGGTGGTTTCGTAGTCGTACCAGAAGATTGAGGTCACGGTTTGTTCCTGAATTGAAGACTGGCGAAGTCTAGGCCCCCTGACCCGGGCCCGACCAGTGTTCCTGCAACTTTTGAAATCCTTTTGCGCCCCCCGTGTGGGCAAAGCATTAAATGACAGGCATCGTCATATCGTTTGCGCGCACGAAGACTGCTAGCATCTGCGGACGTTCGAACCGGCCCATCACTCAGGTAGCCCATGCTCGAGACACCAGCACTGCAAAGGAACGCGTCGCTACCCCCTCCCCTGGACACGCGATATCAGGTCGAAACGCCCGAGGGCATCGACCTGCCGCTGCGCCCGGCGGGGCTGATGCCTCGTGCGCTGGCCTTCGCCATCGATCTGGGCATACGAGGCCTGGCCCTGGGGTGCCTGTTCTTCATCCTGGCATTTTTTGGCGAACTGGGGATCGGCCTGGGCGCCATCCTGTTGTTTGTGGTCAGCTGGTGGTACATGGTGCTGTTCGAAGTGCTGAGGCAAGGGCGTTCCCCCGGCAAGCAGATGATGGGTCTGCGTGTGGTCCAGGACGACGGCCGGCCGATCGGTTGGTCGGCCTCGCTGATCCGCAACCTGTTGCGCTTCGTCGACCTGCTGCCCTTTGGCTATGCCTTCGGCGCCGTCTGTTGCCTGCAGCATCCGGCCTTCAAGCGCCTGGGGGACCTGGCGGCCGGCACGCTGGTGGTGTATCGCGAGCAGCCGGTCAAGCGCCCCGCCCTGCCACAGGCGCCGGCCTTGCGCCCCCCTTTTGCCTTGAGTCTCAACGAACAGCGTGCCGTGCTGGGATTCGCCGAACGCCAGGCCGAACTTTCCGATGCCAGGGTCAATGAACTGGCGAGCATCCTCGCCGGGCCGCTGCACGTACCACCCGCCCGTGCCGTGGCCGAACTCAATGGCATCGCCCGCGGCCTGTTGGGGCCAACATGAAGCAGAGCCTGTTCGAAAACCGCCACCAGGGAGAATGGGAGCGCCTGTCCCGACTGCTCGATCAATTGGAGCGCAGCCGCAACGTCCCCCAGAGCAGCGACTTTCCCCACGCCTACCGCCGGCTCTGCCAGCACCTGGCATTGGCCCAGGCGCGAGGCTACAGCAGCCTGCTGGTCGATACGCTGCAGCAACTGGCGCTGCGTGGGCACCAGCAACTCTACCGCGACCACAGCAGGCCATCGGCCGGCCTCGCGATGTTTATCCTGGTCGGTTTCCCACAGTTGGTTCGAGAGCAATGGCGCTTCGTGCTGGCCGCCTGCGTGATGTTCCTTGGCAGCCTGGCCGGCATCGGGCTGCTGGTCTATCTGTTCCCCGAGCTGGTCTACAGCGTGCTGGGTGCCGAGGAAGTCAGCCAGATTCGCAGCATGTACGATCCGGCCGCCGGCCACCTGGGGCGCTCGATCGAACGGGCCGCCAGCGAGGACTGGGCCATGTTCGGCTATTACATCATGCATAACATCGGCATCGCCTTTCAGACGTTCGCCAGCGGCATGATGTTCGGCCTGGGCAGTGCATTCTTTCTTTTCTTCAACGGCCTGACCATCGGCGCGGTGGCCGGACACCTGACCCAGATTGGCTCGGGGGGGACGTTCTGGTCGTTCGTGATCGGTCACGGGGCCTTCGAACTCACCGCCATTACCCTGGCTGGCGCCGCTGGCCTGCAACTGGGCTGGGCATTGATCGCCCCAGGGCGCCTCACCCGGGGCGAAGCCCTGCGGCTCGCCGCACGCAAAAACATATCGATGATCGCGGGGGTGACGTTGTTCCTGCTCATTGCCGCCTTCATCGAAGCCTACTGGTCCTCCAGCACCGTGACGCCCGCCACCAAATACACAGTCGGCGCCTTGTTGTGGCTGCTGGTGTTGAGCTACCTGCTGTTTGCCGGACGGGTACGCCATGCGGCTGAGTGACGCCACCGTAGCCATCCGCCCGCGCACCACTTGGGAAGCCATGGACCTGGGCATTCTGATGAGCCAGCAGCACCGACGCCTGCTGATGCTCAGCTGGGCCATCGTCACGCTTCCGGTCTATGCGCTGCTGACCCTGCTGCTATGGGATTCGCCGTCCCTCGTGGTGCTGGTGTTCTGGTGGCTGAAGCCAGCCTTCGACCGCCTGCCGCTGTACATTCTTTCCAAGGCATTGTTTGGCGAAACGCCCACGCTGAAACAAGCCTTGCGCCAGTGGCCCGCGCTGCTCAAATCCCAATTGCTCGCCAGCCTGACCTGGCGACGACTGAGCCTGAGCCGCAGTTTCCTGATGCCGGTGGTGCAACTTGAAGGGCTTGCCGGTGAAGCACGGGCACAGCGCTTGCGGGTACTGCTGCAACGCAGCGGCGGCGCGGCGCAGTGGCTGACCGTGATCGGCGTGCATCTGGAGATGGCCCTGTGGTTCGGACTGATGGCCCTCTTCTACCTGTTCGTGCCGCAGCAGGTGGAACTGGAATGGGACTGGCAGGCATTGATCGCCGTCGCCGAGAACGACTGGCTGTGGTTCGAACATCTGATCAACTTCCTGTATCCCCTGCTGCTGATTCTCTGGGAACCGGTGTATGTCGCCTGCGGCTTCAGCCTGTACCTGAATCGGCGCACGATCCTGGAAGCCTGGGACATCGAGCTGGTGTTCCGCCGCCTGCGCCAGCGCCTGAGCGGCGTTGCCCCCGTGCTGATGCTGCTGGCCCTGACGTTGCTGCCACTGACGCCCGTGACCTGGGCCGCCGAAGACAACACCGCGCCCGACAGCCCCCGACTGCTCAATCAGCCCCTCACCAGCGAGGCGTCCCGAAACAGCATCGAAGCGATCCTTGAGGCTGCGCCGTTCAAGAATCCGGAAACCGTGACCCGTTACCGTTTTGGCGAGGACTCGGAAGAGTCCACCGAGGCCGACGAATCCTCGGGCTGGCTCAAGGCATTCTTCAAGTGGCTCGGTGGCCTGCACTTCGAGACCGCTGCCGCGACCATCCAGGTCCTGCTCTGGGCTTGCCTGGTGGGAGCGATCGTCTGGCTGGTCTGGCACTACCGTGATCGGTTCCAGGCCTTGCCCGGTCGCCGACGGACCAGGCGCCCGCCCACAGAACCACCGGTGCCGGCCCGCATGTTCGGCCTGGACATACGGGAAGAGAGCTTGCCGGACGATGTAGCGGCCAGCGCCGAGCAACTGTGGGCCACAGCTCCGCGTGACGCCCTGGGCCTGTTGTACCGGGCTCTGCTCAGCCGCCTGCACCATGAATTCGGTGTTGCCCTGAAAGCGGCCGATACCGAAGGCCAGGTACTGCATCGTATCGAACAGCTCCAGCAGGAGAACCTGCTGGCGTTCAGCAAGCTCCTGACCCTGCACTGGCAGAATGTCGCCTATGGACATCGCACGCCACCGCCTCCTCTGCAACAAGCGCTGTGCGACGGTTGGCGCGGGCTGTTCGGTCCGGGAGCGGCGCGATGAGCCGGCGCGTCGGACTGCTGGTCGGGGCGTTGGTGGCCGCGTTGGTGCTGGCCTTGTTCGCCTACGTGAACGCCAAGGCGGTGCCCTATCAGGAAACCATCGACCACGGCCCCTCCCCCGAAGCCCAGGCCAACCCTTACCTGGCCGCCGAGCATTTCCTGCGCCGGCAAGGCATCAATGTCGAACACGCCAATAGCCTGGACATCCTGCCCACCCTGGAACCGCGCCAGCACAGCCTGTTGTTGCTGGGGGAACGCACCGACATGACGCCGCGGGAAGTCGAGCAGGTAATGAACTGGACCCGGGCCGGCGGACGATTGCTGTTCGTTGCCGAAGCCCTGTGGGATGACCGCACCAACAGCAGCGGCGATCTGCTGCTGGACCGCGTGAGCCTGCACCAACTCCTGAGCGAAGACCTCAAGGACCCGGCGCCGGCTCCCACCGAGGACCGCTACCCCGAGCTGACCAAGTTGTACCTGGAGGATGAAGAGGCGCCTGCGTATGTCGGTTTCGACACCGACTTCCACCTCGAAGACCCCCACAACCTTGCCCAGGCCTGGGCCAACAGCGCCAAGGCCACCCACATGATGCAACTGAACCATGGCCTGGGTTCGATCACGGTGATCACCGATGCCGAGCTGTGGAAGAACGATCGGATCGACCAGTACGACAATGCCTGGCTGCTCTGGTACCTGAGCGCCGACACAGACGTCACGCTGCTGTTCAACATCGATCACGACAACCTGCTGACCCTGCTGTTGCGGTACTTCCCCCAGGCGCTTGTCGCGCTGGCGGCCTTGATTGCCCTGTGGCTGTGGCACTCGGCGGTACGTCATGGTCCGCTGCAAGCACCGGCCCCCAAGGCCCGACGCCAGCTGGAGGAGCACGTACAGGCCAGTGCCGTTTTCCATTTGCGTCACAGTGGTCAGCAACACTTGCTGCACACCTTGCAACAGGACGTGATGCGCCGGGCCCGCCATCGTCATCCAGGCTTCGAACAACTGGCCGTGGCCGAGCAATGGCAGGTGCTCTCGCGCCTGACGCGCCAACCCACCAGGTCCATCAGCCACGCCCTCGCCCCCCGGCCGAAACAGCGTCTGTCCAGCGCTGAGTTCTGCCGTCAGGTCGCCCATCTGCAAACCCTCAGGAATGCCTTATGACTGAACAGAACGAACCGGTCGACAGCCAGGCCCACGCCGCCCAACAGCGCCAGCGCGCCAGTCAGCTGGCCCAGGCCATCCGCACCGAGCTGCACAAGGCGGTGGTCGGCCAGGCCGCGGTGATCGACGATGTACTCACGGCGTTGATCGCCGGCGGTCACGTCCTGCTCGAAGGGGTTCCCGGGTTGGGCAAGACACTGCTGGTGCGCGCCATGGCCCGCTGTTTCAATGGCGAGTTCGCCCGTATCCAGTTCACCCCCGACCTGATGCCCAGCGACGTCACGGGCCATGCGGTGTATGACTTGCAGACCGAGCAGTTCAAGTTGCGCAAGGGTCCCGTCTTCACCCACCTGCTGCTGGCCGACGAGATCAACCGCGCACCGGCCAAGACCCAGGCCGCGCTGCTCGAAGCCATGCAGGAACGCCAGGTCACCCTCGAAGGCCGCGCCCTGCCCATCGCCCAGCCGTTCATGGTGCTCGCCACCCAGAACCCTATCGAACAGGAGGGCACCTACCCGCTGCCCGAAGCCGAGCTCGATCGCTTCATGCTCAAGGTGCGCATGGACTACCCGGACGCCGAACAGGAATTGAACATGGTGCGTCAGGTCAGCCGCTCGACCCGGGCCGACATGCTTGACGTACAACCCCTGCGCACGGTGTTGCAAGCCAAGGACGTCCAGGCGTTGCAGCGCATTGCCAGCGACCTGCCGATGGACGACCAGGTGCTCGACTACGCCGTACGTCTGGCCCGCACCACCCGCAGCTGGCCGGGCCTGACCCTGGGCGCCGGCCCTCGCGCCTCGATTGCGCTGGTGCGTTGCGCCCGGGCGCGCGCCTTGTTGCGCGGCGGCGAATTCGTCGTACCGGACGACATCAAGGGCTGCGCCCTGGCCGTGCTGCGCCATCGGGTGCGGCTGGCGCCGGAGCTGGACATCGAAGGGCTGACGGTGGATCAGGTGCTGGGCCAACTGCTCGATCAAGTGCCGGCGCCGCGGTTGTGAGCAGTACCAATATGCCGAGGATACCTTCCGTGGCGAGGGGATTTATCCCCACTGGCCGCGCAGCGGCCCCTTGCGGTGTTTCAGTCATGTCCTGGGGGCTGCTTCGCAGCCCAGCGGGGATGAATCCCCTCGCCACAATGGACGGTTCGACCTCCATGAGACCCCACCCATGAAGCCCTCGCGCCTGCTGCTGACCTGGCTCGCGATCCTGCTGGCCGTCGATATCGTGCTGGGAGCGTTGCGGGCGTTGGGCATTGCGTTGCCAGCATCGGCCCAGTCGATCAGTTGGGGCTTGCTGCTGGCCTTGCTGGCCCTGGCGATCCTCGACGCCATGCGCCTCAAGCGCCTGCCTTCGCCACGAGTGCAACGGCAGATGCCAGGAAGCCTGGCCTTGGGTCGCTGGAGCGAGGTCCAACTGGGGATCACCCACGACTATGCCCAGCCGCTGGGCGTTCAGGTCTTCGACCACGTCCCCGACGGCCTGGACTTCGAACACCTTGCGCTGTCAATCGAGCTCCAACCCGGCCAACACAGCGAGGTCGCTTATCGCCTGCGTCCACTCAAGCGCGGCCACTTCACTTTCGAGCGATGCGAAATCAACTTGCCGAGCCCGTTGGGCCTGTGGACCGACAGGCGCCTGCTGGAGGCAATCGATGAGATCCGCGTCTACCCCGACTTCGCCAGGCTCTACGACGGCCAGCTTCTGGCGGTGGACAACTGGCTCAGCCAGCTCGGCGTCCGCCAGCGCCAACGGCGAGGCCAGGGGCAGGACTTCCATCAACTGCGCGAGTTTCGCGAAGGCGACAGCCTGCGCCAGATCGACTGGAAGGCCACCGCTCGCCATCGCACGCCCATTGCTCGCGAATACGAAGACGAACGCGACCAACAAATCATTTTCTTGCTCGATTGTGGCCGACGCATGCGCAGCCAGGACGGCGAGCTGTCGCATTTCGATCAAGCGCTCAACGCTTGCCTGCTGCTCAGCTACACGGCCCTGCGCCAGGGCGATGCCGTGGGCCTGAGCGCGTTCGCCAGCGAGCAACCGCGCTACCTCGCTCCGGTCAAGGGCCCCGGCCAACTCAATGTGCTGCTCAACAGCGTGTACGACCTGGACAGCACTTCCCGCCCCGCCGACTACCAGGCCGCCGTCACCGAACTGCTGGCCCGGCAAAAACGTCGGGCTCTCGTGGTGCTGGTGACCAACCTGCGCGATGAAGACGACGAAGACCTGCTGACGGCCGTCAAACGACTGGGCCAGCAGCATCGGGTGCTGGTGGCCAGCCTGCGGGAAGAGGCACTGGACCGACTGCGCGAAGCGCCGGTGCAGACCTTGCCCGAGGCCCTGGCCTATTGCGGGGCCGTCGAGTATTTGAATGCACGCAATGAGCTGCACGAGCGCCTGAACGCCCATGGCGTGGCGGTGCTGCAAGCCCGGCCCGGGGAGCTGGGGGCCGAGCTGGTGACGTTGTACCTGGGGTGGAAGAAGGCAGGGAATCTATAGATGCCCGACATCCGGGCATCAAACGTTCACCTCGGCAGGTAAAGGCCTGGAAGGCAGATCCGGACTGCTCAGGTTCACGACAAACTCACCGTAGGCCTGGGGCTGCGTCACAATGGTCCAGCGTAAGGGAGTTGCCGTTACCGGTCGTTGTACGTGCAATTGAGGATCGAACTGCAATCCCAACGATATCGGCGGGACGCCGGACAGGGACACTTGCGTCTCGTTGATCAAGCTGCTGTCGTTCTTGGCGCTCAGCTCCAGGACATGGCTTCTTCCATGGGTCAAATACAGTCTCCTGATGGGTAAATAGTCCATATCGACCAGGTCTCCGTTCAGCCGAAGGGTAAACTCCTGCACCCAGCTCTCCTCCGTTCCGGACACCCTTGACGCCAACCGGGCCGACTCCCACCCCTGCTCCCCTCTGACCGATGCACTCAGGACATAGCGCCCGATTCTGGGCGGCAGCTCGAAGGTAATGCGCGCCTTGCCATTCGCATCGGTAGCGACCGGTTCGAGTACAACGCCTTTGTAAAACCAATGTACCCGCACCCCTTGCACCGGCTCACCGCTGGCGGCGCTGACCACCGTGGCCTCGGCACTGACCGCTTCTCCCGGAACATTCTCCAGGCCCGGGCTGGTCAGGCTTTGAATCACGCAGGCCTCGTGGACGAGGTAAGCGAATTCCACGACTTCGGTTCCACCCACGGCGCGAGCAGTCACGGTGCCCGGGCCGGGAACCGTCGCCGTGAAATCGAACCGCGCAACGCCGTAAAAATCGGTGAATGTCGTTGCCTCCTCCACGGCCTCGTCGGTGCTGTTCCAGGACACCTGAACATTTCGGGCGGGTTGACCGGACAGGGCGTTGGTCAAGGTGATTTCAAAGAACAACCCTTCGCCCCAGTCGACCACCGTCGGCTCCTGGTTCGTTGCGGCCATGACATCCACCGGCAGGTGGCTTCCCAGGGAAAACGCATTCAGCGGCGAGCGGGCCAACAGCCGCGAAGCGGACAATTGCAGATAAAACGCCGCATCGGTCCGGTCACCGGCCAACAGGCTGAGCGGCAGGCCAGCAGCGCCCAATGGGCGCGATACGCCCAGCCCGACCGGCCCGAACGACAATCCCGCGTCCAATTCATAGGCGCCATCGAGCCCCAGCGTCAGCGCCTGGTTGAGCAACGGACTGTCCGAAGGAGCCGAGAGTGTCAAGTCCAACCGGCCTTCGCGCCGGGGAAAGAAAGTACGCTCGCCCCAGCGCTGTCCTGCGCCGGTACCGACGCTGACGTGCAGGTCGAGCCAGGGATCTTCCTGATAGGCAAACACCGAAAATGAATGTTCCACCTGGGTCGCATCATAGGGATTGATGACGGACGCCTGGACCTCCTGGCTTCCCGCACTCGTCGGCTGGTAGCTGCGTTGAGCGATACCGTCCGCGGCGCTCAAGGACATCTCCCCGTCGTCCCATTCCACGCTGACATCGTTTGCCGGCCTGCCGGTGAACGCCGACAGGTATCGCACGGCCAACCGTACGCTTTCGCCCTTGCTCAACACCGGATCGGTCGCCACGTCGTACGGCGTACCGATCACCACTTTGTTGTGGGCCAGCTTGAAACCGAAGGCCGACGGCTGGGTAAAGCCATCGACATCCCGGAAAGCGGCATTCCACCGACGCTCCGCGGTTTCGGTCGTTGCCGTCAGATCACAGCGATAGCGAACGCCACCCGCCGTCATGGCAGCAGGTTGCGCCAAGGACGGGGTGATGACCCATTGCGGCGGCAGGTCCGGCGCCATGACGGTTTCCAGCAGCAGCCCATGCAAGCCGCCGAGGTTGTTCGTCGGTTGGACCGTCAGCTCGTGGGTCGCGCCGATGCACGGGTACAACGCGACATCGTCCGTCCAGGGCTTCTGCACCTGGTCGAAGACCAACCCGATCTCGGAGGACAGATCCTGGGGCAACGAACGAAACGCCAGGTCGCGTGCCTCCATCCCCGTCGAGATCACCTGCAGGTCGAACACACCGCTGGTATCGACCGCCAGTGCGTCGACATTCCATTGCACGCCGCTGGCGGTGATTGTGACCGGGGATTCCATGTTGGCGATGACGATTGAACGGACGGCGGCCGGATCACGCCAGCGCAGAGAAACCTCCTTGCCGATCAACGGGCTGCCGGATGCCACCGCGAGCCGAAACGCATACGTCTGCCCCATGCGGCACACCGCACCCGCCCCCACCCGATCAACCGCTGCTTCATCCAAGGTAAAACTGCCCGTCTTCCAGACGCTGGTGGGCAATGTCTGGATCTCGAAGTCGTGCTTGAGCTGCGGTGCACCTTCCCGAGGGTTGACCCGCGCCGCGAGGGTGTAATCCCCATGCACGGTGGGCCGGTCGATCACGCTGGCCCAGCCGTCCACGCCGGTGAAGGTTCGCTGAAGCCCCCCGGAGGCGTCCCACTCCACCGGCACTCCGGCAACCGGCTGGTCACCTGCCTGGGTCACCACCCGCAACATGCACCAGACATAATCCCCCTCGTCCACCACCGGCACCCGGTTAGGCCCACGCACCTCGCCAATCTTGAGACTGTGGCGGGCCAGCGACATGGGGTTGACCACGGTCGGCCTCAACAGATCGGCGCTCCCCAAGCGCAAGTTGAACTGGCCATCGTCCCGGTCCTGGCAATCGAGGCGCCAGACCAAAGGGGTAGTGGTGACTGGCACCGGCTGCATCAAGGCCGGCTGGACCGTCACGCCCAGCTCTTCGGGAGCCTTGCCTTCCCAGGCCAGCCAGACATGCCGGTTGAGCAACGGGCTGTCGGCGGCAAAGGACACTTCCAGCCGATACGACGCGCCGCGATCGGGATAGCCGGTTTTCTCCCCCCACGGCGCAGCGTCCATGTTGGGAAACTTGACTCGTACCGTCTTCAACGGGTCCGTGGCATGGGCCTTGACGTCGAAGGTATGCGCCGTGTTGCCCTGTGCATAAAAAGGACTCTCGACCCGGGCTTGCACCGCGAGCGGGCCATCGCGCTCGGGGGTGAAATCAAACCACGCCTCGCCGCCTTCGTCGGTCTTGTCGACGGCAAGCACGTCCTCGCCGAGCAGCCAGGTCACTTCGCGATCGCGCATCGGCAGGTCCAGGTAATAAGACTTCACCCGGACGCCCAGTCTGACCGATTGAGCGTACTCGACCACCGGTTGGTAAGCCGGGTCCAGAATGGTTTCGACCACGAGTCGATGATGCCCGAGCGAAACGGCAATCGGATAAACCTGCGCGTGGTACTTGCTGTAGATGGACAGGTTGAACTGTTGAGTGTCATCCGAGACCGGTTCAGGGCAATCCACCTGCCATGCCGTTTCGATCGTTTGGTTCTCTCCCCATTCGGGCAAGATCACCACCGCCTCCAGCGGGTTGTCCTGGCTCCACAACAAGGCGTCGGTGCCGGTCCAGGGGCTGTCCGGCGCGGGCTGGAAGGACACTTGGTGGCGTTGGCTGCCGGTGGCTCCATGGCATAGATAGAGCAAGGGTTCGCCGGTCGGGGTGAACGCCTGGCCGTCATTGACGATGCGCGCCAGCACCAGCGGCTCCAGCTCGAGATGGAAATCGATCCGGGCGACAATGACGTCCTCGTCCGTCGAGGCTTGGGTCGGGCTGAGTATGACGAACTCGAAAAGATCCTCGCGCTCGACATCGAACTCGATCGGCGCGGTGATGAGTGTCAGGCTCAACGCCTGGGTTTCAGGGTCGGTCCCCCTGTTCCCCGTGGCAGGCAAGGGTATTTCCAGCATATCTTCGGTGCCGCGCCGGCGCAGGATGAAAACCCCGGGATCTTCATGACGGTTATCGTAGAGGAAGCTCAAGCGATAACCCGCCCCGGCTGATTGCGGTGCCGGCGCAGGCACTGTCTGGGTAATCCCCGAACCTTTGTAAAGAGACATGTAGTAGATGGGCTGCCCTTCCCATTGGCCCTGATTCCTGTGGTAGTGGCCTCCGGGCGTACCGGCGTCGTTCCAGTAGAAATAACCCAGGTCGAAATGACCGTTGGGGACGATATTGGTCCTGGTGTTGACGGGTTCTCTGTTCATCGTTGCGACCCCTTGAACGCTGTGCTGCTGGCTGTTCGCACTTTGTCCTGGACATACCGGGAAAACGCCGGGCCTCCCACCTTGGCGGTGTAGCGCACTTTGACGATGACGTCGTTCAGGGCTTGCAGTTGCTTCTTCTTCCGGTCGGTGTGGTCGAACCAGGGAAAGGTCAATGTCCAGCGGGACACGGCACCGGTGTTCTCGAAGGTGTTTCGCAAGCCTTCGTCGGGTTTCAGCGCCGCCACGCCAAAATCGTCCAGGCCAATGGAAATGGCCATCTGTTCGCCGCTGCTGATATTGAGCAGCACATCGGCCGGAGGCAGGGCGCTTGCGCCGTACAGGTAGTCCAGCGACTCACGGGAGGCCTTGATCGCGGTGGCGCTGCTGACCTGCGTCAGCGTTGCACAGATGTTTTCATAAGGGCCGAGCAGGGTCGGCAACGTGACATCCACGGCGCTGATCTGGCGGCAGTAGTGGTTGTGGTAATCGCGATCGAACAGCAGTTGGGACAGTTGAAAATTCAGGGTGCCGGTGTTTATCAAGTCATCTCGCGCTTCGGCCCAGCTCGGGTAATCCGGCTCTGTATCGATGCCCTCATCGAACAACTGACGCAGGGATACGGTCTTGACCATTTCCAGGCGTCGCTCGTACCGCAGCAGGTAATCGGCTTCCATGCGCAACAGATCGAGGCGCAACGCGTCTCCGGCGGTCAGGCCGTAATAATTGTCCAGCCACGCATCGGTGCGTATGTGGGTGAGATCGAATTCGGCGGTTTCCAGTTGCAAGGCGCTCTGGGCGCTCAGGCATAGGCTGACGACTTGATCATAGGCCTGGTAGTGCAGAGTCTTGCATTGCCCCAGATACCAGCGGTACAGCTCGACACGGGTGGCGCGGGTGAGCAGGAAATCATAGAGCGCCTGGCTCTGCGCATTCATCCTGAGGGTCTGCTCCAGACTGGCCTCGGCGGCATAGACCGCATGTTCCTGGGCCTTGATTTGTTCATCGATCATCGCCAGCTCCGCGGTGGCCTGATCGCGAACCAATCCCCAGTCCTGACGGCGCCGCCGATAGCTTTCGGAGGTGGCATCCTTCTCGGCATCGTTGCGCACGACCTCGGCCGCGACCTGGAATCCATAGCCGATGGCTCTTGGCAGGCTGCCCGGCTGATGTCCGCCGTTGGCCAGGCCGAACACATTGGGGAAGGCGTCAATAACAGCGCCGGCCACTTGCATCGACGTGCTCAGCGACGTCAGCAGTTTAGTGGTGTCGAGAGCCGCCATGACCTTGTATTCACTGTTGGAAATGTTCTCGACATACAGTCTCGCGAAATGGGTTTGCCGCTCCTCGGTCAAGGTGCGACTGCTCTGCAGGGCCGCCAGTGTTTCTCGCAGTTGGGCGAGATTTTCTTCCTGCACCGTCCTGACGAAGGTACTGAGCTCGGTCAGATGGCGCTGCTGCAGCAATTCCTGCTCGCCCCGGTCTTGCTGCTCCAGCAGGCGCATCACCTGATTGCCGCAATCCTGCAAGTATTGGGTGGCCCGGATGGCCGTGTCGAACAACGGGCGCCAACGAAACGCCGCGACCCGCAAGGGCCCGCCCAGGGGACGTACGGGACCGCCACCGCCGGCCGCCAGATTGTTGAGCAGATCCGAAGGGTTGATCGTGCTGAACATTTCGATGGAGAGCGGTTTGCCGTCGATGGTCAGGTTATTTCGCAGGTTGTACAGGCGCTGGGCCGGTAACTCATACAGCTGCAACAGCCGCTGGCTGACCGGCAGGCGGAAACGTCCGGTGCCGATGACGCCGGGGTCTTCGAAAAAACGGGTCCTGACCGGCAGCGATCCCGACTCCAGCACCAGCGCCTGCTCGAATGCCTTGAGTGCGGCGCTGTCTTCCAGTTCCTCCACCAGTTCCGCCAGCGTGGCGGGCGTCCACTGGCTGAGGGTCTGCATGTCGGGTGCGGCGCCCATCAGGTTCTTGGCCCGCAGGTATTGCAGCTTGGCCGCCGCCAGGCTGTCCCGTGTCAGTTGCCGGTAGAGCCAGTCCCCCCACGCCACGAGGTTGGCGGCGTAGTCGAGGAAGATCAGCATCTGGTAATGCCGGGGCGTCGAGTACGCTATCGCGTCGGGATCGGTCGGACTGTCGGCTTCGCATCCCACGTCGCCTTCGGCACTGGACACATTCAGCGGTCGGCAACGCCAATAGCGCGGCTTCGGATTCGCCCTGCCGGCATCCGCATCGGCGGGCGCCTGGGGATCGAAGATGAAATGCAACCATTGCTGGGCTTCGACAAAACGCTCTTCATCCTTGAGTCGCGTCGCCACCAGGTGGGGCAGATGAAAGAACAGCTCCCAGAAAAACAGCCCGTTGGCCCCGTCGAACGGTCCATTGGGCTCGGCCGCTCCCTCGGGCAGCGGAGGCTCGTCGGGAAACTGGGTGTCCCAATCGAGTACGGCATCGGTCGACACATTGGCGCGCGTCACCAGCTCAGCACCGATCAGGGTATTCAGGCGAGCGTACTTGAGGGTCAGGGCCGGGTCGTTGAGGTGCAGGAATTGGGCGCCCCGTGCGTTGGTCTTGTGCAGCGAGGGCAGTTTCGGCGCTGGGGGTACACCCTTCAGTTCCAGCGTAAAGGTCTTGCTGCCAAGATCTTCGCTTGACAGAACGAATATCGCTGTCAGGCCGGCGAAGCTGGCCCGGGTATATTGTCGCCATACGAATGACCAGCCTCCGTTGTCCGAATGTCTCTCGGTGATGGTTTCCGGCTCGCCACCCGAAGCGTATTCCAACTTCAATGTGAAGGTCGCTTGCGTTTCGGCCGCCCCTGGTGTGCCCAACGCACAGTGGGGTTGTACATGCAGGATTTCCTGACCGCCGGCCACGGTGATGAACGCCTTGAGCGAGTATTTTTCCGCCAGGGGTCCCCCTTCGGAAACGATCTCCCTCATCCGGGAGAATTCCGTCGGCGCCACCCGTTGCTGAAGCGTCGTGGAATCTGCGAACCGGACCATGGCCAAGTGGTCCATGATCGACTTTTCATCGTCCACTTTGCGGAACAACGCGTCGCGTGTTTCGTAGATCTCCACGGGCCTGGGTCGCGTCCATATGGGAATGGTCGTCGCATTGGTCAAATGCACCGCCAACCGCCCCTTGGGGTACAACGGGTCCACATCATCGCGCAGCATCACCGCCACCAGCCGGCAGTTCGGGCTGACGTCCTTGTCGAACTCCGACAGGTTCAGCCGTATCGGCGGCGACCACTTGCCGTCCAGCGTAATAAAAGCGACCTTCAGTTCTAGCTCATAGGGCTTCTGCAGCCCGCCTTCGCCGTCAAACAGCGCCTGGCGCCATTCGGCCCAGACCATGCACAAGCGCCCTCCCCAGAAGACGAGCCGGCTGTCGAGCACCTGCACATCGGCGGGAATATCGACGGGCTGCCATTCACTCCAGGCCGCCGGATTGATCGCTCGGGTGTCGGCGTCCAGCTGGACGTCGGCCTTGCGCCAGAAGTAACGATAGGGCGCTATCCGCTCCCGCCCGACCAGGTAATAGTCGGCACGACGGGCATCGGCGCCGTCGACATAACCGTTGAGCACATCCAGGTTGCACACTTCTTCAAAGGCACGCAGGTACTGCTGGATGCCCGCCTGCACCGAATCGGTCGTCAGCCGGGTCTGGTTGAGGTTGTTTTCCAGCGCCCTGAACAGGCTGGTCTTGCGGATGCGCGCATAAGGGGTGATGTAGTCC
Source organism: Pseudomonas sp. AF32 (assembly GCF_022342325.2). NCBI lineage: Bacteria > Pseudomonadati > Pseudomonadota > Gammaproteobacteria > Pseudomonadales > Pseudomonadaceae > Pseudomonas > Pseudomonas sp. AF32. The sequence continues at coordinate 133,351 of NZ_RQJK02000003.1, read as the reverse complement.
TCGGGCATGCACTTGAGTAACTGGCTGGCAGCCCATAGCGGGTATTGGCTGGCGATGTCCCAGTCTTTCAAGTCCTTGCTGTCGAATTCCCGCTGGGTATAGCCCGGTTCGAGCTTCTGGTAGACGGCATGGATGTACTGCTGGAAACAGCTGACCGCCTCGGCGACCCAGGTGGTCTTGACCTGATGGTTATCCAGGGGATCGGTACGCAGCCACTCCAGCAAATCGTCCGCGGTTTGAATCGTCGGGTATCCCTTGTTGTCGTCCTGGTCCTCGATCTGCTTGATACCCAAGGCACATTCGATCAACGCGTCTCGGCGCAGGGCGGTCGCCCGGGTGATGTCTTGCGTAGCCATTGCCCTCTCCTGTGGGTTGGGTATCGTCGCCATGCGGACAAGCAGCGTGGCGCGCGATGAAACGTCGCTTCATGGGATGAATTCGATGGCCCTGAACAGATGTTCGGCGTCGTCTTTGATGACCTTCGGCTCCGGGATTTGCGTTTCTTCCAAGCTGGTGAACGTCACCTGCGCCATCCCCTCGGCATTGATCGCGCCCAGGACAGGAATGGGGAACAGCGGTTTGAGCTCCCAACTCACCGCTTCATCGGCAGCCGGGTTGCCGTATCGGTCACGCATGAGCACCCGTAGCGTGACGTCGGTGCCGACTTTTTCCTTCTCGACGCGGAACTCGCCGTCCACGGGCAAAAACCTGAACGTGGAAGGGTCGTTACCCAGAGTGATCATCACCGCCGGCTGCGGCTCGCGGGCGTCGAGCCGGTAGCTGATCAGGTCACGCCCCATCGTGGCGCCGGCATGCACGGTGACCGTGGCCTCACCGTGCTCAGTGGTCGTGGATTTTGGCGGATCGATACGACACGACCTGGATGTCCAGTACACATTGACGTTCTTCTGCGGCACCCCCGCCAGGGTGACCGTGACGGTCAGTTGCGCCGTTTGATTGCTGTTGGCGACCAGTTCGGTGCGATCTATTGTGGTTTGAACCTCGACCCGATCACCGGCGGCATGCAGCCCATACAGGGGTGACGTCCGGTGAGGGTCCGCCAACTGAGCCGTGACCTGATCGGCCAGGGCCTGGTAGGCACTGAAGGACGCATCGGGAGTCAACAGGCCCATCTTCAGGATCGTCGACGCGTCCAGTGTGCTTTGCAACGAAAAACCACGCAGGCGCGTGAGCAGATCCAGGTGCTGCAGGCTGCGGATGTAACCTTGCCCCGGATTGACCCGGTCGGCGCAGGCGCGCACTTCCTCGGCGCTCCAGTCGAAGAGCTCGGCCAGCAGCTCGGCGGTGTGGGCCTGCACCAGTCTCAGCCCGTCGCCGGACAGGTCATTGGGCAGTCCGTTGACCACCCGCAGGTAATCGAGCAACTGCGACTCGGGTTTCTGGCTGAGGGCCACGGCACGGTTGTAGACCGTCAGGTAGTACAACGCGCTTGGCGTGAAGGGCGCGTTGGCGGGCGCCGCCTCGACACCGTCACCGATGGCGAGGTAAAGCGCCAGGAACTCCGCGCTCAGCTTGAGGGTTTTCACCACGTCGCTGCGGTAGCTGAACCCCATCAGCATGCCCAGGAACGGGTCGCCAGGCTCGTCGTCCCGCCGATCATCCCTGGTCGATTCGACCGTCGTCGGACCGCCCGCTACGTAGGAAAGCACCTCATGGACCGTACTGCCTGACCAGGTCAGCACTGGCAACGCCAAGGGGGAAGACAGCTCGCCGTACACGCCCAGGCTTTCCTGGACCACGCTGCGCTGGCTGGCACGGCTGCTCAGCAATACGCCGACGATCTGCTCGACGGTCTGTGGATCATCCCGATCGGTCGCTTGCCGCACAATGCGCTCGACCATTTCCCGCGCATAGTTCTCGTAAGGCAGGTCGACGGATTCGCTGCGGTGGATCACCAGCCCGTGCAGGTCGGCCAGCTCGTACAACTGCTGGGTCCATTGCCGGTCGTTGGACAATGGCGCGACACCGGCCATCCGCAACGCCGCCTCGGTAAACAACGCGGGCGCAAGCTGCGAACGGAGCTGATCGAAGAGCCGGATCTGTGCCTGGGAAGGCTCGGTGGGAGCGGACACGGACTGGGTGTGTTCCACGGTCCAGGCCACGTCCAGTTTATTGTCGGCGCACCAACGAACCCAACCCTCCAGGCGTTGGATCGCCGCCAGGACGTCCGCTGCCTGGCCGTCCGCGCTGATCACTGGCTGGCCGAGCAACGCAACGAGCCCTGACGCTCCACTCAACCGCTTGAGAATCTCCACCGCCACATTCGGCGCGACTCCCAGTAGCTGCGGCAACCTGGCCATGCGGTAGAAACCGGACAGCACCGGCAGGCTGCGTTTGAGTTCGGTCAGCTCCTGGGCGCTGGCAATCAGCGGGGCCAGGTTGAAATAAGTTGCCAGGTCGATGTTCAGGCCGCCGCAAATCTGCGCCACCGTCAATGCATCGGCTTCGGTTTCCGGCACCAGCGCGAACGCACCGTCGTCCATCAGCAACGCAGGGGTCGAGAGTGTGTCGCGGTTGAACACCCGGTCGAATTGCGAAAGCTCGCTGCCACGACCGAACACCGAAATATCGCCCACGAAGACCGCGAACGCCTCTGCCGTGCACTGATAATCCTCCTGGAGCATCCGGAACAGCCCCAATGCCCGGACGGTACTGCCCGTCATCCAATAATCCGGCGGTTGCGTTTGCGACGAGCCACTGGCCAACGCAGCGGCGTTCAGTTCGGCACCGATGATCGCGCTCAGCAGCGCATCGGTTTCGTGGCTGGGCAGCCCCAGTGCGTTGTCCAGACGGATCTTGCGGTTGAGGCGGTCGATTCGGTCGGTTCTGAACATGCCGCCGTCGATAAGCTCGGTAATGTTGTTGGTGAAAGGCCGTCCGCCGTACCTGATGCGCATCGAAGGAGCCGTCAGCCCATTGTTGACGAACACCGAGCCCGAATGCCCGGGCGTGATTTGGGCATCGAGCATCAGCGCATGCTCGGACAGCGTCGGGGCAAACAATTCAACCGAGAGCAAGGCTTCCAGTCCGGACTGAGTCAGTTGGGTTCGCAGGTTGAAAAAGAACGTCTGATTCAGGTTCTGCGACTCAATGTCCGTACGTGTCGCAAAGTTCTCCTTGAAATAGCTGTCTTGATCGCCGTCGGGGAATGGCGACACCTCCAGCATGAGCTGTCGCAAAGCGGGACTGAGCCGGGCCGCCTGGGTGAGTGCGTGAGCGCTGGTTTCTCCCCAGGGCAACGTACGCAGGAAATAGGGAAATGCCGGATCGCACCAGCGCACCACAGTACCCACGGAGATCCCCAGGTCCCGGGTCAACTCATTCAGCGTGGTCCAGGGATGATGGTAAGGCAACCCGTTGGGATAACGCCGCCGGCTCAGTTTCTCGTCCAGGTTGCCGCCCCCGCCGAGGGAGTCCGCGATGGATTTCTCCAGCACGGCGCTGACCACCTCGACCGATGACACCACGCGATGGGTCGTCACCGGGTCGATGCGCAGCAGGTCCAGGTCCTTGCGTCGCAAGGTCAGCGCATAAGCGTCGTTGGCTTCGGAAGGCACGAGACGCCGTTGCGACCAGTGCTTGAGCCACACCGCGTAGGCCACCGGTGAATGGATGGCTTCGATTGCGTCCGATGGGCATTTATTGCCGAAATTGGGTTTGAACAGCCCTTCATAAGTGGGCCCGTCAACCAACGCCAGCACGCCTTGGCGCAGGTACGAGGGCAGCGGCTCGTGGCGGGTCAGTTGGTCCTCGATGAAGCTCCTGAGCACCCTCGTCGCCAGCCCGTTGAGACGCAAGGCGAGCGCCTCGGCGTCTTCGCGTTCCAACTCGTACTCGCTCACCAGCCCGGCCACGCCTTTGCGTGCCAGCGCACAGACCGAGCCACCCGCTGCAAAATACTGCTCAAGGTCGGACAGTGGTTCGGACTGTCGCCCAGCCAGCAATTGTTCGCAAAAACGACTGGCGATTCGAGCCGGAGAATCTTTCATCACAGTGCTCCGCTTTAACGATTGGAGACGGCAGGAGCCGTGGGGCTTTCCTCTACCTGGGCCACTTCAAAACGCGGGCTATCGCCCCAGCCCGTTGCACTCTGCCGTGCCTTCGCCCAGTGCGAACCGGGCGCCAACGGCTCTTCAGGCGAGCCGGTCCAGGCGCCGCCGGACACCGGACGGTCCCGTGCGATCAACTGCCGGGCATCGAACCAGTGGGACACATCCACGCCTTTGCCGGTCTCGCCGGTGCCTTCGAACAGCACCTGGCCTGCAAACCAGCGCCCGGCATCCGGGGTAGTGAACGTCGGTGCTGGCGAAAGCAACAACACTTCATGGGCAGCGCTCCAGCCGGAGCGATAGCCATCGCATTCCTGTTGCACCATCAATGAATGGCTGCCGGCCGGGCGTGCGATATCCAGGGGGATCGACCAGGTGCGGTTCGCTTGTACCTGCGCCCTGCCCAACAGCGTGTCGGGCGCGTCGCTCCAGGCCACTTCCACCCAATCGCCGACATAACCATGGCCGGAGATCGTGGCCCTCGCGCCGAGGTGCTGTTGCAGTGCCGGCGACTCGATGAGCGGGATGGCCGGCACGGCAGTGAATTCGTGGTCGGGACCGAAATCGGAGTACTTGCCCTGGAAGACCTGTCTGGCCCGCAGTGTGTAGTCGCCCACCGGCAAGTGGGTTTCATAGGACCAGTAGCCATCGACGCCCCTGGCCCGCACTGTGGCCAACGGCTCGTCCGCGCCGTCGAGCCACAACTCGACCGTCGCCGTGTCCACCCCGGACGCTTTGCGGGCATGGCCGTCGATGATCGAGACACGAGCCAGGGCATCGCCCGGCTGAGGACGGTCGATGGTGGGGGGAAACAGGATCACCTTGAAACTGGCCGGATCGCTTTTCTCGGACGGAAATTCGCCATATTGCTGGACGGCGTAAACCTTGTGATCGCCGAACGAGAGGTCCTCCAGAATCGGCACCGACCATTCATCCCCCGTGACCGGTGCTTCGCCGAGGAACCCTTCCGAGACGAACTCATGCACCCGCATCGTCGCCCGCGGAATGCCGCCGGTGCCCCGGATGATTGGATTGTGATCCACGTCTTCATCGACGGGATAAGTGATGAGCGGCTTCAACACCACGATGTCGAACCGCTGGGGCACCTCGTCCGAAGTCTGGCCGCCGAATGACTGTTTCACCCTGGCGGTATATGCGCCCGGCATGAACGGCGCGTCTCGGGTGAAGGTCCAGGTGGTACCGCTCACCACCGCGTCATAAGGTGAATCGGAGTCGCCGTCGAACCAAAGCTGCACCTGCCCACCGTCCAGGCAGGTGCCGGAAAAGTGCGGCGTCAAGCCGTCGTGGCGGAACTCCACGGTGGGCACCGGGGCGCGAATGGTGAATTCCCGCGATGGAGTCGGCTCAGACCGCAGGTCACTGCTCTCCCCTGCCGGCCTGAACAGTTGGCAGGCTTCGACGAAGTAGATCCCTGGGTTCCAGGCTTCGGTCGCGATGGTTGACCAAGTGTTGTTATTGACACTGGCAATGGGCGCGGCAGGCGTCGACTCCCCTACTCGCCGCACCTCGATCCGCGCGGCCGGCTGGTCGGTCCAGCTGTGGCCGGTGCCAGAGAAAACCGGTTTGCGGTCGGGGCCGACGTCCACCGTAAGGGTGGGAATCGGGACAGGGATGGTGACAGTGAAATTGTCGCTGCGATCAGAGTAAATCCAGCCTCCACCATCGGCTACACCCTGCTGGGCGTTCATCTGCCGCGCCGATGCTGGAGGTTGATCGGGCCAGTCGACGGACCACGAGCGGTCAACCACATTGGTGGAAACCTGAAGCGCACCATTGGTGACAAAAATTTCCACCCGGGTACCGCTTTCATATCCGGCCCCCGAAAATCTCACAACACCGGGGCTGGGGTAGGTCACTTGAATATTGGTCAGTTTCGGGGGTTTGATCTTGAAGGCTCGGGCGACGCTGCGTTGCGAGGTAACGCCTTGATAAGTCTGTTCGGCCACTAAAGAGGTTGGTCCGGCTTTTGGCATTTGTACCCTGGCACTCCAGGCACCGCCCGCTCCTACCTCGCCGTCACCGACGCGGGTGTTATCGAAATCAACTTTTACATCGACGCTGGCGCCCGTCAGTCCATTGTTTCCGGATACGGTGAAGCTCATATCCTGATTGTCTGAGGGGCCGGTGATGGATAGTTTGTCCAAGACAGTGAATGGACGATGCTCTTCGGTATATTTAATTGGCGCGGTCCCGATTTGATAAGCGGCCTGCGCCAAGTGGACTCCATTGGAGAGAGGCTCGCCCCGAGCCTCCCAGGTTTTACTCGTTGGTACTGTAACTTTTTCGGACAACTCAGTGCCGTAATTCGGAACAACTGCCCAAACTTTGGCACCGGGAAATCCTGCCCCTTTGAACACAAGCTGATCGGCACGCACTACGGCGTTAAGTGCCGGCACTACAAGGGTCGTCGGCGCCAAAGTGATTGTCATAAGATTCGATTTAGCTGACGTCAGGTTTCCTATCTTCTGTAGCGCATAAAATGTCAGCGTAGATACCCCACTCGGTATATCGAAGATTGCCCTCCAACTGCCATTGGTTTGAATCTCGGCGGCGCGCAAAAGGCCATCGCCGTTAGCATTATGAACGGTTATTGCACCGGTACCATGCACACCGCCAGTCCCTGTAACAGTGATTGATATAGTACTAGCCTCACCCGATGGGCCTGTGATAATGGGTGCTCCGGGAGTAAACCTATAGGTTTTGTCAGCGTAAAGGTGCGGATCTCCAAAATCCTTGTCGTAGGTGTATTTAAAATACACCTCTACAAAACTAGCATTCCCTGCCACTGTCATCGTTGTATTAATTTCATGCCACTGCCCATCTTGAATCGCGTCATCGTTCGTCAGCTCACGCATACCCGTTTCGACTGCTGATATAAGGTTTATACGAACGTTACCTTTCCTGCTGCCGTTGTTTTTTGCACTGTATTTTGGCCTCGTCAGTTCTAACGATCTGCCATCCGGGGACCATGTATACAAAGCTGTGAAGTTCGCCCAAAGATTGCCATCCACAGCCTCCAAAAAAATCTCACCTTTTAAAGAAGTCACATCCGAATCAAGGGGACCATCAATATTCCCAACAGAACGCCCCTCCCCTGATGTCTTTTCAGGTTCGCTTTCCGCAACGTCGTCGCCAGCGCTCATAACCAAGTCCTCAACTCCATCGGAACCAGAAACATTGCCAAAGGATTCAGGGGCTCAGTGAATGTCACCGCACCAGCTCAAACACCTGCTAGTTCTGACAGTCCCGACGAGCGGTGCAACTGAATCTGAAAAAGCCCAACTGACTACACCGCCTTGCGCAACGGACTACAGATCCGCCAGAATCCGCCGGCTTGTGCGCCTTGGCGTTGCCCCGTAACTTGATTCGCGTCGCTGATAATCAGCGGTCGGGTTTAGTCGCCCGGAGGTAATACGAAACGCATGAGCATCATCCAGTCGGGCATCCCTATCCCCGCACTAAATGGTGGCTGTGCGCAGGGCGCCCTCGGGCGCGCCGGTTTTTTTCGCTATTCCTCCGGTCGACTAACCTGCGTTCAGCCGCCACCTCTCGTTTAGTCGCGAGTCGGTGGCAGCTCCATACAAAGGAATACGATTATGTTCAAGGCCACACCCAATCCCCCGCAAGCCGAACCGCTACTCTCCCCGAAAAAACTCGACAAAGCCGCCAAAAAAGCCCTGGACCATTACCTCAAGCCCGACACGCCGGCCAAACCCGAAAGGCACCTGGATTACTTCATCGTCGCGCCCGATGCCGATCCCGAAGGGTTGCTGGTGCACAGTTACGAAACCTTCTGCTCGGTGAGCACATTGCTGCTGGATTTGTCGGAAGACCTGGAAGGCGCCCCGCGCAATATGGCGCTCGCGATTCACCAGATGGGCGAGATGGGGGTGTTGCTGCTGGAGCGGTTGCTGGATAACGAAGCGAAGGTTCAGCGCTGACTTACAGAACCAAAGAACGATGACGGACCTGTGGAGGCGAGCCTGCTCCGGGCGGCGATCCGACGATGACGGTGGATCAGCTTGCATCGATGCTGAATGTGCCACCGCCTCGCGAGCAGGTTCGCTTCCACAAGGGTTTATCTGTGACAGCCAATCCAGGTACGGAGATTGGTAGACCCATTTTCAAGAATCTAAGGGAAAGGCACAGTCGCTTGCCCCGTCATATTGGGATCGGTGTAGCCCTGGACATCGTATATCCAATTGAAATGTATGATTGCAGAGCTGGCGTTTCCCTGCACAGTAAGCTGCTTGGCAAGAACATGCCATTTGCCATCCTGCACCCCATCATCATTATTCAGGACCATCCAATCAGTATCTCCTTTTGAAATAAGCTTAACCTTGATATTGCCTTTTGATCTGCCATTGTTCCTGGCCCTGTAACGTTTGGTATCCACATAAAATACATTGCCACTCGAAGTCCACCCGCACTCCACTTCGAGGTCTGCGTAATCGCTGCCTATTGCAGCCCTTATCGTAATCAGTTTTCCGCTCTTTTCTGTGTTCATGGGCGTACCTTCCATCCTGACAGGCGCTCCGGTTGGTGACGCCTTCGATAGTGTCGTCAATACAGTAAGCGACAAGCTCTCGGCTCAAACCTGTAGTCTGACGGTGCCGACAACCGGCGACAGCGAATGCGGAGATAGCGGTGTTTGCTGGATAAGCGAAGGTTCAGCGCTGACTCACAGAACCAGAGAACGATGACGGACCTGTGGGAGCGAACCTGCTCCGGGCGGCGATCCGATGGCAGTGGAACCCACTTGCATCGATGCTGAATGTGCCACCCCTCGCGAGCAGGCTCGCTCCCACAAGGGTTCATCTGTGACAGCCAAATCCATGACATTCCATGGTTGGCTGAGGCATGGATCAGGCAGATTCCGGCAACGAATGAAAACTGAAATATTGCCGCAGTGCGCTCACCAGTTGCGCGTATTCCGGCGGCGCCGTTTTCAGGCTGAAGCCAGCGTCGAAGTGTAGCGGCGTCACGTCTTCGTGGCACCACAGACAGGTGGCCTTCAGCTTGATGTCCATTTGCGGACCTTCATCGGCGGGGATTTTCAGGTGCAGGTCGAAGTCCGCACCGACCATCAACGGCAACGTGCTGATCAACATCAGGCCATCGGCCGATACGTTGCCCAGATAGCCAATAAGCCGGTCATTGACCCCATTGAACACTTTCAAGAAGCACGGCAGCTCCTGCCGCTCGATCCGACGCTTTTTGTACATGTCCTGTATCGCTTTTTCCAGGTTCCCAACAGGGAGCCAACACAGTATTTCGGAACGAGCCCAAGCCAGCCCGCTCTCCCCGATCCCGGTGCCAGAGGCCTCCAAGCCTCTTGGCCGTACTTCTGCCGGTCACAGGTGACGCCTCGTCATTAGAGACTCAGCTCTAACCACGAGTTGTACAAATATAGCTGACGATTCAGGGACGGCTAGCGGATAAATGATCTTTCATTTGGCAGCGAAGCCAAGCTGATGGATGGTCGATGGCTTCCCCATGACCACCCTTTTGACGAACGGTCAGAAAGCCGTCGGACGGGCTGCCGAAGCACTTCGAGTCGGGTAATGCCCCAGGCTCTGCAGGGTTTCCAGGCGGGCGCGGGCGCGGAAGGCGTATTCGCTGGTGGGGTATTGCGTGATGATGAACTGGTAGGTTTGCGCGGCATCGATGAACAGCTTCTGGCGTTCCAGGCACTGGCCACGCAGCATCGACACTTCCGGCTGCATGTAGCGGCGGGCGCGGCTGGCGCGGTCGACCTGGGACAGTTCGAGCATCACCTGCTCGCAATTGCCACGGTCATAGGCCTTGTAGGCCAGGTTCATGTGATGGTTCATCGACCAACGGGTGCAGCCCGTGATGCTCAGGGCCAGGGCAACAAAAAGCACGAATCGCATGGGAGGTTCTCCTGTCTTGAGTCCTGTATCGACCTGGCCGGCAAAATCTTCAGCCTGAAAATGGAGCCGGGCTTGCGCTTGTGGCAAGGAGGGTCCCCTTGCCACAAAAGCAATGTTCGGCTTTCGGACTTAACAGGTGTGAAAATCTTCGGGAATGTTCATTTCGAAAAAGAAACGAATAAGTAGTGCATATGAACAATGACTACACCCAAAGACCATAGTAGCCTTCGCTGGCGCTTGAACTTGAGGAGTCTTGCATGTCCGTCCGTCGCACCAAAATCGTTGCTACCCTAGGCCCGGCCAGTCACTCGCCGGAAGTTCTCGAACAGCTGATTCTGGCTGGCCTGGACGTCGCCCGCCTGAACTTTTCCCATGGCACGCCCGAAGAACACAAGGCTCGCGCCAAGCTGGTGCGCGACCTCGCGGCCAAGCACGGCCGCTTCGTAGCCCTGCTGGGCGACTTGCAAGGCCCGAAGATCCGTATCGCCAAATTCGCCAACAAGCGCATCGAACTGAAGATTGGTGACAAATTCACCTTCTCCACCAGCCATCCGCTGACCGAAGGCAACCAGCAGGTGGTGGGGATCGACTACCCGGACCTGGTCAAGGATTGCGGCGTGGGCGACGAGCTGCTGCTCGACGACGGCCGCGTGGTGATGCGCGTCGAAACCGCCAGCGCCACGGAACTGAACTGTGTCGTGACCATCGGCGGCCCGCTGTCGGACCACAAGGGTATCAACCGTCGCGGCGGCGGCCTGACGGCACCGGCCCTGACTGACAAGGACAAGGCTGATATCAAGCTGGCTGCCGAGATGGAAGTCGACTACCTCGCGGTGTCCTTCCCTCGCGATGCCGCCGACATGGAATACGCCCGTCAACTGCGCGACGAAGCCGGCGGTACCGCCTGGCTGGTGGCGAAGATCGAACGCGCCGAAGCCGTGGCCGACGACGAAACCCTGGACGGCCTGATCAAGGCGTCCGACGCGGTGATGGTGGCCCGCGGCGACCTGGGCGTGGAAATCGGCGATGCCGAGCTGGTGGGTATCCAGAAGAAGATCATCCTGCACGCACGTCGCCACAATAAGGCGGTGATCGTTGCGACCCAGATGATGGAGTCGATGATCCAGAACCCCATGCCGACCCGCGCCGAAGTGTCCGACGTAGCCAACGCCGTACTCGACTACACCGACGCGGTGATGCTCTCGGCCGAAAGCGCCGCCGGCCTCTACCCGCTCGAAGCGGTGCAGGCCATGGCACGCATTTGCATCGGCGCTGAAAAGCACCCCACCAGCAAGACCTCCAGCCACCGCATCGGCAAAACCTTCGAGCGCTGCGACGAGAGCATCGCGCTGGCGACGATGTACACCGCCAACCACTTCCCCGGTGTGAAGGCGATCATCGCCCTGACCGAAAGTGGCTACACGCCGCTGATCATGTCGCGCATCCGTTCCTCGGTGCCGATCTACGCGTTCTCCCCGCACCGTGAAACCCAGGCCCGCGCGGCGCTGTTCCGCGGCGTCTACACCGTGCCGTTCGACCCGGCCGCCCTGCAACCGGGCGAAGTCAGCCAGGCGGCGGTGGATGAACTGGTCAAGCGTGGCGTGGTGCAGACCGGCGACTGGGTCATCCTGACCAAGGGCGACAGCTACCACACCATCGGCGGCACCAACGGGATGAAAATCCTGCACGTGGGCGACCCGATGGTCTGAGTGACCGGTTGCTGAAATACAAAAAGCCCTGCCATGTAGATGGTGGGGCTTTTTTGTTTCTGCTGCTTCACGGTGGGTGCCTGTTCGGGCCTCTTCGCGGGCAAGCCCGCTCCCACAGCGGGTTGAGGTGTTCGTTAAGCTTGGGTTCGACACAAAATTTTGTGGGAGCGGGCTTGCCCGCGAAGAGGCCCGAACGGCCACCACACAAACTCAACCCCGGGTAAGGAACACATCCGCCAACAGTTGATTACGCGGCAACCCCGCCAGGTACAAACGCTTGGCAAAAGCCTCGACCCGCTCGGGATGGCCGCAGGCCAGGGCCAGGGTCTGCCGGGACGCCAGTCGCAGTTTAGCCAGTGCAGACGGCGCTTGAGCCGAGGTCAGTAACTCGACGGTGAGGTTCCGGTGCTTGGCCGCCAGCGCCGCCAAGGGCTTGTCCAGGTAATGCCCGGCCGCGTCATGAGCCACATGAACGAGATGAATCGGCCCTTGATGCTGCTGGCGCAGCGCTTCGCGCAGGATGCCGAACAACGGTCCCAGCCCGGTACCGGCGGCCAGCAGCCAGAGCGGTCGGTCGTGCCAGTCGGGGTCGTAATGCAACGCGCCGCCGCGCAGCTCGCCCAGGCGGATGGGGTCGCCTACGCTCAAGGACCGCGCTGCATCGACGAATTGACCGGCCTGGCGACAATCCAGATGAAATTCCAGGAACCGGTCTTCCTCGGGCAGGCTCGCCAGGGAATACGGTCGAGCGACCTCGCCCAGCCACAGCACCATGTGTTGGCCGGCCCGGTAACGCAGTGCCCGTTCCGGGGTGATGCGCAGGCGCAGTACGTTGGGCCCCAGCCAGTCCACCGCGGCGACCCGGGCCGCCTGGCCGTCGCGCTGCGGGTCGAACGTGTGGATCCGTACATCCTCGACCACCTGGCATTGGCAAGCCAGGCGCCAGCCCTGGTCACGCTGCGTCGGGCTCAGGGCGTCGGGCCGGCTGTCGCGCACATCGCCGGCCACGCATTGCACCAGGCACGCATGGCAACTACCGGCACGGCAACTGTAGGGCACCGCTACGCCGGACTGATTCAACGCGTCCAGCAGGTTGCTGCCCACCGCCACCGTAAAATGCCGGTCGGCGACTGTCACTTCAGGCATCGACATTCTCCCAGGCCGCCGCGCATCGGTTACGCCCGTCGCGCTTGGCACGGTACAAGGCCTGGTCGGCACGCTGCAAGGCGCCGTCCAGGTCGTCGTCGATTTCCAGCAGGGTCATGCCCACCGACAGGCTGAGCGATCCTAGCCGCAAGCCTGCCAGCTCGACCTCGCTGAACGCCCGTCGCAGTCGTTCGCAACAGGCGGTCAGGCGCGCGGGGTCGCAGTCAGGCAGCAGCATCACGAATTCTTCACCGCCATAACGGGCCAGCACATCCCCTTCCCGCAGGCAGGCCGTGGCGACGCCGGCAAACGCCTGAAGCACCTGATCGCCGGCGGCATGGCCGTGCAGATCGTTGATGCGCTTGAAATGATCGAGGTCGATCAAGGCCAGGCCGTGGGCGACACCGGGCTTGAGAGCATTGAGTTCCCGGGTCGCCAGGCGAAGGAAGTGCCGACGGTTGAACAGCCCGGTCAGCTCATCGGTGGCCACCAGGTCTTCGAGCTGGCGCATCATGCCGCGCAGGGTGTCCTGGTGCGCCTGCAGGGCGAACCGTCGCTGACGCATGCGTTGGCGTGAGGTCTGGACATAACGGGCATAGAACACCAGCCACACCAACACGATAAACAGCACACACACCTGCAAGCCGGCCAGCGTCGGATCGGACAGCCGAAAGAAGTAGGCATCCCAGAGGGTTATGCCGGTGAAGCTGATGAACACCAGCGCCGCACACCGCACGAAGGCCCGCCGGGACAGGTGAAACAGCCCGAACAGCAGGATCAGCATATAGAACACCAGGAACACACCTCGGGCCTGATCCAGGTGCATCATCATCCAGGTTTGCCAGCCCAGGCCGATCAGAACCTGTATTTCGGTGAGGCTGGGGTCGGCGAAACGCAGGTTGCGATCCGTGATGAACAGCACGAAGAGCGCCCCCTGGCACAGCACCACCAATGCGCTGCCGACGATGACGTTGCGCAACGAATCGAGGTAATGACCACTTAGATAGGCCAGCCACAACAACACCAGCGCCAGCGCGTAGGTCGCAGCCGCCAGGGCGAAGCGTTTGAGCAGGAGACGTTGAATGGCGTTATGGGTCAATCGTTGACTCACCGTTGGAAATGAAACTGAAAAATCAGTCCTACACTGCAGGCCAGACGCCACTTTAGTGGCGTGTTCGACAAATGACCATTCAATTCTGGAGCAGAAAAATGGCGTCAAAGCAATGGCCAATATTGCCGCAGTGTTGAGTGCGGGCAGATGCCCATTGTGGCGAGGGGATTTATCCCCGCTGGGCTGCGAAGCAGACCTGAAAGCGGCTACTGCGGTGTGTCAGGTTAATGTCCTCCTGTCTTTTTGGGTCTGCTTCGCAGCCCAGCGGGGATAAATCCCCTCGCCACAGATAAATTCCCTTCACAGATAAATTTCCTCCATAGATAAATTCCCTCCACAGATAAATCTCTCCACTAAGGCAGCTCGCTCCCACAGGGTGCCCGCCTGCGATATACTGCCGCGCCTTTTTAACGTCGCGCCAACATGCCCGGCGTGTCTTGACCCTGCGGGTCAGCTTCGAGCTACAAGCCTCAAGCGACAAGTTCGGAGCAGTACGCAAACTGCTTCAGCTTGCCGCTCGGAACTTGCAGCTTGAAGCTGCCCTATAGAATGTTCCCGTTTTAGAGAGGAGCGCGACTCATGACCGTGATCAAGCAAGACGACCTGATTCAGAGCGTTGCCGACGCCCTGCAGTTCATTTCCTATTACCACCCCGTGGATTTCATCCAGGCGATGCACGAGGCCTACCTGCGCGAAGAATCGCCAGCGGCCCGTGACTCCATGGCACAGATCCTGATCAACTCGCGCATGTGCGCCACCGGCCACCGGCCGATCTGCCAGGACACCGGCATCGTGACCGTGTTCGTGCGCGTGGGCATGGACGTACGCTGGGATGGCGCGACCATGAGCCTGGACGACATGATCAACGAGGGCGTGCGTCGCGCCTACAATCTGCCGGAGAACGTCCTGCGTGCATCGATCCTCGCCGACCCGGCAGGTGCGCGTAAAAACACCAAGGACAACACCCCGGCAGTCATCCACTATTCCATCGTCCCGGGCAACACCGTGGAAGTGGACGTGGCGGCCAAGGGTGGCGGCTCCGAAAACAAGTCGAAGATGGCGATGCTCAACCCGTCCGACTCCATCGTCGACTGGGTACTCAAGACCGTTCCGACCATGGGTGCCGGCTGGTGCCCACCGGGCATGCTCGGCATCGGCATCGGCGGTACCGCCGAGAAAGCGGCCGTCATGGCGAAAGAAGTGTTGATGGAATCCATCGACATTCATGAGCTCAAGGCCCGCGGCCCGCAGAACCGTATCGAAGAGATGCGCCTGGAGCTGTTCGAGAAGGTCAACCAACTGGGCATCGGCGCCCAGGGCCTGGGCGGCCTGACCACCGTGCTCGACGTGAAGATCATGGATTACCCGACCCACGCCGCTTCGTTGCCGGTGTGCATGATCCCCAACTGCGCCGCCACCCGCCACGCCCACTTCGTGCTGGATGGTAGCGGCCCGGCTTCGCTGGAAGCGCCGCCCCTGGACGCCTACCCGGAAATCGTCTGGGAAGCCGGCCCATCGGCCCGCCGCGTGAACCTCGACACCCTGACCCCGGAAGAAGTCCAGAGCTGGAAACCGGGCGAAACCGTACTGCTCAACGGCAAGATGCTCACCGGCCGCGACGCGGCGCACAAGCGCATGGTCGAGATGCTGAACAAGGGTGAAACCCTGCCGGTGGACCTCAAGGGTCGCTTCATCTACTACGTCGGCCCGGTCGATCCGGTCGGTGACGAAGTGGTCGGCCCGGCCGGACCGACCACCGCCACGCGGATGGACAAGTTCACCCGCCAGATCCTGGAGCAGACCGGCCTGCTGGGCATGATCGGCAAGTCCGAGCGCGGCCCGACCGCCATCGAAGCGATCAAGGACAATAAGGCGGTGTACCTGATGGCCGTGGGGGGAGCTGCCTATCTGGTGGCCCAGGCGATCCGTAAATCCAAGGTCCTGGCGTTCGCCGAACTGGGCATGGAAGCGATCTACGAGTTCGAGGTCAAGGACATGCCGGTGACCGTTGCGGTCGACAGCAAAGGCGAGTCGGTGCACATCACCGGCCCGGCGATCTGGCAGAAGAAGATCAGCGAAAACCTGGCGGTAGAAGTGCAGTAACAGCACTTTGAATCGCAAGAAAGGCCGGTGGGCGACAAACCCACCGGCCTTTTTTCATGTCCGCAGCCGGCACCTACCACTTATCGGCCTCCCTGCGCACCTGTCGGATCTGACAGGTTACCCATCGGCTATCTCTTGGCATCCTCATGTTTTGCCAGGCAGTGGCCCTGGCGTTGCCTAACGAGATGATCCCCGATGGCAGAGCACACGCCCCTCCAGATTGTGACCCCCACCATCGCCAATAGCGCATCCATTGCCACGATTGGCCACCGGATCGGCCCTGTCGGCACCCGAGGTGCCGCCTCCTTCGAATTGCCCCTGCCTCTGTCCAGCGCTCGCCACCTGACGCCGGCACTGGCGCTGCACTACGACAGCCAGAGTGGCAATGGCACCTTCGGCATCGGCATGCGGTTGTCCGTCGCCAGCATCGCCCGCCGCACCAGCGATGGCGTGCCCCGCTACGACAATGAGGATGTGATGATCGATGCCGACGGGGTGGAACGTTGGCCGGAGCTGAACGAGGATGTGCCGGTCATTCACGCCTTGCCAGGACCCGGCAACGTCACCTGCTCGGTGGTGCGTTATTACCCCAGGGTCGAAAGTGCTTTCGATGTGTATGAACTCTGGACGCCCAGCGACGGGCGGGCGCCGTTCTGGCGCGTCCAGGGCAGCAACGGTCATGTGTATTGCTACGGCTACAGCGAAGCGTCGCGTATCGCCGAACCCAAGTCCGATGCCGACCCCGCAAGCCCCATACGCATCGCTGAATGGCTGTTGCTGGAAGAAGTCAGCCCCTTGGGCGAACACATCTATTATGAATACGCGGCCGATCCCGGCCCGTTCGACGGTCCTCACGATTATCGTGCCCAGCGCTACTTGCGCCGGGTGTGCTATGGCAACGCCACGGCCAGCGAGACCCTGTACTGTTTCGAAGACGAAGACCCGGCCAACCGGAACTGGCATTTCCACCTGCTGTTCGACTACGGTCAACGCACTCTCGATCTCGCGCAAAAACCTTCCTGGCAGGCATCCGACGACACGTCCTGGCCGCTGCGCAGCGATCCCCTCCACACTTACCGGTATGGCTTCGAAGTCGGCACGCGGCGCTTGTGTCATCAGGTGCTGATGTTCCATCACTTCCCCGCCGAAGCCGGCACCGAACCCGCCCTGGTACAGCGGCTTTTGCTGGAATACACCGCTACCGCGCTGGGCTACAGCCTGCTGACCGCTGCCCATTACCAGGCCTGGGATGCCGAGGACCGAATCCAATACCGCCCTCCCGTCGAGCTGCAATACAGCGGTTTTGAACCCAATCTCAGCCCCGCTACCTTCTTCGAACTGGAAACCATGCCCGCCCTCGAAGACGGCCGGCGCTATCAATGTGTCGACCTCTACGGTGAAGGGGTGCCGGGCTTTCTGTGCCGCTACACCGATGGCTGGTATTACCGCGAACCCGAACGCGGCGCCGACGGTGACGAGATCGCTTACGGCCCGTGGTCGCTGCTGGAGAACCTGCCGGTCGCCACCGACAATCCGACAGTGATGCAAGTGCTGACCGACCTGACCGGCAGAGGTCGCCTCAACTGGATCGTCAGCCAGCCCGGCATGAGTGGCTTCTACACCCTCAACCCGGACCGCACTTGGTCAGGCTTCACGAGCTTCGAACAGTACCCGACGGAGTTCCTGCACCCGGCCGCGCAGCTGGGCGACCTGACCGGCGACGGCTCGCGTTCCCTGGCCATGATCGGCCCCAGAAGCGTCCGGCTGTACGCCAACCTTCGCGAGCAGGGTTTCGCCCCCGGCGTCGATGTGCCCCATGAACCGGACAGCGACCTGCCCTTGTTCAGCGACCTGCGCAGCGAGTTGGTGCTGTTCGGCAACCTGCTGGGCAGCGACAGTACCGAGCTGTGCCGCATCCGCTTCGATGAAATCAAATGTTGGCCGAACCTCGGCCATGGGCGTTTCGGCGAAGGTTTCGTCATGAGCGCCCTGCCTTTCGGCTATGGCCAGTTCGATGCCGACCGGGTGCGGATCGCCGACCTGGATGGGTCCGGGGCGCCCGCGCTGATCTACCTCAACAGCGACTGTTTCGAGATCTACCTCAACCGCGGCGGCAATGGCCTTGAGCAAACCCCTGTCCGGGTGCCCTGGCCCACGGGCGTGCGCTACGACAACGTGTGCCAGGTCACCCTGGCCGATCTGCAAGGCCTGGGCTGTGCCAGCCTGATCCTGAGCACGCCGCACATGACGCCGGAGATGGAAAAACCCGGGCACTGGCGCTATGACTTCGTCGCGATGCGGCCCTATCTGCTCAACGGCACGAACAACAACATGGGCTGCAGCACCGCCCTGGCGTACCGCAGCAGCGCGCAATTCTGGCTGGATGAAAAGCAGCAGCGGGTGGCGAAAGAGGAAAAGCCGACCTGCTACCTGCCCCTGGCCTTGCCGCTGTTGGCACGGCAACAGCAACTGGATGAAATCACCGGCAATTGCCTGACCCAATGCTTCACCTATTTCGAAGGCAACTATGACGGCTATCACCGTGAATTCCGGGGGTTCGGCCGCTTGTACCAGGTGGACAGCGAGGTGCCCGACGGCGAGACACCTGGCGGTTTCACCGCGCCGGTGCTGGTCAAGACCTGGTTCCACACCGGCCGCTCCGTCGATCAACCGCTAAAGGACTGTTTCGAAGGCGACACCGACGCGGTGCCGTTGGGCCCGACGCTGCTGACCCGCTTCCACGAAAGCGACGAAGCCAACGAAATCATCACCCCCGACCCGGACACCGCACGGGACATGGCCTACGCCCTGGGCGGCCGCGTATTACGCAGTGAAACCCACCCCGTCGAGCCGGCCGAGACACCCACCAAGCCCTACACGGTGACGCAACAACGCTACCTGCTGCGCCATCCCCATGCCCATCACAAAAGCCTGTTGGTGCTGGCGCTGGAAACCCTCAGCCACCAATACGACGGTTTTACCGACGACCCGCAAACCGAACACGGCATCAACCTGAAATGGAACCGCTTCGGCCAGCTTACCCACAGTTTTGCCGTTCACTACGCCCGGCGTCTTACCGCGCTCGATACGCCGCCCTTCGACGATGAAGTCGAAAACGGCTGGTGGCGCGATGCCCATGACGATCAGCAACAGGTGTTCCACATCATCGAGAAACGGGACGAGTACCTGCACCTGATCGACGATACGGGGCTGCGCCAGCGCCTGGGCCTGCCATGGCGTTCCAGGGCCAACGGCCTGCAACGCCCCAAAGGCGAATTGCCACAGGGGCTCACGCCCCGACAGGTCAACTATGAAACCTTCCTCGAACATCAGGACTCCCCGCAATGGACAGCGGCCCGACAGTTGATCGCACTTCAGGAGCAGAGCTACCTGCTGGACGAACACGACGACATCGCCTTCCAGGCCCTGCGCGGCCCGCTGGAGGTGGCTGAATTCGACCAACAGGCGCTTGACGCCTACGACGCCGTACCGCCCCCCTTCGACATTCGCGAACAACTGGAGACCATTGGCTTCGAGCCCATGAGGCTGTTCCTGCCGGATGACCCGGACGAAGACGAAGCCGAAAATCTCTGGTCGAAAAAAGTCGGTTTTGCCACCTATCTGCCCCTTTCGGGGTTCTTCCAGCTAAGCGCACTGCAAGAAACCCAGAGCCATGGCGAAACCACCGTCGGGTACGACCCCTATCACTTCATGACTACCACGGTGACCCTGCCGGATGGCTGCACCACGCGGCTCGACTACGACTATCACTGGCTGTTGCCACGGCAGATCATCGACGCCAACGACAACCCCCAACAGGCAGCGTACGGTCCGGGCGGCGTTCCGTTGGGCGTCACCTTTCATGGCACTGAAAACGGCGTCCCTGCCGGCTTCGATGACATCGCCACGTATCGGCCGCCCGAAGACCTGACACCCGGTCACGCTATCGAGCATCCGCAGGAAACCCTGGGCAGGATCGCCAGCGCGGTACGCACCGACATGCTCAGTTGGATGGGCGCCATCGATGTCACCCTGGTGCTCTCTACCCAGCGCGACGAATGGATTGGCGCACGCTACGTGCTGCCCGACGGCCATGTCCGCGCTTCGGCCCGCGCTCGCCTGGCAAGCCTGGGCCAGCGCTCTGTCGCCCAGGAATTGCTGTGGATGCTGATACAGGCCACGGTCCGAGAGCCTGTCCACAGTGTCGTACTGAGCGCCGATCGTTACCCGGACGATCCGCTGCAACAGATCCGCATCGCCCTCAGCGCCGTCGACGGATTCGGCCGTCCTCTGCAAACCAAGCAGCGGGTCGAAGCCGGGCAAGCCTATGCCGTGGCCGAGGACGGCTCGCTGGTGGTGGAGGACGGCAAGCCGCTCCAGCATCACGCGGAACAGCGCTGGCGGGTGAGCGAACGGGTCGAGTACGACAACAAGGGTTTGGTCACGCGGGTCTATCGGCCTTATTTCGCCGATGCCTGGCGCTACATCAACGACGCGTCGTTGCGGGTGCACGGCTATCACGACCAACAGTTCTACGACCCGCCGGGACGCTTGATCAAGGTCATCAATGCCAAGGGGCACGAGGCCTGGCATGTCCACCATCCCTGGTATCAATGCGACTTCGATTACAACGATACGGATCCAGGGGCCTGACAGGTGAGCAGGCAGGCCCATGCAAACACGCCGCGCCTGGCGGTGTTCGACGGGCGTGGCGGGCCGGTCCGGCGCGTGGATTACCTGCGCGGCTCCACCGGTGACGAGATAGAACGGATGGTCACGGCCCAGGCGTTCGACGTGGCCGGCCGCATCATCTTCCAATGGGACCCTCGGTTGCACGGCACGGAAACGGCCAATCTGTACAGTGTCTACAGCCTGTCGGGAACACCGCTGCTCACCGAGAACGTCGACGGTGGAATGCGCCGGGAGCTCTTCGGCGTAGCCGGGCAACGACTACAGGGTTGGGAGGGTCGCGGCAGCGAGCAGCGAATCGACTACGACAACCAGTTACGTCCCCTGGTCATCCGTGAACGAAGCCAGGACCAGGCATGGGCCACCGTCGAATACCTGCACTACGGCGAAAACACCAGCGACCGCGCCCGGCACAATCAATGCGGCCGGTTGGTGGCGCACTACGACACGGCCGGACGGTTGACGACAGATGACTATTCAATGGCCGGGGCACCGTTGCATCAGTCCAGGCGCTTTCCCGATACGCTGGCGCCGCCGGATTGGCCCGCCGATGAGGGCGGACGCGACACCCTGCTCGAGCCCACTGGCTACGACACGCGCTGGCATTACGGCGCAATGGCGCAGATGCTCGGTCAGACCGATGCCGGAGGCCACCTGCAACACGTGGACCTGGACATCGCCGGCCAGCTCAAGGCCTGTCGCCTGCAATGGGCGGGCAGCCCGACCTCGCAGGTCATTGTCGAGCGGATGCAGTACAACGCCGACGGCAACCTCCAGGAGTACACCGCCGGTAACGGCGTCATGATCGCCTACAGCCACGACCCCGCCGATGGCCGACTGTGCGAATGCAACGCCGTGAAAGGCGATGACATTCACCAGCATTTCAGCTACCGATACGATCGGGTGGGCAACCTGACGTCCCTGACCGATCACACCCATGTCACCCGCTACCATGCCAACCTGCGTATCGACGGCGAGCGTCGGTTTACCCATGACAGCCTGTATCGCCTGGAAAGCGCCACGGGCCTGGAAGTTCGCGGCGCCAGTACCCAACCCCAACTGCCGGGGCTGATCCCACCGGTAGACCTTTCGCTGCGCACGCCTTATACCCAGCATTACCACTACGACCGGGGCGGTAATCTGCACACCCTGGTCCACAGCAGCGCGACACCGGGCCAGGCCCATACGCTGCACCTGACGATGGACCCGACGAGCAATCGCTGCATCCAGTGGCGCAAGGGAGATGCCACGCCTGGCGACGACCTGGGTTTCGATGCCGCCGGCAACCTGATGACACTGCCGGGTTCGGGGAAGCAACTGAGTTGGAACCTGCGTAACCAGTTGCACAGTGTCACGCTGGTGCATCGCCAGGACACCGACGACGATGTGGAACAGTACGTCTACGACGCCCAGGGCATCCGCGCGCGCAAATGCCAGCGTACCCGGGCGGCTTCCGTCAGCCATGTACGTGACGTGCGCTATTTGCCCGGCCTGGAAATCCGCACCCTGGACGACAGCGAAGCGCTGCACGTCTGCACACTGCAAGGCCCGGGTTTCAATGTGCGCGGGCTCTACTGGGAAAAAGGCCGGCCGGATGAAATCGACCAGGGCCAGTTGCGCTACAGCCTGGATGATCACTTGGGTTCTCTGGTGAAGGAACTGGACCAGGACGCAAGGCTCATCAGCCATGAGGGTTATTACCCTTTCGGCGGCACCGCATGGTGGGCCGCCGACTCCGCGTTACAGGCCAGCTACAAGACCGTCCGTTATTCCGGCAAGGAGCGCGACGCGAATGGCCTTTATTACTATGGCCTGCGCTATTACGCGCCGTGGACGATGCGCTGGATCAACCCGGACCCGGCGGGGCCGGCGGACGGTTTGAACCTCTATGCAATGGTGGCGAACAATCCGATGCGATTCTCGGACCCTCTGGGCCTGAACAAAAGCAACAAGACGCTGGCCGAAGGCAACGGGCTCACGGCCCTGATGAGCGACCGCACACGCCTCATCCTGCAGGGCGGCGCCAACCCGCTGCCGGCCATTTCCGGTTCGCCCGCCAAAGTGAAGAAAATGCGGGAAATGCACTTCAGCGGAAATCCGGAAGCCGAGCTGTTTCTCAAGAAGAACCGGGACGAAAACCTGGTCGCCCACGCGGGCTTCGAAATACCGGGCGCAACACCTGAAGAAACGATCCGTCTCACCGACTTCTTCAACATTGCGCTGCCTGCCCAGTTGACGGTCGAGCGCCATGGCGTCGAGGAGTACCGACCCGCCGATCAAGGGCTGGAAAAAGACAATCCTGTCTCGGGCGGTATCTTCAAGTTCGGCGACATCGACCGTTACGAAGGTTTCCTGAAAGAGAAACTCATCGCCATGTACCAGGACACGCAACGCCCCATCAAGGTCTACAAGGGCACGAACCCTGAGCCGATCAATCTGGCCGGCCTGGAATACGAGGTGCCCACGCTGCAGCCCCTTCTCCAGAGACGGCTCAAGGCGCACATCGTCGCCAGTGATCACTACTTGCCCAAGTCCGCCGGCCTTCCGGGGATGCATGCCGAGAGTGCCGGCGGGCACGTTGCGCTGGCGTTTCAAAAAGCCATGACGGGTGAAACCGATCCGTCGCAGATTCTCGTGGTGACGCAAAAGCTCAAGGGTGTCAGGGACGCGTCGGCTTTTCCCGCCTGCTTCAACTGCGCCAACATCCTGATGGAATCCCAGGATGGCTCCGCGCCCTTCAATGTGTTGACCGGCAGGGTGAACATGACTCATCGGCAGTGGAACAGCGCGGTCCAGGCCTACCTTTGACTGCACGGAAGGTCACCGGGCCTGTCAGACCTGACAGGTTCGGCGCGGTCTTTTCACCGGTATATTGCCGTCTCAGTATCCGACCTCGATTAAGGATCGAAGCGACACCCTGGAGGTCTTCGACCCATGAGTACCGTCCATTTCCGTACTCCAAACGTCGTCGCCATCGATGGCCGAGGCCTGCCGGTACGCCAAAGTGTTTATCTACGCAGCCAGGTCGCAACCGCCGCCACCGTACTGATATCGCGCCAGCACTACAGTACCGCCGGCCGCCTGGTCGAGCAGTGGGACCCGCGCCTTTTCAGCCAGGGCCCCAGACCCAACCAGGCCGCCCTCTTTACACTCAGTGGCAGTTCATTGCGCTACGACAGCGTCGATGCCGGCTGGCGCCTGATATTGCCGGGTCTGGTGGGTGAGATCCGACAGCGCTGGGATGAGCGCGGCAGTCACTGGCGAATGGCCTACGATGAGCAACTGCGTCCGGTGGCTGTGGAGGAAAACGGGCAGGCCGGGATCGATACGTTCCTCTACGCCGACGCCACGGCCGACGTCGGTCATAACCTGCGCGGACAGTTGCTCCAGCAAACCGACCCCTCGGGCAGCTTGCGCCCGGACAGCTACGGCCTGCTGCGCCTGCCGTTATGCGAAACGCGCACCTTCGAGGATGGCCAGGCCTTCACCAGTCGATACCTCTACGGTCCGCTGGGAACTCTTCTGGAGCGGACCGACGCTGGTCTGCATTGGCAACAGTTGCGCTACGACCAGACCGGGCAACTGACGCAGGCCCGGTTGCAGATCAATGGGCAGACCCAATGGCTATCGGTTCTGGAAAGCGCCCGGTACAACGCCGCCGGGCAGATTATCGAACAACGGCTCGGTAATGGCCTGGTCAGCCACTGGCTTTATGACCCGGCCAATGCCGGCTTGCAGCGTCAATGGGCGCAGAGCGACCAGACTGTCCTACAGGATTTCGAATACGAATATGACCCTGTGGGTAACATGACCCGCATGCTCGATCATGCCTTCACGCCCCGTTACTTCGCCAACCAGCGGGTCGATGGGCATCGCGGTTTCAGCTACGACTCGTTGTATCGTCTGCTCAGCGCCAGCGGTTATGACGATAGTCCGCCCTCGGACACTCCCGCCCTCCCACAGCCGAGCGATCCCAACGACCGGCGCAACTATCTTCAAACCTATGAATATGATCATGGCGGCAATCTGATCAAACTCAGCCATACACGCGACGGAGCCTGCCACACCCGCCAGATGTTCATCGACCCGCACAGCAACCGGGGCACGCGTTGGGCACCGGGGGATCCGACCCCGTCATTCGATGAGTTGTACGACCGTCACGGCAACCTGCAGGTACTGCAACCTGGCCGGGACCTCAAGTGGAACGCCCGTGACCAATTGGCATCGGTGACATTGGTCAAGCGTGATACCGCCCCCGATGACGAAGAGCATTACCACTACAGCCAGGGCCGACGGGTTTATAAACGCCACGACGCCTACACTGCGACAACCCACCATTTCCACGCGGTGCATTACCTGCCTGGCCTGGAAATCCGCACCCGCGACGGCGGCGAACAATTACACGTCATTCTTCTCGCCGCCGGCCCCGTCAGCATACGTTGCCTGCACTGGGTTACCGGCAAACCGGAGGGGATCCCCGCCAACCAGCTGCGCTACAGCCTGCCGGATCATCTGGGTTCGAGCGTGATGGAGCTCGACCAACACGCCCGGTTGATCAGTCACGAAGGTTATTACCCGTACGGGGCCACGGCCTGGATGACCGCGCGATCAGCCCTGGAGGTCGGGTACAAGACCGTGCGTTACTCGGGCCGTGAGATGGATATCAGTGGCTTGTACACCTACAGCGAGCGCTACTACGCACCGTGGCTGCAACGTTGGATCGGCGCCGATCCGGCAGGGGATGTGGATGGGTTGAACCTGTACGGGTTCGTGGGGAATAACCCGTTGCGCTATGTGGACAGCGGGACGAACAGGACCGAGTGGCGGATCATGAACTACTCGGACTTCATTTCCGAACTCGGCACGGAATCCGCGACGGCGCTGGCGCAGATCGACAACATCATCCACAAGACGAACATCGTGAACGAGCTGCTGAAAAACCTGGTGGGTGAAACCATTGGCGCCATGGTCGGTTTTGCGGGTGGCTACATGGGCGCGGAGACGTTCGGCTCGGTGGCGCCACGACTCAATGAAATCCCTTATCTGGGTGGCCTCGCCGGTGGAAACATAGGCGCCGACATGGCCAGCGCGACAGCCGATGCCAGCCTGCCGACCGCTCGCCTGCTTCGGCCGCTCATCCCACAGACATCGGCCATGTCGATCAGGGCGATCGACAGCAGGCTGGGGCTCGCCTGGGACACCTCCATGAGCACCTCGGTCCAGGCGTTTTCGAGTTCTTTCCTGAATCGAGTCGTAGGCTCGGTGGTCCCCGGCATCAACCTGTTGAACCTGGGCTCCCGGGCGCAGGAAGCCGAAGACATCAAGACGGGGCTGACGCCCGTAAAGATCCAGAAGATCGATGCAATGCTCGCCGAATGGAAAAGCACCGTGCAGCAGCGTTGGGCCGAGACGGATGCCACCTTCAAAGCCCTGGGCAAATCCGCTATCTATCCAGGCGACGTGCTGCCCAACGTCAACTACATGACGACGCAGCAAACCCTGGCACCGATCCACCGGTCGGTCTTGCACAGAAAAACCGTGGTCACGCTGGACTACATCGATCGGGCACAAAAAGGCATGGCCTGGTACAAAAAGATGAGCACCACGGACCGTCGGTTCCTGATGAAGCAATCCCAACCCATGTCTAACGTCTCGCGAAGATGACGCAATGACCGGTTTGCACCCTCACGAGCCGGTCGCCCTGTCAGACATGACAGGTTCGGCGCCGTTTCCCGGCTGCTATATTGCCCCCTCGGTACCCGACCTCGATCAAGGATCAAAGCGGCGAATCCCCTGGAGGCCGTCCAGCGATGAACAACGTTCACTTTGGCACGCCGACGACGGTCGCCCGGGATCCACGAGGCCAGGCGGTACGACAGGTCCACTACCTGCGATCTGCGCTCGATCAGCCAATCCGCAGCCTCATCACCCGGTACCACCATGATCTCGCCGGTCGCGTGACACAACAGTGGGATGCCCGGTTGACGGTTGCGGCCCAGACCGATGTCTACTCGCTGTCGGGTGCCTCCCTGTCCAGCCGTCATGTCGATGCGGGCCGTCGCGTTCAATTGATCGGTCTCGTGGGTGAGAGACTTCTGACATGGGACGGACGCGGCACGCGGCTGCGCAACGAATACGACTCGCAGCGGCGATTGATCGCCGTGTACGAACGGGCCGAAGGTGCCGGCGAACAGGCTACCGAACGGCTGTTCCGTGCAGACTCATCCTCCGAAGCCGCCGCCCGCAATGCCTGTGGTCGGATCATCGAACACCTCGACCCCGCCGGCCAACTCACCCTTGGCGATTACAACCTCAACGGCCAACCCTTGGTCGAAACCCGACGATTCATCAATACAACGAACTCACCGGACTGGTCCCAAGAGGAGGCGGACAACGAGCCGCAGCTCGAGCCCGAACGGTTGACCACACGCCGCACCTACGACAGCACCGGCAACCTGATCAGCCAACTCGACGCACGCCAGCATCTTCAGACCTTCTCCTACAACATTGCAGGTCAACTGGACGGCATTGCCTTGAAACCTGCGGGCCGGCCCGAGGCCGTGCTTTATCACAGCCTTCTCTATAACGCCGACAACCAGCTGGAACGTCAGGCAGGCGGTAACGGCGTGGTTGACACGGCCGCTTACGATCCAGCCGACGGGCGTGTGGTCGAGCTCAAGACGCAAACCCGGACCGGCGATACGCTGCGCCACACCCGCTACCGCTACGACCCGATGGGTCACGTACTGAACATCGTCGACCCGGCCTTTACCGTCCGCTACTTCGCCAATCGACGCGTCACGGCGGACCAGGCGTTCACCTACGACAGCCTGTATCGGCTGACGGGTGCCACCGGATGCGAAGCGCAAGTGGACCCTGGTCACCCCGGGCTGCCGGAACTGAGCCCGATCGATGACAGCCTGCTGCTCAATTACTCACAGGCGATGGCCTATAACGACAGCAGCGGCCTGCTCAGCCTGATCCACCGCAGCGACCATGCAGGCCAGTCCAGGACGCTGGAAATGGAGATTGCTCCTCAGAGTAACCGGGCACTGCCCAGGGACGGGAGCGAACCCGACTTTGCCGGCAGTTTCGATGCCTGCGGCAACCAGCGCTTGTTGCAGCGCGGCGGCCAGCCGTTGTTGTACAACTTGCGCAATCAGCTCGAACGCTGCACGACCGTGGCCCGTCCGCTCCCCGCCGCCAGTGATCATGAACACTTTGTCTACGCCGCCGATGGCAAGCGGCTGAGAACGACCCGCACGACCCAGGCAAACAAAACC
This sequence comes from Pseudomonas sp. AF32, assembly GCF_022342325.2. Classification (NCBI taxonomy): domain Bacteria; kingdom Pseudomonadati; phylum Pseudomonadota; class Gammaproteobacteria; order Pseudomonadales; family Pseudomonadaceae; genus Pseudomonas; species Pseudomonas sp. AF32. The sequence goes on along the minus strand of NZ_RQJK02000003.1, from coordinate 105,325 downwards.
GTCCTGATCGATCAGCGCCGATATCTGCCAGGGTTGGAGCTGCACGACAATACCGACCGGAACCTGGAAGTCATCGTGATCGAAGGGGCGCCGGGTCCTGTCCGTTGTCTGCACTGGGCAAGCGGCAACCCCGGGATAGAGGATTATCAGGTGCGCTACGGCCATGGTGATCACCTGGGCTCCTGCACACTGGAAACCGATGGTCAGGGCCTGCTGATCAGCCGCGAACGATTCCATCCATTTGGGACCACCGCTTCGTGGGCAAGCCGTTCGATCGTGGAGGCCGACTACAAGAGCATCCGCTATTGTGCCCGGCCGATGGATGCCAGCGGCCTTTACTACTATGGCCTGCGCTATTACGCGCCGTGGCTGCGGCACTGGATCGGCCCGGACCCGCTGGGCAATGTGGATGGGCTGAATCGATACGCAATGGTCGGCAATAACCCGGTCAGCTTCATCGATGTGCAAGGAACGACAAAACAACCACCGCCTTCGACGGCGGCACAATCAGCACAATTGGCACAAACAGCCATCCAGATCACCCCGGCTTCGGCACCTGCTGCAAGCCCCGTCAGCCAAGCGGAAAGTGCGGCCGCCCCCACACAGGTCACCGATCCACGCAACAATCCTCCACCGTTGCCCAAGCCCACACAGACGTGGCAGGCCTGGGCCAGGCAGTTGGCTCTGGATGCGGTGAACTCAAGGGTCGGGCTCGCGTTGCTTCCAGTTGGCACATCGAGCCCCGCCAATGCCGCCATCGTATCGACACTGATTACCGCCGCCGCACAACTGACGATACACGCCACCCTGTTCAACCCCGGCTGGTCGCCGCCCGGTTCCTGGGATCCCTCGGGCGGAGGTTCGCTGCCGCCCGTGGACGTCACCCAGGGCGCCAACCGTATGTTCAGCATGACCACCGCCGCCATCAGTACCACTGGAGCGATAACCGGCGCCATTCTCGGACCGGTCGTGGGTGGTTACGTCGACGAGCTCAGGGATACCAAGGGCAAGGCCGAGCGAAAGGCCCTGGCCGGCAAATGGATCGACACCGTGGACAGGCTCATCGCCGAACAGCGATTGCTGGAAGAGGTGCCGGAAAGGGTTCAGGGTTCGTTGCGCGATCAGGTATTGGAAATAGAAGCGCTGATTGGCATTACCTGGCAGACGATGAACATGCTCGAAAAGATCAGCCTGCTGAGGCCAGGAAAACCCGACACCCATGAGGCGGTATCGAGGCGTGAATCTGTGACATCCATGAGTTCCCTGGGTGATGGCGTGTTCTACAGAAAAGGCCCGAGTCGGACTCCGGTACCCCGGAAAATCCCCGCTGTCTGATGCGCAGGCGGCCGCCCTTGGCCCTGACAGCGGACGGCATGCTATGGTGCCCGCCCGACTTGCTACCGGTTTGCGCCAGCATGCTGCCGACCTCCCGTACCTTGCGTCTGTCGTTGTACACCTTGCTGATCCTCGCCGGTGCCGTCGTCGCCGCGACGCTGGCCGTGCGCCACGCCGAACGCGAGGCACTGGAGGAAGACGCCAGCCGTGCGAACCAGCAATTGGCGCTATACGCCAATTCCCTGCATACCCTGATCGACCGCTACCGTGCCCTGCCCGCCGTGCTGGCCCTGGACCCTGAGTTGCGCGCAGCCCTCCAGGGCCCGATCAGCGCAGCGCAACAGGATGCGCTGAATCACAAGCTGGAGAAGATCAACGGCGCGGCGCAGTCGTCCACCCTGGAATTGCTCGACCACACCGGACTGGCCGTGGCCGCCAGTAACTGGCGACTGCCCAGCAGTTACGTCGGCCATAACTATGGGTTTCGCCCCTATTTCCTCCAGACCCGAACCCAGGGCACCGGGCGCTTTTATGCAGTGGGCGTGACCAGCGGAATTCCAGGTTACTTCCTGTCCAGCGCGGTGACCGGTGACAACGGCGAATTCCTTGGGGCGATGGTGGTGAAGCTGGAATTTCCCGAGCTTGAGCGTGAGTGGCGCCAGGGCAGTGACACCCTGCTGGTCAGCGATGCCCGGGGCATTATCTTCATTGCCAACCGACCGGGCTGGCGCTATCGCCATCTGCGACCGCTGACCGACAGCGATCGCGCCGAACTCAAGGCCACCCGCCAATACGACAAGCAGCCGCTGCAACCGCTGTCCTTCGAGCCGTTGCGGCGCTTTGACGACAACAGCCATCTGAACCGGGTCGAAGCCCCCGAGGGCGCTGCGGAGTATTTGTGGGAATCCCTGCCACTGCCTGCCGAAGGCTGGACACTGCACCTGCTGCGTCCGCCTCAGATCGCCTTCGAAGACCGCCGCAATGCCGGGCTCGCCGCCGCCGGATCGTGGCTGGCGCTGGTGTTCCTGTTGTTGTTTCTCAACCAGCGCTGGCGCCTGGCAAAACTGCGCCAACGCAGCCGCGCCGAACTCGAACGCCTGGTGGAAGAACGCACCCGGGAATTGCGCACCGCCCAGGAAGGGTTGGTGCAATCGGCCAAACTGGCGGCCCTGGGGCAGATGTCGGCGGCCCTGGCCCATGAAATCAACCAGCCGCTGACCGCCCAGCGCATGCAACTGGCGACCCTGCGCCTGCTGCTGGAGCACGGCCGGGTCGATGACGCCTACAAGGCCCTCAAACCGGTGGATGACATGCTGACCCGCATGGCTGCCCTCACCGGCCACTTGAAAACCTTCGCCCGCAAAAGCCCCAGCGGCCTGCGCGAGCGCCTGGACCTGGCGGCGGTGGTGGACCAGGCACTGCAATTGCTGGACACGCGCCTGCGGGACGAACAGGTCGACACCGTGCTGCACCTCACCCGCCCGGCATGGGTGCGCGGCGATGCGATCCGCCTCGAACAGGTGTTGATCAATCTGCTGCGCAACGCCCTCGATGCCATGGCCGGACAACCCGCCAAGCGCCTGGAAATACGCCTGGAAGCCGACGAGCTATTGTGGTGCCTGACGGTGCGCGACAGCGGCACGGGGATCGCCGAAGAACACCTGGCCCAGGTGTTCGATCCTTTCTTCACCACCAAGGCAGTGGGCGACGGCCTGGGCCTCGGGCTGGCGGTTTCGTTCGCCATCATCCATGAATCCGGCGGGCGGCTGAGCGCGGACAACCATGAAAGCGGCGCGGTATTCTGTGTGACCTTGCCCATCGACCAGGAGGCGCAGTTGCATGCCTAGCCAATCCCAGCTCAAGCGTGTGATGGTGGTGGATGACGAAGCCAGCATCTGCAGCGCCGTCGAGCAATGGCTGAGCCTGTCGGGCTTCGAGGTGCAATTGTTCAACCGTGCCGAAGAATGCCTGGCCAGACTGCCCGAACATTTTGCCGGTGTGATCCTCAGTGACGTGCGCATGCCCGGGCTCAGCGGCCTGGAACTGCTGGCCGAAGTGCGACGGCGCGATCCGGACCTGCCGGTGATCCTGTTGACCGGTCACGGCGACGTGCCGATGGCGGTGGAAGCCATGCGCGACGGCGCCTATGACTTCCTGGAAAAACCCTTCAGCCCCGAAGCCCTGCTCGGCAGCCTGCGCCGCGCTCTGGACAAGCGCTCCCTGATCCTGGAAAACCGCCGGCTGCACGAGCAGGCCGACGCCAGGGCCCGGCTCGACGGCACGCTGCTGGGGGTATCCCGGGCGCTGCAAAACCTGCGACGCCAGGTGTTGGACCTGGCGACACTGCCGGTCAACGTGTTGATCCGCGGCGAAACCGGCAGCGGCAAGGAGTTGGTTGCCCGCTGCCTGCATGACTTCGGGCCTCGGGCGAACAAGCCGTTCGTGGCCCTGAACTGCGCGGCCATCCCCGAACCGCTGTTCGAGGCGGAACTGTTCGGCCATGAAAGCGGCGCGTTCACCGGCGCCCAGGGCAAGCGCATCGGCAAGCTCGAATATGCCGACGGTGGCACGCTGTTTCTCGATGAGATCGAAAGCATGCCCCTGGCCCAGCAGGTCAAGCTGTTGCGGGTATTGCAGGAGCAGAAGCTCGAACGCCTGGGCTCGAACCAGAGCATTGCCGTGGACTTGCGTATCGTCGCCGCCACCAAACCGGACCTGCTGGACGAAGCCCGGGCCGGGCGCTTTCGCGAAGACCTGGCTTATCGCCTGAACATTGCCGAGCTGCGCCTGCCGCCATTGCGTGAGCGGCGCGAGGACATTCCGCTGTTGTTCGAACACTTCACCCACCGCGCCGCCGAACGCCTCGGCCGCCCCGCCGCCCCTCTGAGCGGCCCGCAACTGAGCCACCTGCTGAGCCACGACTGGCCGGGCAATGTGCGCGAACTGGCGAATGTCGCCGAACGCCAGCTATTGGGACTGGACCAACCCCACGCCTTGCAGACGGAGCCCGGTCAATCCCTGGCCGCCCAGCAAGAAGCGTTCGAAGCCCAATGCCTGCGCGCCGCCCTGACGCGGCACAAAGGCGATGTGAAGGCGGTGCTCGAAGAACTGCAGCTGCCGCGCCGCACCTTCAATGAAAAAATGCAGCGCCATGGGTTGAGTCGGGAGATGTTCTTGCAGGACAGTTGATGCCGGGGAGCCTGGACTGGCCTGCTCGCGATGAATACACCACCTAGCCCGAGATCAGACTGGCAAGCACCCTTTTCTTGCTCGCCGCATCCAGGGCGCGATAGCCATCCAGCAACAATTCCTCATCGGGCGCCAAGGACGGCGACCTTGCGCCTTGCGCGCGCTCGCCAATCAGGACGTACTGTGCGTCCACCCCAATAACCGCCAGTTTCGCCACCAGATCGGCCGGACATTTCTGCCGTCCCGACACCACTTCCTTCAAGCGCTGCGGGCTGGATTCCCCCGCGGCACGGGACGCCGCCGCCAATGACATGCCGCAGCGATCAATCTCTTCGCGCAGACGAACGTGGATATAATCCACCAAATCTATTGACATGGTGTAACTATCCCACCAAAATATTTTGGACAAACAGCGATCATCTATGCCTCACAGGAATTGCCACCATGCTCGTGTCAACGCTGAACGTCCGAGAAGTCACCTCATTGACGGTCATCAACGTGTCGGGAGCGTTGGATCTGAATTTACTTTGGAAATTTCCTACACGAAATAGGGAAGCATCTGTAGCACAAAAGGAAGTATCACAAATATAGCTCGCCCCAGGACGAAGGTTTTCTCTTCATCGCCACCGGTCCAGGGGTTGAGGCCAGGCACTTCACCAAGCGTACTGAAAACGTTGAGGTTTTCTCACTTACTTGAGGTCGGACATGCATTTGTATCAAACATTTACCACCCGCTGGGTTGTCTTGAGCAAGCTTGTACTCTTGACGCTGGTCCTGGGTACGTCGACCCCAGCGGCCGCCAACATGGTGGTGTACCCGATGACCAGTACCATCGGCGCCGAGCAGGACGGTGTGGGCCAGATCCAATTGCATTCCAAGTCGGACAAGGTCCAGTACATCAAGGTCAGCGTGACCCGGATTCAGCGCCCCGGCACACCGGACGAACACGAAAGCCCCCTGTCCCCCACCGACACCCAGGGCATCGTCGTGTCGCCACAACGCACGGTACTCGCTCCCGGTGCCAGTCGCACAGTTCGTATTATCGCCCAGGCGATCCCCAGCGAGGAAACTGTCTACCGCGTCTATTTCGAGCCAGTGGCCGCACCGGACCTGGTGGACGAAACCGCTTCGGACCAAGGCGTGCAACCCAGGATCGGTGTCAACCTGATCTGGGGCGCGCTGGTGCGCCTGCTGCCGGACGAACGACGCACCAGCATCAGCCTGCAACAAAACGGCGGGGTTCTGCGCAACGACGGCACCCTGCGCGTCGGTGTGCTGCAAGTCGGCCGCTGCGCCGATGTCAAGGGCGAGAAGGACTGCGTCTGGAATGACGTCAATCGCAGCCTGTACCCCGGCAACACTCTTCCCGTCTCGGCTCCCGGCGTCAGCGGCAATGTCCTGATGCGCTTCGTGACCAGCGACGACAAGCAGCCCCGCACCCTCGCCGTGCTGCCTTAAAGCCCGACGTCCCAACGAATTTTTTTGACCTGAGCTACGTGCCCCGGCACGTGGTTGGGCCCCCGTTCATCCATAGCAAAGAGGCAACACCCCATGAAACTGCTCCAACTCGCACCCCTGGCACTGGCTGCCTTGGTCTCACTGCCCGCCGTGGCGGTGGAAAAAAGCATTCTGGTCTATGCCGATGTCGATCCAACGATCGAACTGCTCCAGTCCGACGGCAGCCCGCTGCCAGCGTCCATGGAGATGGCCTACCTGCCGGGTGCCGGCCTGCAACCCACTCGCCTGGGCACGCGGATCTTCAGCAACGACACGGACAAGGACATGACCCTGCGGCTGATCACCAACCCGGTGTTGGCCAACATGACCAATCCCGCCGCCACTGGCGTACCGCTGTCCATCAGCTTCGGCGGACGGGCGTTGAACACCACCGGCGTGTCCCTGTCGGCGGCCGACCTGTTCCCCGGCGGTGACCCGACCAGCGGCTCCATCGAGCAGATGCTGGACATCCGCCAGACCACTGTCGGCGCCATTACCAACGCCGGTCGTTACGAAGGCATCGTCAGCCTGGTCCTGACCCAGCAGCCGTAAACCGCCGGTTCTCCCCGGAAGGGGGGGTACGGCGCTGTCGTACCTCCCCTTTTTCTTCGTCAAGGCCACGTATGAAACTCCATTTCACCGCACTCTCCATCTGCCTTGCGTGGGCGCTGGCCGATGCCGTATCGGCCGCGCCCGCCGACCTGACCCGGGTACCGGCCGGTTTCGAAGCCCTGGTCGAGGGTCAGGTGGAACAACTCGAACTGCACCTGTTCAATCGCAATCTCGGCCTGCACCCGGTGCTGGTGCGACCCGGCCGGATCGAATTCCAGCAACCCGAGCGTATCGCTACCTTGTTGGTCGAGGCTGGTGCGTTGGTGTCTGCCCAGGAACTGTTGCCCTTGCTGTCACAACCCTTGCCCAGCAACAGCCAACTGGCCTGCTCCTATGGTTTGGCCAGCGAGGCAAGTTGCGGCTATCTGGAAACCGAGGCGGTGGCCGTGATCCTCGATGAGGCAGGCGCTCGTCTGCAGGTGCTCTTGCGCAAGGACTGGCTGCCGGAAAACGAGGCCTCGGCCCCTCGACTGCACACGCCGAGCGAGGCCCGGAACGCCCTCGTCCATCGACAGAACATCAACATCGCCCAGTCCGACAGCTACCGCGCCCTGGGAGCCAGCGGCCTCGGCGCACTCGGCCTGGGGGAAAGCAGTCACCTGGGGCTCACCTGGATCTACCAGGCCAACCAGAACAGGCGCGGCAGCGACAGCAACCTGGAATTCAACAACGCTTATTACCGGCAGGACGTTGACCGGGAGCACTACGCCCAGGCGGGACGCATGGACATGAGCAACCTGTCCAGCGCCGAGGGCGGCAACTTCAATTTCAGCCTGTTGCCCCTGGGCCGCATCGACGGCGCCCGCGTAGGCACCACCCTGGCCTACCTCAATCGCGACGTCGTCGGGCAGGGCACCCCCGTCTCCCTGATTCTGACCCAACGCGCCCGCGTCGATGCCTTTCGCGGCGAAGAATTACTGTCCACTTCGTACCTCGATGCCGGCGTGCAGAACGTCGACACCCGGACCTTCCCCAACGGCAGCTATCCGGTGACCCTGCGGGTGATCGAAAACGGCCAGGTGACCCGCACCGAAACCGTGCCCTTCAGCCGCACCGACGGCAATGGCCTGGGCGATGACACCGTGCAGTGGTTCTTGCAGGGTGGACGCACGGCCGAGCACTCCCTTTACGATCAGGACCCGGCGGCCGTGGCCCAGACCGGCCTGCGGATTCCCCTGCTGGACAACCTGGCGCTGACCAGCGGCATCACCTGGCTCGACACGGCGTTCTTCAACGAAAGCCGCCTGGATTGGGCCGGCACGCTGGGTGCCAGCAGCTGGTCGCTGTCGGCCGCCCTCCTGGAGGGCAATGACGGGGCGAGCGGCAACAGCCAGCAATTTACCTTCAATCATGGCCTGACCTGGAACCTCTATCGCTACTCGCTGCGCAGCCCGTCCTGCGAACACACCCGTCGCGCCTACCGGCAGAGTGGCTGCAACGAGTCCTTGAGTGCCAGTGCTTCCCTGCCCCTGGCCGGCGGCGCCCTGAGCGCCGGCTACAGCTACAACCGCTACGCCCAGGTGAGTCCCTCGTACTACTGGAATACATTACCCGGCGAGCCGGACCTGACCGAAGACCTGACGACCGCCACTTGGGCCCGCACCCTGCAAGTGGGTTTCTCCCGCGGGCATTCCCTGGGTCCGCTCCACCTCATCCACCGCGTGGGTGCGTTTCGTAATCAGAGCGGCAACCGACCGACCGATCACGGCGTGTACTTGAGCCTCAGCCTGTCCGAGAACGAGCGCTCGACCTCCGGCGGCTTCCACCACACCAGCGTCGGCCTGGATGCGCGCCGCGAACAGAATGCCAGCGACAGCGTAAGGACCAGCCTGGCCCACACCCGGGTCTGGGAAGGCGAACACGGACGCAACGAAATGAACACCGGGGTTGGCTACGATGATCTTGGCCGCTGGGATGCTGAACTGGCCGGGCGCCTGGAGCGCAACTGGGGCGAGACAAGCCTGGCCGTGTCGCAGCGCGGCGGTGACCGCCAGCATTCACGTCCTGGGCTGAGCGGCAGTCACTCTTCCTCCCTGGCACTGGGAGACGAAGGCTTCTTCTGGGGCCCGGGCCAGGGTGGCACCGGCCCGGGCGCCGCTGTCGGCATCGTCGCGGCACCGGCGGAAAACGCCAGCGGCGCGGCCGCCAAGGTCAGCGGTGGCTACGGCGCCCAGACCAGCATCGGCTTCGGCGAGAAACGGCTGATTCCCATCAATGGCTTCCAGGCCTCGCAAACCCGCATCAGCGATGCCGATGCCTCGCGCCAGAACCTGAGCTCGGTGAACGTCGGCAACGGCAGCCGCGACTGGTTCCTGCCCCCTGGCAAACTGGCGGTACAACGCATCGAATCCAGCGTCAGCTACACCTACGTCGGCCGTCTGGTGGATGCCCGGGGAAAACCGCTGGCACAAGCAGCCATCCTCAACGCCGCGATGCTCGAAACGGGCGCAGACGGCAGCTTTGTCGTCGACCTCGACCACCACCCCGCCCCGCTGTTCGCCCTGGACCTCAACGGCGTGCATGCCTGCGCCGTGCAATCGGCGACCGCTCGCAGCAGCCTGCGACGGGTCGGCACGCTCACCTGCCAGAGCACCACCCTGGACGCGCTGCCGAAAAATCTCCATGACCCCGACCGCCTCGGACGCTGGACGGCGCGCCGCAGCGCCGCGTTATCGCCAGACAAGGGAAACCAGCCATGACTACAATCCTTCACCGTTGGGCTCGCCGCCTGGGCGCAATGATTGGCGCGTTAGCGGCGCTCCCCGCGCTTGGGGACATCCATCCCGGCAATCACTATCAATCCGAGGCGCTCACTTTCGACCGCTCGGCCCCGCCCGCCGATCATTACATCTGGACGCGGATGACCCACGGCTGGCACGAACAGCCGGTGGAAGGCGCAGGCTACAAGACAATGCATTTTGTCTGTCTGTCAAACACCGATCCTGCGACAGGCCAATGCCTGACCACCGCCGGAGGCAGATATGGCACCACCGAGATAAAGTTACGTTTCACGGAGAAACGCAGCCGACTGTCCGTGGTTCTGACCGTCAACGGCAACATTACGCGCAGACTCCCGATCCACAGCCCCTGTGGAGTGTGGGGGTCCAGCACTTGGATGCTGACCTCGACCTCGCATGGTAACTGCGAAGGAGTGGATGCGACGGGCACGGCCTCCACCCTCTGGATTCCTCGCTCGGAACTCGCCAAATTGCCCGCCGGTGGCGTCTGGACGGCGCAATTGGTCATGAAGCTAAGAAGGTATTACTCGCAACCTATCGGAGCCGCCCATACCTACACCATCGACTTCAAACTGGACGTCACCGACCACAATAACGTGCAGATCTACCTGCCCGCCTACGGTATCAGCACCCCGCAAGTGGACCTGAACCTGCGCACCCGCCCCTTGAGCAACAGGCCCGGCGGCGTGGTTTCCGGCCAGTCCGTGGTCGATGCCTGTCTCTACGACGGCTATAACGCCAACAGTCAGCGCTATGAGGTTCGCATCACAGGCACCAATCCCGTTCCCGGCATGGAGGGTCGCTTCTTCGTGCACCATGCCTCGGGCGGCACGGGTGAGCGCAACCGCATCGAATACCAGGTGCGCACCCGCACCGCCAACCTGGGCGAAACCCAGCATGCGTCGGGGCAGACGGTGACCCATACCGGCATCCACAACGCCGACATCCGCGCCGTGCGCCTACCCAACGTGCCCTTCCCGGTGGTGTGCACGCCGTGGCCCATCACCCTGGACACACCGGCCTTCAACCAGATCGACAAGAACGTCGGGCAGTACCGGGGGGAACTGAAGCTGGAGTTCACACCTTCGACGACTTCGCCCTGAGTTTTTGTGGTGCCTGGACAGGCCTCATCGCGAGCAGGGTTAGCGCAAATCCCTGTGGGAGCGAGCCCTGCTCGCGATGAGGCCAGCACACACAACACATCCCCCATTGATAAGCGGATTCCTGCTTACCCCCATGGCAACAATAAGCGGATTTCCGCTCACCCAACCCCGTCCCCCCCTCTAAACCGGCCCTCCACCGCCTGGCACAGCTCCTGCTATAGCCCTGTCAGGCCGCGTTCCCACGCGCTTCACAAAAACAATTAAACGAAGGATCCTTCAATGGATAACTCCAACGCCCTGCCCCTCGGGTCGGCTGCCGCGCCCGCCCGTGAAAGAAGCACCGCCAGCCGGATCAAATCGATCTTCAGCGGTTCGGTCGGCAACATGGTCGAGTGGTACGACTGGTACGTCTACGCCGCATTCTCGCTGTACTTCGCCAAGGTTTTCTTCCCCAAGGGCGACACCACCGCCCAACTGCTCAACACCGCCGCGATCTTCGCCGTGGGCTTTTTGATGCGCCCCATCGGTGGCTGGTTGATGGGCCTCTATGCCGACCGCGCCGGGCGCAAACGTGCGTTGATGGCCTCGGTCTACCTGATGTGCTTCGGCTCGCTGATCATCGCCCTGAGCCCCGGTTACGAAACCATCGGCGTCGGCGCACCGATCCTGCTGGTGCTGGCCCGCTTGCTCCAAGGCCTGTCGGTGGGTGGCGAGTACGGCACCTCGGCGACCTACCTGAGCGAGATGGCCACCAAGGAACGCCGTGGCTTCTACTCCAGCTTTCAGTACGTGACCCTGATCTCCGGCCAACTCATCGCCCTCGGTGTGCTGATCGTGTTGCAACAGTTCCTCACCAGTGACCAGCTGTACGCCTGGGGCTGGCGCATTCCGTTCGCCATCGGCGCGTTGTGCGCAATCGTGGCGCTGTACCTGCGTCGCGGCATGGAAGAAACCGAGTCGTTCACCAAGAAGGAAAAGTCCAAGGAAAGCACCATGCGCACCCTGCTGCGCCATCCCAAGGAATTGATGACGGTGGTCGGCCTGACCATGGGCGGCACGCTGGCGTTCTACACCTATACCACCTACATGCAGAAATACCTGGTGAACACGGTCGGCATGAGCATTTCCGACTCCACCACGATATCCGCCGCCACGCTGTTTCTGTTCATGTGCCTGCAACCGGTGATCGGCGGGCTGTCGGACAAGGTCGGACGCCGGCCGATCCTGATTGCCTTCGGCATTCTGGGCACGCTGTTCACCGTACCGATCCTGACCACGCTGCACACCATCCAGACCTGGTGGGGCGCGTTCTTCCTGATCATGGCGGCACTGATCATCGTCAGCGGCTACACCTCGATCAACGCCGTGGTGAAAGCCGAACTGTTCCCCACCGAAATCCGCGCCCTGGGCGTCGGCCTGCCTTATGCCTTGACCGTATCGATCTTCGGCGGCACTGCCGAATACATCGCCCTGTGGTTCAAGAGCATCGGCATGGAAACCGGCTACTACTGGTACGTGACAGCCTGCATCGCCGTGTCGCTGCTGGTGTACATCACCATGAAAGACACCCGCAAACATTCGCGGATTGTGACTGACTGATTGATGTACTTGCAGTCACTGCAATGGTGACTGTGATGACCCCATCGCGAGCAGGGCTCGCTCCCACAGGGTTGACGCAAGTCCCTGTGGGAGCGAGCCCTGCCCGCGATTGAAGGCAACTGGTCTCAAGCCTCCAAACAGCGATTAATCACCCGTTAATCCCTGCCCTGCACCCTGACTCTACCTGATCGATTACCCCGCGCGACGTTCGCTCCCACTCGCGAAGCGTCTAATGCGTCGCCCTTAATATCTACTTAATCGATCATAATCAGCACTATTTTGAGATTTTCAATCAATTTAATTGGCGTAACATTCAACCCATGCAAGACACATCGCCAACGAACCTGGAGTACACACCATGAAAACCAAACTGATCCTCGCTCTGACCCTGTCCGTACTGGCTGCCAACACCTTCGCCGCCGACGGTTACGACAAAACCGGCTCTGGCGCCTTTGGCTCCGAGGCCAGCGCTGCCATCGAGCGCAACCATTCCGGTAGCTATGCCGCCGACGGTTTCGACAAGACGGGCACCGCTGATGCCATAGCAGCCGATGGGTTCGACAAAACCGGCACCGCCGACGCCATTGCAGCCGATGGTTTCGACAAAACCGGTACCGCCGACGCCATTGCAGCCGATGGCTTTGACAAAACCGGCACCGCCGAAGCGATCAGTTGATTGATAACGAAAAGATCGCAGCCCTCGCAGCGCCTGACGGAATGACCGTGGCGCTGCCGAGGGCTGCGATCTTTTGCTTCTCTGGAAATAAAAACCGCGGCCTAGCACTATGAGCGGCCTATCAATGCCTTCAGGGAACACCCGCTAATGCCCGATGACATCCATTTCTATGAGCCCGCCCACGGCCACGGCCTGCCCCACGATCCGTTCAACGCTATCGTCGGCCCGCGTCCCATTGGCTGGATTTCTTCCCAGGACGCCGAGGGCCGCCTGAACCTGGCACCCTACAGTTTCTTCAATGCGTTCAATTACGTCCCGCCAATCATCGGTTTCTCCAGCGTCGGCCGCAAAGACAGCCTGAACAACATCGAACAGACCGGCGAATTCGCCTGGAACCTGGCCACCCGCCCGCTGGCCGAGCAGATGAACCAGAGCTGCGCGATGGTTGCGCCTGAGGTCAACGAGTTCGAACTGGCGGGGCTGAAAACCGTAGCCTCGCGGGTCATCCAGGTACCGCGGGTAGCCGAAAGCCCGGTGTCCTTCGAATGCAAGGTCACCCAGATCATTCAGTTGCAGCGTGCGGACAAGGCACCGGTGCCGAGCTGGCTGATCCTCGGCGAAGTGGTTGCCGTGCACATCGCCAAATGGCTATTGAAAGACGGGGTCTACGACACGGCGGCCGCCGAGCCGATTCTGCGCGGCGGTGGGCCGGCGGATTATTTCCAGTTGGGACCAGAAGCACTGTTCAGGATGCACCGCCCCAAATAACGGTGGGAGTTACCAGAGCAGCCCGCCCTCGTCGTCGACGCCCTTGAGATGAGTCAGTTGCACCGCTGCCGCCTCATCGGCCTTGGCTGCGGTTTCGAAAGTCTGTTCTTCAAGCACCTTGTTGAAGCGCGGTGCACCTGAGCCGCCAATGGCCTTGGTGGCAATAGCGGCGTAATAGCCACCTCCTTCCTTGGGAACAACAGCGGAAACAGCTTCGAAGGTTTCAAAGGCTTTACGTGCCATGTCTGCGCATCCGGGCGATGAAAAATGACCGCCATTAAACCTTCATCCGGCCAGTTTGTGTACCGTCGCCAGGCTCCCTTCGGTCGCCTGGGCGGCGGACACGTCCTTGAAGGTGTGGAAATCCAGGCTGCTGACCACAAGGTCCTGCACCAGCTCGGAAAAAATACCCATGGCCGGCGAGTTGAAGTACGCCTCCATCGATTGTTGGTTGGCCCACAGCCCGGACACCAGCCACAAATCGGCATCGCATTGTGATTGTTGCAAGGCAAAGTGCATGCAACCGGGGGCCTGGCGCGATGGCGCGATCAGTGTGCTCAAGCGCGCCCCCAGCGGTTTGGAGCAACCGGCGCGGGCCCGCACGAAAGCCATGTGACTGACGGGGATCTGTGTAGACATGTTCAACCTCCCAGGTAGTCCGTTGTGCAGCCCGGGACAGGCTGCGACAGGATCAAAGGTTAAGCGCCGCGAGACCAGGGTCGTTAGTCGATTTCTGCCGACCGCTTGCACGATCCTGCGCGCCAGGCACTCACAAGAAGGCCAGGGGCTCTCCGTCAGCCGGCAATTTGAGACAAAAGGTTTCAAGCAAGTTTCCGCGCCATTCGATGTTCCAGCACAGCGAGCCGTGCAGGATCAGGCAAGCTTTCAACAGAATGTGACTACCGCTACGCATTGCACAAACATAAGCTTTGCCCATGGCTTCCCTATCGCCCGAGGATTCCGGCATGTCACCACTTGACCACGCCCACGTCCCGCTGGACACCTATCTGGAACAGCAGCGCGCTGAACTGGCGTCGATCATCGATCGAAATACCGGTGAAGATGGCAATTACTCCACGGCCATCGATTCATTGAACCTGTCACGCCACACCCGCCCCCGCGACTTCGCTCCGGTGCTGGCCCAACCGGCGCTGTGCATCATGGCCCAGGGCAGCAAGCAGGTACGGTTGGCGGATGAACTGTTCAACTACGATCCGCTTCATTACCTGGTGGTTTCGGTGTCGATGCCATTGAGTGGCTGCATGGCCGACGTCTCGCCCGAGCATCCGGTCCTGGCCCTGCGCATTGACATCGACCCGGCGGAGATCACTGCGTTGATCGCCGATGCCGGCCCCATGGGCGTGCCGACCCGTCCCGCCGGCCGTGCCTTGTATGTCGAACGCCTGGACACGCCGATGCTCGATGCCGTACTGCGGCTGGCGCGATTACTGGATACGCCGAAAGACATCGCCATGCTCGCGCCGTTGGTACGCCGTGAGATTCTCTACCGTCTGCTGCGCAGTCCCCAGGGCTACCGTCTATATGAAATCGCCATCGCCAATAGCCAGAGCCATCGCATCAGCCAGGCGATCAAATGGCTCAACAGCCATTTCGAACAACCCTTGCGCATCGATGACCTGGCCCGGGAAGTGAACCTCAGCGTCTCGACCCTGCATCACCGCTTCAAGGCCATGACGGCCATGAGCCCGCTGCAATATCAGAAACAACTGCGACTGCAAGAGGCCCGGCGGCTGATGCTGGCCGAAGGACTGGAAGCCTCGGCGGCCGGATATCGGGTGGGTTATGAAAGCCCTTCGCAGTTCAGCCGCGAGTACAGTCGGTTGTTCGGGGCCCCACCACTACGGGATCTGGCGCGGTTGCGGTTGACGGTTTGATCTGGCTTGTTGCGATGGCCGGGCCGACCTCATCGCGAGCGGGCTCGCTCCCACAGGGAATCTGCAGTGACTACAAGATCCAGGCTCACAGCCAATCAACTGTGGGAACGAGCCTGCTCGCGATGAGGCCCGCTCAGCCCCTCTACAATGCCGCCATCCATTTCCCCTGATCGATCTCAATCAAGGTCGGCCCCTGGCGGTCGCTGGCGGCAAGTAGGGCAACGCGCAGGTGCTCTGCGTCGTCAACGGCTTCGGCCGCGCATCCCAGGGCTTTCGCCACGCCAATGAAATCCGGGGTGTAGATGTCCACACCGACCGGTTCGATGGCGCGGTTGACCATGTATTTCCGGATTTCTTCGTAGCCCTGGTTATTCCACAGCAACACGATCACCGACGTGCGTGCCTCCACGGCACTGGCCAGTTCCGGCAGGGTGAATTGCAGGCCGCCGTCGCCGATCAGGCACACGACTGGGGGCCGCCCCCGGCCCTGGTCCGTGCCGCCGAGCCAGGCACCGATGGCGGCTGGCAACGCGTAGCCCAAGGTGCCGTAGCCGGTTGACGCATTGAACCAGCGGCGGGGCCGCTCAAGGTTGAAAGTCAGGTTGCCGGTGTACACCGGCTGGGTGGAATCACCGACAAATACGGCGTCGGGCAGCGTTTGTAGAACGGTGTCGAGCAACAGGGTCTGGGCCTGGGTCGGAGCATCCCAATTCCGTTCGAGCCCGGTGCGCAATCGCGCCACGCGAGTGCTTCCCCAATCGCCCTGGCGCTCCGGCAATGGCAGACGATTCAGCTCGACCAGCAAGGCCTGGACGGCCGCCCGGGAATCCGCCACCAGCGCCAGGCGCGGTGGATAATTGCGCACGGTCTGGTCCGGGTCGATGTCGATGCGCAGCAGCGCGCCGGGAATCTCGAAGCCACCGGCGAAGGTGACGTCATAGTCCGTCTCGGCCAGCTCGGTGCCGATGGCCAGCACCACGTCGGCCTCGGCCACCAGCGCGCGGGTGGCGGCCAGGCTTTGGCTGGAGCCGATCAATAGCGGATGACGGGATGGCAACAGGCCCTTGGCGTTGATGGTCAGGGCCACCGGTGCGCCCAGGTGTTCGGCCAGTCGGGTCAGTTCAGCCGCCGCGTCGATGGCGCCGCCGCCGGCCAGGATCAACGGACGCCGGGCGCTTGCCAGCAGGTTGGCCATGGATGCGACGGCAGCCGGCGCGGCACCGGCACGACTGATGGTCACCGGCGTACTGGCAAGCAAGGCATCTGCCGTTTCAACCAGTACGTCGAGCGGAATCTCGATATGCACCGGCCGCGGCCGCCCGGCCTGGAACAAGGCGAACGCCCTGGCCAACACAACCGGCAGTTCGGCGGCAGACATCAGGGTGTGGGAAAAAGCCGCGACGCCCCCCACCAACGCGCTCTGGTTCGGCAGTTCATGCAACTTGCCCCGACCGCCGCCCAATTGACTGCGCGATTGAACACTGGAGATCACCAGCATCGGAATCGAATCGGCATAGGCCTGGCCCATCGCGGTGGCAATGTTGGTCATGCCAGGACCGGTGATGATGAAACACACACCCGGTTTGCCGCTGACCCGGGCGTATCCGTCGGCCATGAAACCGGCGCCCTGCTCATGGCGCGGTGTCACGTGACGGATGCTGGAGCGGGCCAGCCCCCGGTACAACTCGACCGTGTGCACACCGGGAATGCCGAATACCTGCTCGACGCCATAACCTTCGAGTAACTTGACCAACACTTCGCCGCACGTTGACATTTGTGATTGCCTTTTCCTGCCTCGGATCGGCTTTATTGGAACGGGCGGGCCATAGCCGCAACAATCGATAAAAAGTCATACTTGCCATGTCTTCACGTCATGGCTCGACTGCACAATGAAACGCCTTCCCCCACTGCCGGCGCTGCATACCTTCCTGATTACGGCCCAGTGCTGCAGTTTCACTCGGGCGGCTGAACATTTGCACATCACCCAGGGCGCGGTAAGCCGGCAAATCGCCGGGCTGGAGGCTCATCTGGGCTATACGCTGTTCCAGCGTCACGCACGGGGCTTGAGCCTGACGGCGGAGGGCCAGGCATGGCTGCCACGGGTCCAGCAGGTGTTCGGTTTGATCGACGAGGCGGTGCAACAGATCGGTGAGAAACGTCAGGTGCTGCAACTCAAGGCCCCGACCTGTGTGCTGCGCTGGTTGCTGCCACGCCTGGTGCAATGGCAGAAGGAACGGCCGGATGTGCCCGTGGCGCTGACCACCACGATCAGGCATGGGGTCGACTTCCAACGCGAAACCTTCGACGCCGCGGTGGTCTATGGGCCGCCGCCGGACGCGTCCCTGGGGTCGGTGCATCTGTTCGATGAACAACTCACGCCCGTCTGCTCCCGTCCTTATCTGGAAGGCCCCGTGCCGCTGCGCTCAGCCGCCGATCTGCAACAGCACCTGCTGCTGCACCCCACGACGGATGAGCGTGACTGGAATACCTGGCTGGACGCTGCCCAAGTGAAATTGACGAACATCAGCAAGGGTCAGCACTTCGAAACCCTGGACCTGGCGATGTCCATGGCGTCCCAGGGCATGGGCGTGGCGATTGGCGACTGGTCACTGATCGGCGAAGACCTGAACGCCGGACGGCTGGTGATGCCGTTCGAGCTGAAGGTTCGGACCGGGATGGGCTATCACTTGGTGTACCCGCGTAAGCCTCAGGCGTCAGGACCGCTGCAGAAATTGATGGGGTGGTTGGCGGAGCAGGCCCAAGCGCGGTAGCTGTCTTGGGAAGAGGAATTTACCTGTGGCGAGGGGATTTATCCCCGCTGGACTGCGCAGCAGGCCCATGACTTTTAAATTGCTCAGCCTGACACCGCGAGACGTCAGGTTTTGGGGTTGCTCCGCAACCCAGCGGGGATAAATCCCCTCGCCACAGATGATCCCTCTGCCACAGATGATCCCCTTGCTACAGATAATTCTTTTTGCCGCAGGAAATAGCTAGAGCAGATTAGGCACTTGCGCCGGCTCGACTTGCGCCCAGTGCGACGTGTCTTCGCGATGCTCGCGCAAATAGGGCAGCACCGCCCCCAACAAGGGTTCCTTGAACGCTTCCTGGAATCGATGGGCCAGGCCCGGTATCAGTTTCAACCGGCTGCCACGGATATGCGCAGCCAGATGCACGCCGTGCATGACCGGCAATAAAGGGTCGGCGGTGCCATGGACCACGAGGGTCGGCACTTGTAGTTGGTTGAGCAACGCCACCCGGCTCGGCTCCGCCATGATCGCCATGATCTGCCGCTTCACACCCTCTGGATTGAAAGCCCGATCATAGGCCACGGCGGCCTGATGCAGCAGCGCCTGGCGGTCGTCGACCACCATGGGGCTGCCCAGGGCGGCCAACAGGTCGGCCTGCTGCTCCAGGGCCATTTCACGATTCGGCGCGCTGCGACGGGACAACAATTGCACCAGCGCTTCGCTGGGCGCCGGCAAGCCTTGGGCGCTGGAGCTGGTCATGATCAGGGTCAGGCTCTCGATCCGCTGCGGCGCCATGGCCGCCATGTGCTGGGCAATCATGCCGCCCATGCTCGCCCCCAGCACATGAAAGCGTTGCACCTGCAATGCGTCCATCAATCCCAGTCCATCGTCGGCCATGTCGGTCAAGGTGTAAGGCGCCGCCACGGGCAAGCCCAACTTGTAGCGCAAGGCTTCGAACGTCAGGTTGGCGCTGCCGGGCGCCTGGCGCCAGGTGGACAAGCCCACGTCCCGATTGTCATAGCGAATCACCCGGAAGCCCTGCTCGCACAGGGCAACCACCACCTCGTCGGGCCAATGGATCAATTGCCCGCCCAAGCCCATCACCAGCAACAACGCCGGATCGGAGGCACGCCCAATGCTCTGGTACGCCAGGCTCACCTGCTCCAGATCGACCCGTTGGGTCGCGACATTCACATCACAACGAGACGCCGCCAGGGACGGCAGGCCGAACATCAAGACGGCCAGGAAAATGAACACACGCATGAAGAAACACCAAAACGCAGAACCCCAGTAGAGCGCGAGTCTGATGAAATTCGTTCAAGCGCGCTGCCACAGTTGCGTGACAGTTTGATGAAGATTGCCGAATGGTTTCCCGATGGAGGCGGTAGGAGCAAAGCTTGCTCGCGATGGCGGTGGATCAGCTTGCAAATCTGTTGAAAGTGCCACCCTCTTCGCGAGCAAGCCCGCTCCCACACCCAGATCCAGATCCAAGCTCAGATGCAGGCTCAGGCCAGTTGAGCCCGCAACTGCCTTGCCGCCGCCACCATGTTCACCAGCGCCGCCTCGGTCTCCGGCCAGCCACGGGTCTTCAATCCACAGTCGGGGTTGACCCACAACTGGTCGGCAGGAATCCGTTTCACCGCCTTGCTCATCAACGCGACCATCTCGGCCGTGTCCGGTACCCGCGGCGAGTGGATGTCGTAGACGCCCGGGCCGATGTCGTTGGGGTAGTCGAACGCCTCGAAGGCATCGAGCAGTTCCATGTCCGAACGGGAGGTTTCGATGGTGATGACATCGGCGTCCATGTCGGCAATGGCCTGGATTACGTCGTTGAACTCGCTGTAGCACATGTGGGTGTGGATCTGGGTTTCGTCGCGTACCCCCGATGCGCTCAGGCGGAAGGCTTGCACCGCCCAGTCCAGGTATTCCTGCCATTGCCCGCGACGCAGCGGCAGCCCTTCGCGGAATGCAGCCTCGTCGATCTGCACGATGCCGATTCCAGCGGCCTCCAGGTCCAGCACTTCGTCGCGCAGGGCCAGGGCCAGTTGCAGCGCCTGGACCCGGCGCGGCACGTCTTCACGGGGGAACGACCACATCAGCATGGTCACGGGACCGGTGAGCATGCCTTTCATGACCTTGTCGGTCTGGCTTTGGGCGTAGCGGATCCAGTCGACGGTCATGGCTTTCGGCCGACTGATATCGCCGTAGATGATCGCCGGCTTCACGCACCGTGAACCGTAGCTCTGGACCCAACCGAAACGGGTGAAGGCGTAGCCGTCCAGTTGTTCGGCGAAGTATTCCACCATGTCATTGCGCTCGGCTTCGCCATGGACCAGCACATCCAGGCCCAGACGCTCCTGGATCTGCACGGCGTGGCGAATCTCGGTGTGCATGGCGTCCTGGTAGTCATTGGCCGACAGCTTGCCCTGCTTGTAAGCCTGGCGCGCCAGGCGAATGGCTGGCGTCTGTGGGAAGGAGCCGATGGTGGTGGTGGGAAAGGCCGGCAGTTTCAGCCGGGCGCGCTGCTGTTCGATGCGTTGGGCAAATGGCGAGTGCCGCTGGGTGTCCTGGGGGCCGATCGCCGCGAGGCGGGCCTGGACCTCGGGTTTATGAATCCGCGCCGAACCGGCGCGACGGGTCTGTATGTCGCGACTGTCGGCCAGGGCCTGGCGCACACCGGGGGCCTGCGGATCGTTCAGCGCATCGCGCAGCACCGCCACTTCGCCGCACTTCTGCACGGCGAAGGCCAGCCAGCTCTTGAGTTCGGGGTCGAGGCTATCTTCGCGCTCCAGGTCCACCGGGCTGTGCAGCAACGAACAAGAGGTGCTGACCCAGAGGTTATCGCCAAAACGCTCCTGGGCCGGGCGCAACTGCGCCAGCGCCTGCTCCAGCTCGCAGCGCCAGACGTTGCGGCCATTGACCAGGCCCACCGAGAGGATTTTGTAGGTCGGCAGGCGATCCAGCACTTGGCCCAGTTGCTCTGGCGCACGCACGGCGTCGATGTGCAAACCGTCCACCGGCAGGCCCACAGCCAGGCCGAGGTTGTCTTGCAGGCCACTGAAATACGTCGCCACGAGTTTTTTCAGCGGCGAATACTGCAGGATGTGATAAGCCCGCTCGAAGGCGTTTTTCCAGGCCTGGGGCAGATCAAGGGTGAGGATCGGCTCGTCGATCTGCACCCACTCCACGCCTTGGGCCTTCAGGCGATTGAGGATTTCGCCATAGACCGGCAACAGGCGCTCCAGCAGGTCGAGCTTGTCGAAATCCTGCCCCTTGGCCTTGCCCAGCCACAAGTAGGTCAGCGGACCGATGATCACCGGTTTGACCTGATGCCCCAGGGCATGGGCTTCATCCACTTCGTCGAACAACTGCTCCCAGCTCAGGGCAAAGGTCTGACCGGCGGAAAACTCGGGGACCAGGTAGTGGTAGTTGGTGTCGAACCACTTGGTCAGTTCCTGGGCGTGCCGGGTCTGGCCGTGATCGGCGTTGCAGCAGGCGACCGTGGCGCCACGGGCCATGGCGAACAGGGTTTCAAGGGTCGGTTGGCCGTGGGCATTCAACGTCGTGCGAAAGCGCTCGGGGACGGCACCCAGGGCCAGCGTATGGCTGAGCACCTGGTCGTACCAGGCGAAATCCCCCACCGGCAGCAGGTCGATGCCGGCGTCTTTCTGCAATTGCCAGTGCCGGGCCCGCAGCTCGCGGCCCACCGCTTGTAACGCGGTCGCCGACAGATCGCCCTTCCAATAGGCTTCGAGGGCTTTTTTCAGTTCGCGGTCGGCGCCGATGCGGGGAAAACCGAGGGTGTGGGCCAGGGCCATGGTGTGCGTCCTCCTGTAAAAGATGACGCCATTGTCGACAGCCTGCACCACATGAGACAAACTCAACCTTTTCGTGTTGATCACAAGTTTTGTTCATGGAGACTCCGGTGCTTGAACTCCGTCACCTCAAGACCCTGCACGCCCTGCGCGAAGCCGACAGCCTGGTCGAAGCCGCCGAACGGCTGCACCTGACCCAGTCCGCACTCTCTCACCAGTTCAAGGAACTGGAAGAACGCCTGGGCATGCCGTTGTTCGTGCGCAAGACCAAGCCGGTACGGTTCACCAGCGCCGGCCTGCGCCTGTTGCAACTGGCCGACGCCACCCTGCCGCTGCTGCGCAGCGCCGAGCGTGATATTGCGCGGCTGGCCGGCGGCACCGCCGGACGCTTGCACATGGCAATCGAATGCCACAGTTGCTTCCAATGGCTGATGCCCACCATCGACCAGTTTCGCGATGCGTGGCCGGAAGTCGAACTGGACCTGGCGTCGGGGTTCGCCTTCGCCCCGCTGCCGGCCCTGGCCCGTGGCGACCTGGATCTGGTGGTGACGTCCGATCCACTGGACCTGGCGGGCATCACTTACGTGCCGCTGTTCACTTACGAAGCCATGCTCGCCGTCGCCAACCAGCATCGGCTGGCGGGCAAACCGTACATCGTGCCCGAAGACCTGGTCAGCGAAACCCTGATCACCTATCCGGTGGAACGGGATCGACTGGACATCTTCACTCGCTTCCTGGAACCGGCCGACATCGAACCGGCCCAGGTCCGCACGTCCGAGCTGACGGTGATGATGATGCAGTTGGTGGCCAGCGGCCGTGGCGTCTGCGGCATGCCTCACTGGGCCCTGCATGAATACAGCTCACGCGGTTATGTAAAGGCCAAGCGGCTGGGGGAGAAAGGTTTGTTCGCCACGCTGTACGCGGCGGTACGGACCGACATGCTCGACGCGCCGTATATGCGCGACTTTCTGCTCACGGCCAAGGACACGTCGTTTTCGACGCTCGATGGGGTCAGTGCCGTTCGGTAAGACTGTGGGAGCGGGCTTGCTCGCGAAGAGGGCGTGTCAGTCGATGTAAATGCCACTGACCCACCGCCTTCGCGAGCAAGCCCGCTCCCACAGAGTACGGCGCAAGGATTAAAGTTCGCGCCACATGAGGACCTTGTCGAAGTATTCCTCCCCCACGCGAATCGCCTGGGGTTCCAGGCCGTAGAGTGCGAAGCCACAGCGCTGGTAGAGCCTGATGGCCGGGTCGTTGCCGGCGGTGACGGTCAGTTGCACCAATCGCAGGAAAGCATGGCGCCGGGCTTCGGTCAGCGCGGCCTCCAGCAATCGGCAGCCAAGCCCACGGTGACGATGGGCATCGACGACATACATGCCGAACAATGTCGCTTTGTGCCGGGCCTTTTCCCGAGGTTCCAGGGCCAGGCCGACGATACCAGCCAGTTGATTCGCCTCGAATGCGCCCAATACCACGTCGAGCCGGCTGGTCAGGCGAGATTCCCACCAGTTCATGGGCATGACCGCACGCTCCCTGACGCTGGACGTGAAGGCCTGCGGATGATGCTCATACGCCTGCAGCATCAACTCACGATAGGCCTGCGCATCGCCAGCGCGCAGCCGTCGGATATTCACGCGGCCCGCCGTTGTTCAAACATCAGCCGCAACGCCAGCCCACCGAGCACGAACCCCATGAAATAACGCTGGGCCGCCAGCCAGGTGGGGTTATGCACGAACCACGAGGCGATGCCGGCGGCAAACAGGGCAATCAGCAGATTGACGCTGAAACTGACGCTGATCTGGGTCAGCCCCAGGATGATGCTCTGGGTGAACAGTGAGCCGTGCTCCGGGCTGATGAACTGCGGAAACACCGACAGGTAGAACACCGCGATCTTCGGGTTAAGGGCGCTGGTGAGAAAGCCCATGGTGATCAGCTTGCGTGTCGAGTCCGCGGGCAACTGTTGGGCCTGGAACGGCGAGCGTGCGCCGGGCTTCACCGCTTGCCATGCCAGCCACAACAAATACAGCGCACCGGCCCACTTGAGGATTTCATAAGCCATGGGCACCGCCAGGAACACCGCCGTCAGCCCCGCGGCGGCGGCGAACATATGCACGAAGAACCCCGCCACCACCCCCAGCAGGGACGTGACCCCGGCCTTGCGGCCCTGGCAGATCGAACGGGAGATCAGGTAGATCATGTTCGGGCCGGGCGTGAGCACCATCAACAACGCGGCGGCGGCGAAAATCAGCAGGTCCGGCAATGGAATCATGGGCAACAGTCCTTGAGCCTTGAATCGAGACAGGTGGCTCGATAGAACGGCAGGATCACCTCGCCTGTCAACGGCGCCAGGAAAAGATCGCCGTCACCGCTCGGGTCGATCCAACGGACTTCTTCGATTTCAGCGGCGGGCGATACCGGGGCATCGATGTCCAGCAGAAACACTTCAGCCTGCACGACAAACCCCGGCTCGTTGGCGGCCGGGGCGCTGAATGCGCCCAGATAGCGGGCCTGGGTTGGATCGATCGACAGCCCGAGTTCTTCGTCCAGTTCACGGGCCAGGGCCTGCACCGGTTGTTCATGGGGCTCGATCTTGCCACCCGGTTGCATGAAAGCCCGGGTGCCGCGCTTGCGCACCAGCAGGGTCCGGCCGTCCGGCCCGATCAACAGGGCGGCGGCGATGTGGATAAGGGAAGTGGTCATGGGGCTCGACGTCATGCTGGAAATGCCGGGCAGATTACAGGCCGGACAGCCTTGCGCAAAGCCTCAAGACCCGCACAACCCCAATGTGGGAGCGGGCCTGGTGGGAGCAAAGCTTGCTCGCGATACACGCGACTCGGTTTCAAGAAGACCGCATTGTATTCATCGCGGGCAAGCCGTGCTCCCACCAGGCTCGCTTGCGTTGTCCGTTGGTGCGAACGTCACCCCAGCATCGGCTTCGGCGCCGTAGGGTCCAACTCCTCCTCGGGAATCTTGACGAACACGCTGTACCGCCCCCCCTCCATCGCTTCGAAGGCAATGAGTTTTTCCACCAGCGGACCGTTCAGGATCTTGCCGGCGTTGAGCAGCAGCATGCCGTTGTCGGCGTTGAGGTTGCGGGCCAGGACCATGCCGGCCGCCAGTTCGCGGGTGTTCATGACCTTCACCGTCGGGTCGGACAGGGTCACGTCTTCCAGGTATTCGGCGCAGGCCTTGATGAAGTCTTCCACCATGTCCGGGTCGTACAGCTTGCCGGCGTACTTGCGGATATAGACCAATGCTTCGTCGCTGTTCATCTGCCGTTCGAGGATCAAACCACGCTGCAGCTCGATGAAATCCACTGCCAGCTTCAACAGCCGCGACCCGAACGGAATGGCCTCGCCCTTGAGGTGGTCGGGGAAACCGCTGCCGTCCCAGCGTTCCTGGTGATGGAGAATGATGCGCGCCGCGTCTTTCATCGGGTCCAGGGTCATCAGCAGCGATTCGCTCTGCTTCGGATAGGCGCGATACAGATCGAGTTCGTTGTGATGCAGCAGGTCGGCCGGCGTGATCATCATGTTGTCGGTCCAGCTCAACTTGCCGATGTTGTACAGCGCCGCCGCCATGGTCAGGTCGCGGTCGGTGGACTCGTCGAGGAAATGCAGCCGGCTGTAGACCCGGATCAGCTCGATGATCTGCCGGTTGGTCTGCTTGGCCTTGGGCAGGCGCAGGTTGGCGATCAGCGAGAACACCTCGGTACCGGTCACATAACTGCGCTTGAGCTCTTCATAGGCCAGGTCGAGCATGTCGGCGGTCTGCTGCAACTCGGCGGTACGCGATGCCACGCGTTTTTCCAGGGTCGCATTCAGTGTCTTGAGCTGTTGGTTCTGCTCGCGGTTGAGCGCTTCGAGGCGCTGACGCTCGCTTTCCGAATGCTGGTGGGCCAGGGCCTGGCGCAGCGCCTGTACCAGTTCTTCGTCGTTCCAGGGTTTGCTGAGGTAGCGATAAAGCTGCCCCTCGTTGATGGCCTTGGTCATCATATCCACATCGGCGTAACCGGTGAGCAGGATGCGCAGGGTCGACGGATACAGCTTGCGAATCTGTGCCAGCAGCGTGGCGCCGTCCATGTTGGGCATGCGCGCATCGGTCATCACCAGGTCGACCGGCCGTTCCTTGAGGATTTCCAGGGCCTTGGCCCCGCTGTCGGCCACCAGGATTTCATAAGGCTGGCTGCGTAACAAACGACGCAGGCTGTTGAGAATCGGTTCCTCGTCGTCGACCAGCAGCACCGTCGGCTTGGTGACCGGAACGTCCGGCGTTTGATCTTCCATTACTACCCCCTCCTATAAACGACACCGTTCTACCCCCGTAAAGGACAGGCTAGTAGATCGCGAACATTTAGGCACGATTTGCCATCATTGGCCGAGCGCATCCCGATGAGACGACTATGCTGTACCCCATGAAGGGCCAAGTACAGGCCAGAATACTCATGCCAGCGAAAGGGATATCAGATGTACCCACGGTTGCGTAGTCAGCATCGCTCCGGTGCACGGCCATGAGCCTGCCCCTGGACAAAGCCAATCGGCGAATTCTGATCGTCGACGACACCCAGACGATCCACGAGGATTTTCGTAAGATCCTCAGCCCCCAGTCGCCCCCCGAAGACAGCCTGAGCAGCGCGGAAGAGGCCCTGTTCGGTGCACCGGTGGCCGTTGCCAGCAGCAGTTTCGTACTCGACTCGGCCTTCCAGGGCATGGAAGCCCTGAACAAGGTGGAGACGGCGCTGGAACAGGGGCAACCCTATGCGATGGCCTTTATCGACATGCGCATGCCCCCCGGCTGGGATGGCCTGGAAACCATCGAACGGCTATGGCGCGTCGATCCCAAGCTGCAAGTGGCGCTGTGCACCGCCTATTCGGATTACTCCTGGGAGGACATCGCCGATCGCCTCGAACTGGCCGATCGCCTGCTGATCCTGAAAAAACCCTTCGATGCCATCGAGATCCGTCAGATGGCCAGTACCCTGACCGTCAAGTGGCAGATGACCGAAGATGCCGCGCTGAAGATGGACATGCTCGAACAGGCGGTGGAAGAACGCACCCGGGAGCTGGCGGACGCCAACATCATCGTGCAGAACAGCCCGACGATCCTGTATCGCCTGCGGGGCGAGCCACCGTTCCCGCTGATGTACATCTCCCACAACATCACCAAGTTCGGTCATGTTGCGGCAGAACTGGTCAATTCGCCGGACTGGGCACAAGCGCTGATCCACCCCGACGACCAGCCCAAGGTCGACGAGGCGATGATTCGCGTGCTGGACCGCGACATGGCGGGGGCGTCCATCGAGTTTCGCATGCGCACCGGCGACGGTTCGTTCCGTTGGGTGGAGAACCGCTACATTCCGGTGCGCAACGAGCACGGACTGCTGCTGGAGGTGGAAGGCATCATCCTGGACATCACCGAACGCAAGCTGGCCGAGGAGAAGATCGCCCAACTGGCCCGCACCGACGGTCTGACCGGGCTGGCCAACCGCGCTACCGTGATCGAGCGCCTGCACCAGGCATTCGCCGCTGCGCGCCGGGGGGCGGCGCCCTTCGCGATGTTTTACCTGGACCTGGACCACTTCAAGCGGATCAACGACACCCTGGGCCATCCCATCGGTGATCTTTTGTTGCAGGAGGTCGCTGCGCGCATCAAGGGCTGCACCCGGGAAAACGACGTGGTGGCGCGCCTGGGCGGCGACGAGTTCGCCATCCTGCAACTGGACGTCCACGAGCCGACCCATTGCGCCGCGCTGGCGGCCAAGATCCGCGACACCCTCGTGGCGCCCTACTCACTGGACGGCAATGACGTAAGGATCTCGGTGAGCATTGGCATTGCTCTGTATACCCCGCAGAGCCAGAGTGCCGACAGCCTGATGGCGCAATCGGACATGGCCCTGTACCGGTCGAAGGAAAAAGGCCGTAACCAGTACCATTTCCACAATGAGGAGATCAACCAGGAGGTCACGGACCGGGTCGCCCTCACCAACGACCTGCGCCAGGCCATCGAAAACAATGAGCTGAAATTGCACTACTTGCCGGAGGTCGACCTCAGCACCGGCAAGATCCTGGGCATGAATGTACAGGTGCGCTGGAAGCATCCCGAACGAGGATGGCTGGAGCCTTCGGCGTTCATGCCCGCGGCCGAGAAGAGCGGGATCATCGTTGCCCTCGGCCACTGGGTGCTCGACCAGGCCTGCCAGCAGATGCGCCAATGGCGCGACCAGGGCATGGCGCCCCCGGTGATCGCCATCGACCTGTCCCTGACCCAGCTCAAGACCGGGCCGGAACTGATCTATGACGTCTTGCGCACCACCGCCCGCTATGAACTGGCCCCCTGGGACCTGCGCTTCGACGTGACCGAAGCCACCCTGGCCCAGACCAAATGGACCCACAACGACGTGCTGCCACGCCTGTGTGAACTGGGCGTCCAGGTCGCCATCGACGATTTCGGAACCGAATATTCCTCGTTCGATTACCTCAAGACCTATCGGGTCAACCACCTCAAGCTCGCCCAGCGTCTGCTCGACAGCGCCAACGACGACCCCGACAACGCCACGACCCTGCGGGCGATCATCAACTTTGCCCGGGACGTGGGCATCGGCATCATCGCCGAAGGGGTCGAGACCCATGAGCAGCGCACCACACTGATGTCCAGCGGCAGCGGCACACCGATATTGGCCCAGGGACATTACTTCAGCACGGCGGTCGATAGCGGCCAGGCCGCCGAACTGCTCAAGGTCGGGACCATCGTACCCGTGACGGATCACTGGACCCGCCCCGCGAGCCAGCTATAGGAGAGCAACCCATGAACCCCATGTCGGTACCTGCCAACCGAAGAATCCTGGTGGTGGACGACACGCCGGCGATCCACCAGGATTTTCGCAAGATTCTCAGCCCCGGTGCAGGCAACGATGACTCGCTGGACGACACCGAAAGCCTGCTGTTCGGCACCCCGCAGGTCAACCGGCTGCAGTTCCAGATCGATTCGGCCTATCAGGGCGAAGAAGCGTTGGAACTGGTCAAGCGCGCCCAGGCCGAAGGCCAGCCCTATGCGATGGTGTTCGCCGATATGCGCATGCCGCCGGGCTGGGACGGCCTGCAAACCATCGAGCGGCTTTGGGAGGTCGATCCGCGGCTGCAAATCGCCTTGTGCACGGCTTTCTCGGACTACACCTGGGAAACCATGTCCGAACGCATCGAGTTCGACGACCAGTTGCTGATCCTCAAGAAACCGTTCGATACCCTGGAAATCCGCCAGATGGCCAGCGCCATGACCTGGAAATGGCAACTGGCCCAGGACGCGGCGAGGAAAATGCGCAGCCTGGAGCGCACGATCGAAGAGCGGGTGCAGGAGCTGCTCAAGGTGTCCCACCTGTTGCAGTACGACGTGCTCACCGAACTGCCCAACAGCATGTTGCTGGGTGATCGCCTGACCCAGGCCATGGCCCAGTGTCGTCGGCATGATCGGCAGCTGGCGGTGATGTTCCTCGGCCTGGACCGCTTCAAGCGCATCAACAACGCACTGGGCCACCCGGTCGGCGATGAAATGCTCAAGCGGGTGGCCCGGGCATTGGCGACGGTGGTGCGAGAATCCGACTCGGTATTTCGTTATGGTTCCGATGAGTTCGTGGTCGTGCTCGGGGACATCACCGACCCGCAGCAAACCAAAGGCGTGGCGGAAAAACTGCTGGCAGCCGTCAGCTCGCCCCAACCGATCGATGGCCATGACCTGACCGTTACCGCCAGCCTGGGCGTGAGCATGTATCCGACCGACGGTTTCGACGCGGTGGCGCTGATCAAGAAAGCCGAGACGGCAATGCGCAACGTCAAGGACAACGGCCCCAACGATTACCGTTTCTTCACCGAAGACATGAACCGGCGGGCCCGCCAGCAACAGACCATCGAGTCCGGCCTGCGCCTGGCCCTGCAACGCAAGGAATTCGTGCTGCATTACCAGCCCAAGCTGGACCTGCGCAGCGGCAAAGTGGTCGGCGTCGAGGCGCTGGTGCGCTGGGATCGGCCCGGTCACGGGATGGTCTATCCCTCGGACTTCATCCCCGTGGCCGAAGACAGCGGTCTGATCGTGCCGCTGAGCCAATGGGTGCTCCAGGAAGCCTGTCAGCAGGCCCGCAGCTGGCAGTCCCAGGGCATGCGACCGCTGTACTTGTCCGTGAACATCTCAGCCATCGACTTCCGTCAACGCGGCTTCGTCGAAGGCATCGCCCGCACCCTCAAGGAAACCGGGCTGGACCCGACACAGTTAGAACTGGAGATCACCGAAAGCGTGCTGATGCAGAACATCGACACCACCGTCGCAGTCCTCAGGGCCATCAAGCAACTGGGGATACGCCTGGCCATCGACGACTTCGGCACCGGTTATTCGAGTTTGAGTTACTTGCAGAAATTTCCAGTGGATGTCCTGAAGATCGATCAGTCGTTCGTCGGTGACCTGAGCATCGACAGCAACGACGCCAAACTGGTGAGCACCATCATCAGCCTGGGCAAGAGCCTGAACCTGCATATCATCGCCGAAGGTGTGGAAACCCTTGAGCAGCTGGAATTCCTCAAGCTTCATCAATGCGAGGAGGCCCAGGGGTATTACTTCAGCAAGGCCGTGGAGCCGCAGGCCTTTGTGCAATGGATGACCGAGTGGGAACAACGTCCAAACCCGTTTTCGTGAACTGCCAAGCTCCATCAACCAAAAGATTCAAGGAAGCATCCGATGGCGTCATCAGGACTGTTATTGGCTCTAGGCCTGTTCATCGGGTTAAGCGTGACCGCTCACGCCGCGCCACTGGACGAACCCCTCAAACCACTGCCACCCGTTCCGGCCCTGGACCCCAAGCGTGTCCAGCTGGGTCAGCGGCTGTTCTTCGACCCACGGCTGTCGGTCAATAACACCCTGTCCTGCGCCAGTTGCCATCGCCTGGACAAGGGCGGTGCCGACGACAAAGCGTTTTCCCTGGGCTTCGATGGCAAGCCGGTCGAAGTGAACACGCCCACCGTATTCAATGCCAGCCTGAACTTCCATCAGTTCTGGGACGGCCGCGTGGACACCCTGGAAGAACAAGTGCATGTGGTCGTCACCAGCCCCACGGAGATGGGCAGCACCTGGGAAACCGTGGTCAAGCGCATCGCCGATGATCCGGGTTATGCCAAGGACTTTTCCGCCGCCTACCCCGACGGGGTCACCAAGCCCAACATCCAGGGCGCCCTGGCCGATTTCGAACGCACCCTGCTGACGCCCAACTCGCGCTTCGACCAATACCTGCTGGGCAACACCGACATCCTCACCCCGCGGGAAAAATTCGGTTACCAGCGCTTCAAGGAGTACGGCTGTATCGCTTGCCACCAGGGGGTGAACATCGGCGGCAACATGTTCCAGAAATTCGGCGTCATGGGGGATTACATCGCGGACCGGGGCAACCCGACCCGGGCCGACGAAGGCCGCTTCAACGTTACGGGCGATGAGGCCGACCGCCAGGTCTTCAAGGTGCCTAGCCTGCGCAACGTGGCCCTCACCGCACCGTATTTCCATGGCGGGTCGGCGCCGACCCTGGAGCGCGCGGTGGAAGTGATGTTCAAGTACCAATTAGGGCGTGAGCCCGTGAAGAACGACACAGAGCTGATCGTCGAATTCCTCAAGACCCTCACCGGCGAATGGGAGGGCAAGCCATTATGAAAGTCCTTCGTCGCTTCGGCCTGCTGCTCGTTGGCCTCCTGCTCGCCTCGGTCCTGCTGTTCATGTACGTCAACTCCAGCCAGCAGCAGGCAGCCTCGTACATTGAATCCCGGGACCTGATCCGCCTGCTCAAGCAGCAGGACGCCATCTGGGACAACGAAGTGCTCAAGTCGCGGGTTGCCCTGAGCCACAACTATGACCCGCTGGTTTCCCCGCTGCATGAAATGGCGCGCCTGTGGCAGCGCCTGGACGCCATTGAGTCGGAGCCAGGCCGCCACGCGCCCACGCTCTGGGAGGGTCTGCGTGACCAATACCTCAAGGCGATCAAGGAAAAGACCCGCCTGGTGGAACAGTTCAAGTCCCACAACGCAATCTTGCGCAACTCCCTGGCATTCCTGCCCACCGCCGAGGACGACATCCAGGCACAGTTCGCTCTGTTGCCCGATACCGAAAAACTGGAGCTGCAAAACGTTGCCATCGACACCTACGACCTGATGCTCAGCGGCATGGAGTTTTCCCACCTCACCACCCGTGAAATAGCCGCCGAAGTGCTGCTGGGCCTGAACCGGCTCGATATGGACAAGGAACGCCTGCCGGCGGGGCTTCAGAATTCGATCGACATCCTGAGCCGGCACATCGCCCTGATTCTGCGAGAACAACCGAGGGTCAATGAGCTACTGGAGGGGATCCAGGCCGTCCCGGTTTCCAATCATCTGGACACCATCACCACCCTGTTGGAAAAAGACCAGGCAAAAGCGGCCAGCAAATACCAGCGCAATCATATCTACCTGCTGGTATTCGCAACGTTCCTGATGCTGATACTGATCTGGCTGGCGATCCGGCTGGTGCGCAGCTTCGCCGAGATCAAGCGTGTCAACAACGCCCTGCAAACCGCCAACGACGAACTGGAACAACGGGTCGAGGAGCGTACCCGTCAGCTCAAGGACACCCAGAGCGAATTGATGGACACCGCCCGCCAGGCCGGCATGGCGGAAATCGCCACCAACGTGCTGCACAACGTCGGCAACGTGCTCAACAGCGTGAACATCTCCGCCGATCTGGTCAGCCGTAAACTGCGTAGCAGCAAGAGCCAGGGGTTGGGCAAGGCGATGCAATTGATCAACGAACACGCCAGCGACCTGGGGCGTTTCCTCATCGAGGACGAAAAAGGCAAGCTGCTACCCGGCTATCTCAACCAACTCGTGGACGCCATGGCAGTCGAGCAACAGGGCCTGATCGACGAGTTGGCGCAGTTGAGCAAGAGCGTGGACCACATCAAGGACATCGTTTCCACGCAACAATCCTATGCCGGCGCCAACACCCTGATGGAGCCGCTGGTGGTCAGCGAGCTGCTCGAAGACGCCCTGCGCATGAACTCCGGTGCCCTGACCCGTCACCATGTGACGGTGATCAAGAACTACGGCGATATACCCAGGATCATGGGCGACAAGCACCGCCTGCTGCTGATCCTGATCAACCTGATCAGCAACGCCAAGTACGCCATGGCCGGCGTGTCCAACCATGCACGGAACATGACCCTCAGCGCCGCGGTCGTAGATGACGAGACCCTGCAGATCAGCGTCAAGGACGAAGGTGAAGGCATCCCGGCGGAAAACATGACCCGCATCTTCGCCCACGGTTTTACCACCCGCAAGGAAGGTCATGGGTTCGGCCTGCACAGCTGCGCACTGGCCGCCATTGAAATGAACGGCCACCTCACCGCTCACAGTGACGGGCCAGGCACGGGGGCAACGTTCGTGTTGCAAGTGCCGTTGAAACTTGCAGAAGGTGAGCCATGAACAACCTGAGTAACCGGCGCATCTTATTGATCGACGATACGCCCGCCATTCATGAAGATTTCCGCAAGATCCTCACCCCCGAGGACGAAAGCAACGCCGACCTGGAAGACATGGAAAGCGCCCTGTTCGGCGAGGCACCGAAGCCTTCCGGGCCGGTGTTCGAGCTCGACTCGGCCTATGGTGGCCAGGAAGGCCTGAGCAAATTGCTTGAAGCCCTCGACAAGGACCGTCCTTATGCCCTGGCCTTCGTCGACATGCGCATGCCCGAGGGTTGGGACGGCGCCAAGACCATCGAAGAACTCTGGAAGCGCGATCCGCAGCTACAGGTGGTGGTCTGCACCGCCTATTCGGATTATTCCTGGGATGAATTGCTGGACCGCTTGAAGGGTCATGACCGGCTGCTGATCCTGAAGAAGCCCTTCGACAATATCGAAGTCCAGCAAATGGCCAATACTCTGACCACCAAATGGGAAATGACCTCTCGCGCCCAGCTGAAGATGAACAAGCTCGAAGAGCTGGTGGAACAACGGACCCAGGCGTTCAAGCAGGCCAGCTCCCTGCTGCAGATGGAAATCGACGAACGCAAGATGTTGGAAACCCAGTTGGTGCAATCGGAAAAACTCGCCTCTCTGGGCCAGCTGGCAGCCGGGGTCGCCCATGAAATCAATAACCCGATCGGTTTCATTTCTTCCAACCTGGGGGCGCTGGACGGCTATTTCGGGAAACTTGGAGAAATGCTCGAGGCTTACGGCAGTGCCGAACAAGCCATCGCCTCGCCAGAAACGGTGGTGCGCCTGACGAAGCTGCGCGAACAGGTCGAACTGGATTTCCTGGTCGAGGACATTCCCGTGCTGATCAAGGAATCCAAGGACGGCATCGCACGGGTCGGGCAGATCGTCAAGGATCTGAAGGACTTCTCCCGCGTCGACTCCAACCAGGAATGGCAGATGGCGAATTTGCAACAGGGCATGGATTCGACCCTGAACATCGTCGCCAACGAGATCAAGTACAAGGCCGATGTGATCAAGGAATACACGCCGCTGCCGGAAGTCGAATGCCTGCCCTCGCAGATCAACCAGGTGATCATGAACCTGATCGTCAATGCCGCCCAGGCCATTGGCCCGGAGCGCGGCACCATCACCCTGCGCAACGGTGTCGAGGGTGACCGGGTGTGGATCGAAGTCGCCGACACCGGCTCGGGCATTCCACCGGAAACGCTGCAGAAAATCTTCGACCCGTTCTTCACCACCAAGCCCATCGGCCAGGGCACGGGGCTTGGGCTTTCGCTGTCTTATGGGATCGTGAAGAAGCATAACGGCGAGATCACCGTGCGCAGCGAAGTGGGCGTGGGGACGACGTTCCGAGTCGAGTTGCCGATTCGGCAGATGAAATTGGCGGGGTGAGCGATCCGGACAGGATTGCCTGTTCCGTGAGGACGCCTCGCCTGCTGCCACTGGATCATTGGCCCTAACCTTAGGGTACCTGCCCATACCTGTCAGGTTTGACAGTAGACGAGTGCTCCCTGTCGATTGAACATCCCTGCATCGATGTTCACTCTCAGGGAAGGTCACCATGCTGAACCGGCGAGATCTGGTGAAGTTCACCTCACTCTGTGCGGCATTCACCTCGTTGAAGCCCCCCCTGGCGGCTGGCGGTGACGCTCCCAAAATCGATGACACAGCTCGTTTCACTTATGAAAAACTGATCACACTCGCCGAAAAAAAAGCGCTGAAACCGTACGTACGGCCCGCCACTCCCGCTGAATCCGTTCTATCGAAAATCGATTACAACGCGCGAGGCCTTATCCGATTCGATACCAATCGCGCGCTGTTCGCCAAGGGTCCCGGCCAATATCCACTGACGTTTTTCCACCTGGGCGACCTTTTTCGCGTCCCGGTCAAGATGCATGTCATCACCAACGGCATCACCCACCCCATCAATTACGACAAGACGCTGTTCAGCATGCCTGCCGACAGCCCGGCCCAGGCACTCGGAGCCGACAGCGGGTTTGCCGGTTTTCGATTCCAGGAAAGCCGTCTGGGGGACCAGAAGAAACTCGATTGGAAACAACACGACTGGGTGGCTTTTTTGGGAGCCTCGTATTTCCGAGCCATTGGTGAACAGAATCAGTATGGAATTTCAGCACGGGGGATAGCAGTGGACGTTGCCTCGGCGAGCAACGCTGAAGAGTTTCCAGACTTCACCCACTTCTGGTTCGAGACGCCGATAGATGACCGGCAGTCGACCATGACGGTCTACGCATTGCTCGACAGCAACAGTCTGTGTGGCGCTTATCGTTTTATGATCAGTCGCACCCAGGGGGTGCTGATGGACGTCGAGGCCGCGCTGTTCCTGCGTCAGAACGTCGATCGCTTCGGCATCGCCCCGCTGACCTCAATGTTCTGGTTCGGTGAAACGGTCAAGCAGACGGCCATCGACTGGCGCCCGGAGATCCACGATTCTGATGGCCTGGCGCTTTGGACGGGAACGGGTGAACGCATCTGGCGCCCACTCAACAACCCTGCACGCACCATGACTTCAGCCTTTTCAGACAACAATCCCCGAGGATTCGGACTGCTTCAACGGGACCGATCTTTCGCCAATTACCTGGACAAGGTGCACTACCAGCGTCGACCCAGCGTATGGGTAGAACCTCTGGAGGGTTGGGGCGAAGGAAGCGTACAGCTGGTAGAAATCCCGACCGACGGTGAAATCCACGACAACATCGTCGCGATGTGGGTCCCCAAGGAACCCGCCGAAGCCGGCGACCACTATCACTTGAAGTATCGATTGCATTGGCTTTCCGATGAGCCATATCCCGGCAATCTGGCACGCTGCGTGGCGACACGCCTGGGAACGGGGGGTGTTCCAGGCTCCCCGCGTCGCGAGGGTGTGCGCAAATTCGTTGTTGAATTCGTGGGAGCACCGCTTGCAAAGCTGGCCCCCGGCGTGAAGCCAGAAGCCGTGCTCTGGGCGTCCAGAGGCTCTTTTTCCAACGTGGTCATCGAGTCCATGCAAAGCAGCGGACTGCCGGGGCACTGGAACGCTCAATTTGATCTGACTGTCGAGGGCAGCGAGCCGGTCGAGATGCGTTTGTATTTGCGGCTGGGGAAAGAAACAGCCTCCGAGACCTGGCTCTACCAGTACCACCCCTTCAACTCAAAACCCCAGATACTGGGCCAGCAAACGCCCCTTCGCCCATCACCCGTCACACCCAAGGCCTGAGCCCCATGGACACGACACGAGTGATCACGATGATTCTGGTGGCTATCTTGATCGTCACTGTCTGGTTTCATCCCGCGTCCCGAGCCGAGGAGCGAGCCGGGAAACAGCAGCAGGACGCGTTTTTTATCGAACGCTTGATCGACCAGATGACCCTGGAGGAAAAAGCCGGTCAATTGACCCAACTGGCCATGCACATCACCCCGACGGGAGCCACCATCGACGTCAAGGATGGACCAACCATCGGGGTCGCTGAAGCGGGCTCCCTGATAGGTGCTTATGGCGCCGGGCACACGGCGGCGCTGCAACGCGAAGCCATCCAGAATGCGCGTCTGCACATTCCGCTACTGTTCGCCTTCGATGTGATTCACGGCTTCCGTACTGTATTCCCCGTACCGCTGGCCGAGGCGTCGGCCTGGGACCCGGAGCTGTCTCGACGAACCGCCCGGGCAGCAGCCGTCGAAGCCACGGCGAGCGGCTTGCATTGGACGTATGCGCCGATGGTGGATATCGCACGGGACCCCCGCTGGGGAAGAGTCGTCGAGGGCGCCGGCGAAGATCCTTTCCTGGGCGCAGCCTTGGCGGCCTCTCGAGTGGCCGGCTTCCGCGGCAAGGGCGCTCCCGACACATCGGCAATTCTGACCACCGCAAAGCATTTTGTCGGCTACGGCGCCGCCGAGGGAGGGCGTGATTACAACATCTCGGAGATGTCCGAGCGAACGCTCGAGGAAGTCTACCTCCCCCCCTTTCGTGCCGCCGTACAGGCCGGGGTCGATTCGGTCATGCCCGGCTACAACGAGATGGACAGCACGCCGATGCATGCCAGTCAAAGACTGATCAATGACAAGCTGCGTAGGGAGTGGGGATTCAAAGGGATAGTCATCAGTGATTACCAGGCCATCGGTGACCTGATACAGCATGGCGTCGCCTCGACAAAGCAAGAAGCAGCCCGACTGGCACTCGGCGCGACAGTCGACATCGCCATGGTCAGCGGCAACTATGCCACGGAGCTACCTGCTCTGGTACGTAGCGGTCGACTCCCCCCCACCTTGGTCGATGATGCGGTGCGACGCGTGCTCCAGGCCAAACAACGGCTGGGCCTGTTCGACGACCCTTATCGATACAGCGACCCGGCCCGCGAAAAAGCGCTGACGATGACACCTCAAACGCGCGCGCTGGCACGAGAGGCGGCACAGAAATCCATTGTGCTGCTGAAAAATGACGGTGCCTTGCTACCGTTGTCGAAAAACCTACGAAAGATTCTCGTGGTCGGCACCTTGGCGAACGACGCCCAGTCCACCCTGGGCCCTTGGTTCGGCGTCGGTCGAGCCGAAGAATCGATAACGGTACTAGAGGGCATAAAACGTGCGGTTTCGCCTGGAACCAAGGTTGTCTATGTCACTGGTGCCTCTCCCGATAACCTCGACACGTCCGGTCTCGAAGAGGCTCGGCAAGCCGCCGGCGACGCCGATGCGATTGTTGCGGTGCTCGGCGAGACGGCCAACATGAGTGGAGAGGCCCGCAGCCGCACCTCCCTTGATTTGCCCGGGGCGCAAAACACGCTTTGGGCGCAATTGCAAAGCACCGGCATACCCATGGCCGTCGTTCTCATGAACGGCCGCCCGTTGGCCATACCGGCCATGGACAAACAAGTGCCGGCCATCATCGAGGCCTGGTTCCTGGGATCCGAAATGGGCAATGCCGTGGCCGATGTGCTGTTTGGCGATGTAAACCCCAGCGGCAAACTTCCTGTCACCTTTCCGCGCACCGTCGGCCAGATTCCTCTTTACCATGCGCATAAAAACACCGGACGACCACCGGACAAAGCCAATCTCTTCACTTCCAGATACGCGGATGAAGAATGGACCCCTCTTTACCCCTTTGGTCACGGCCTGAGCTACACCACGTTCAGCTACGGATCGCCCAAGCTCAGCAAGCGGCAACTGGCCTTCGATGAGACACTCGGCGTTCAGGTGGATGTGCGTAATAGCGGCCAACGAGCCGGTGAGGAAATCATCCAGTTGTACTTACGGCAGAACATCGCCAGCTTCACGCGCCCAGTGCGGACCTTGCGTGGCTTTACCAAGGTCCGACTGGCTCCGGGTGAAACCAGGACCGTCGAGTTCCTGCTGGATCAGAACGACTTCGCGTTACTGGGCAAGGACCTCTTGCGGTTCGTCGAAATGGGGACTTTCCAGGTGTTCGTCGGAGGCAGCTCCACTACCACCAATGGGGCAAGCTTCGAAGTCACAACCAGTGCCCAACTGCCCGTCCAGCACTCTGCGATTCCACGTCTACCGCGCGAAAATGTCTCGCGTTGAGCCCTTTCTCACCCGGATCAGACAACCAGACCGGTTCCTGGGCCAGCGTATTGCCGTTCACTTAAGACTTGCCCGGTTCATTGTGGCGAGGGGATTTATCCCCGCTGGGCTGCGAAGCAGCCCCAATACAGGCGACTCAATCTGCCTGATGCACCGAGTAGCAGGGCTTTGGGACTGCTGCGCAGCCCAGCGGGGATAAATCCCCTCGCCACAGGTGCATCGTTTTTCTTAAGTGAACAGAATTACGATCAACTGATCGAGGCTTGCGGTTTCATCCCAGGCAACTACGAAGCGACGCCTACCGAACCTTGAGCAATACCCTTCGGTTGCAACTTGAACGCGTAGAACAGCACCGTCAGCAGCACCAGGAACGCAGGGCCTACATAAAGCGCCACCCGGGTATCCGGGAAGTACGCCATCAGCCCCACCACCAGAACCAGGAATGCCAGCGCCAGGTACGAGCTGACCGGGTACAGCCACATGCGGTATTTCAGCGCGGCACGCTCGGAAGTACTCAGGCCCCTGCGAAATTTGAGCTGGGCCAGCAGGATCATCGCCCAGGTCCAGATCGCACCGAAGGTGGCGATGGAGGTCACCCAGACGAAGACTTTTTCCGGCACCAGGTAGTTGAGCAGCACGCCCAACAGCAAGGCGGCGATGGACAGCAACAACGCGCGGCGCGGGACGCCGTTGGCCGAGGTCCTGGCGAAACCGGCCGGGGCCTGGCCGTTCTGTGCCAGGCTGTAGAGCATCCGCCCGGTGCTGAAGATACCGCCGTTGCAGGAAGACAGCGCAGCGGTGATCACCACGAAGTTGATGATGCCGGCGGCGGTCTTGATACCCAGACGCTCGAAGGTCATCACGAAGGGGCTGCCCTGGGTGCCGATCTCGTTCCATGGATAGATCGACAGGATCACGAACAACGCGCCAACGTAGAACAGCAGGATCCGCCAGAACACCGAACCGATGGCGTCGGGGATGGTTTTCTGCGGGTTCTTCGCCTCACCGGCGGTCAGGCCGATCATCTCCACGCCCAGGTAAGCGAACATCACCATTTGCAGCGACATCAACACGCCCGTCACGCCGTTGGGCATGAAACCGCCCTGGGTCCAGAGGTTGGAAATGCCCAACGCCACGCCATCGTTACCGAACCCGAAGGCGATGATGCCCACGCCGCCGATGACCATGGCGATGATGGTCACGATCTTGATCAGGGCGAACCAGAATTCGAATTCACCGAAGGCCTTGACCGCGATCAGGTTGATCGAGCCCATGCTGACCAGTGCGGCCAGGGCCCAGATCCAGCGGGGCACATCGGGAAACCAGATGCCCATGTACACCGCCACCGCGGTGATCTCCGCCACGCAGGTCACCAGCCACAGGAACCAATAGTTCCAGCCGGTCAGGAAGCCGGCCAGCGGGCCGAGATAGTCCTGGGCATAACGGCTGAACGAACCGGCCACTGGATTGTGCACAGCCATCTCGCCGAGGGCGCGCATGATCACCAGGATCGCCAGGCCACCAATGATGTAGGACAGCATGATCGCCGGGCCGGCCATTTCGATGGCCTTGGCCGAACCGAGGAACAACCCGACACCGATGCAGGCGCCAAGCGCCATCAGGCGGATATGTCGCTCGCCGAGTTCACGTTTGAGCGGACCACCCTGAGCGGTCTCGCCATGGGGCAGATGATTGCCGACAGGCATAGGGATACAACCTCGTTTTGTTATTGGATTGGCCACCGGGCTTCCAAGGCCACAGGCCGATAAGCCTGTTGCCTTGCCGAAACCGGGTCTGCGTCGTGGGCAGACCGTCCTGGAGACCGGAGCCTCAAGATCGGTGGGTCGTGCAGTATAAAAAGCCGGGTATAGAGAGATTCACTGTAAAAACAGAGAAATTCAGGATAAGCCTCAGACAAGACCGGGTTTTTGGAGATGCATTATCTGGATGAGAGACGTTTCTGAAAGCGCTGCGGAGTATTGCATAGAGAGGATGCAGCGTCATGCCTGGGCACCGGGCAATGGCTCTGGCACAAGACTTTCGGAGCCACTGCCGACTGGGGCGGGAGGAATTATCTGTGGGAGGGGATTTATCCCCTCTTGCCACAGATAAATCCCCTCGCCACGGATAAATCCATGCTCCCGGTCGAGACAGGGAACAAGAGGGCTTCAAAGCCATGCAGTATCCCAGAGAGGGTAATCGCCAATACATTCCACCAGCCCAGCCCGAAGCGGATTGGCAATGATGTAGTCGGCGGTGGGTCGCAGCTCTTCATTGTCGCGAATCGCGCGGTCATGGAAGCCGCTTTGCCAAAGCGGACCAGAGGTTTCGGTCATGCTATTGATGCGATGGGTGCATCGAGCTTTGGTGGCACCGATGACACGACTCAGATGGCCGTCGTGGAGTTGCAGCAACCAGTGAAAATGATCCGGCATCACCACCCAGGCTAAAGAATTCACCAGACCAGAGTCATGAGCGCGTTTGAATTCGGCAACCAACAATCTTCCAACCTTCCAATTGGCAAAAACAGGACGACGCTTATGGGTAACGGCCGTCACCAGATAGGCGCGTCCTTGCTCCGAATAACGTCCTCGACGCAAGCGATGTGATTTGGGGCGTGGATGCATTCCTTGCTTCCTTTGAGAGGGTTTGGATGCAGCGTAGCCATGCTGTTGTTTGATCGGCGCTGAGAAGATCGAGCGAATAGTCCGAAGCTTGTGTAGTACTTGTGATGTTGGGGCTTATTCTGTGGCGAGGGGATTTATCCCCGCTGGGCTGCGAAGCAGTCCCCCCCAATGGCACCCCGGTGTATCTGGCGATTGAGTTATCTGCATTGGGGGCTGCTTCGCAGCCCAACGGGGATAAATCCCCTCGCCACAGATGAATCCCCTTGCAACAGACAAATCCCCTTGCCACGGATAGATCCCCTCGCCGCAAAGAGCGGCTAGTGGAAGTCATGACAGACCGTTGCCCATCAATTTCCCCTCCCCCCGCGCCAACCACCGTCTAAGCTTCAAGCAAGTCCGATCAATCTGCGTGAGTGGATCAGTGACTATGGGCGCTTTGTGGCAAACCGATTCGAGTAAACCTGTGGTCCCGACTGAACGTATGGAAGAAGCGCCTTCACCCCAAAAAAATCGCCGTGCCCGGCATGGCTGGCGGGCTTTCTGGTTGTTGCTGCTGATTATCGTGGTGGTGGTCGGGCTGGCGGCCGCCAAGGAAATGCGCACCTCACGCTTCCAGGCCAGGGAAATCAGTCGGTATGCCGAGTCCTTGAACTATTCGGTGCAGCCAGGCCCCAGCGATGCCATCGTTTATCCCGGAGACGGGCCGTTCGACCGGCGGTTGGGCTACAGCGCCCTGGGGGAGTTTCTGCCGCGCTTGCTCAAGCGTAATTACGTGATCCAGGCCCAGGCCCGGTTTTCGCCGGCGCTGATGGACTACGTCAATAAAGGGTTGTTCGTTCCCTATCCGGAAAAAATCCAGGCCGGCCTGACCATCACCGATTGCCGCGCCGCGCCGCTGTATCAATTCAAGTACCCGCAACAGCTGTATGCGAGTTTCGATGCCATCCCCCCCGTGGTGGTGCAAAGCCTGTTGTTCATTGAAAACCGTTTCCTGCTGGATCCAAGGTACCCACAGGCCAATCCGGCGGTGGACTGGCCACGCTTCGGCATGGCGGCGTGGTCACAAGTGGCCAAGATGTTGAGCCTGCCGGGGCAATCCGCGGGGGGCAGTACGTTGGCGACTCAGCTGGAGAAGTACCGTCATTCCCCCGATGGACTGACCGTTTCGGGCGCGGAGAAAATCCGCCAGATGGTGTCCGCCAGCGTGCGCGCCTACCAGGCCGGCCCGCAAACCCTTGAGGCGCGGCAACGGATCGTTCGCGACTACCTCAACAGCGTGCCGCTCTCCGCCGTTCCTGGCCATGGCGAAGTGCACGGCATGGCTGAAGGCTTGCGAGTCTGGTACGGCGCCGACTTCAAACGCGCCAACGAACGACTGTTCAGCGATGCCACCGATCCACGGAGCCTGGCTGAAAAAGGCCTGGCCCTGAGGGAGATGCTGTCGCTGATGATCGCCCAGCGTCGCCCTTCCCATTACCTGTCCAAGGGCCGCGACGAGCTGGCGAGCCTGACCGATAGCCATCTCCGGCTGTTGGCACAGAACGGCGTGATCGATGGGGCTCTGGCCGATGCGGCCCTGGCGAGCAAGGTCAGTTACCGGGACTGGGTCCAGGACCCGACAATCCAACCCATCGAAACCAATAAAGGTATCAGCGCGGCTCGCAGTCGCCTCGCCACATTGCTCAACCGCCCGCTGTATGATCTCGACCGCCTGGACCTCTCGGCCACCAGCACATTGCAAAACGACTTGCAGGCCCAGGCCACCGAGTACCTCAAGCGCCTGGCGGACCCGGCCTTCGCAACCGAGATCGGCCTGATGGGCGAACGCCTGCTGACCCCGACCAGCACCACCCAGGTACGCTACAGCTTTACCCTGCTGGAACTGACCCCGGACGGCTCGCGGGTACGGGTACAGACCGACAGCACCGACCAGCCCTTCGATATCAACGAAGGCAGCAAGCTGGAACTGGGCTCTACCGCCAAGTTGAGGGTGCTCACCACCTACCTGCAGATCATCGCCGAATTGCATGAGCGCTATGGCCAGCAAACGCCGGCCGAGCTGAAGAAAGCCGACATCGCCGACCAGGACCGTCTGTCCCGCTGGGCCGTCGACTACCTGATCCAGAACAGCGACCGCAGTCTGCCGAAGATGCTTGAAGCGGCCCTGGACCGCACCTACTCCGCCAGCCCCGGCGAGGCGTTCTTCACCGGCGGCGGGCTGCACACCTTCCACAACTTCCGCAACGAAGACAACGGCCGCAACCCTACCCTGCGCGACTCCCTGCGCGAATCGATCAACCTGCCGTTCATCCGCCTGATGCGCGACCTGGTGCGCTATGCGACCTACGCGGGCCCCAGCAACAGCGCCGAACTGCTCAAGGACGACAAGGATCCGCGGCGCCAGGAATACCTGGCCCAGTTCGCCGACCGCGAAGGCACTTCGTTCCTGCTCAAGTTCTGGAAGAAGTACCAGAAGAAGGACACCAGCCAGCGTCTCGAGACGTTTCTCGACAGCATGCATCCCACCGCAATCCGTCTGGCCGCAGTGCACCGCTATTTCTTCCCCAACGACAGCCAGGAAAGCTTCAACCGCTTCGTGCGCTCGCATCTGAAATCGGCCAAAAGCGTCGAAAAACTCACCGATGAACGTCTGGAGCGGCTCTACCAGAGCTACGGCCCGGGCGCTTACGACCTGCCGGACCAGGGCTTCATTGCCAAAGTCCATCCGCTGGACTTGTGGTTGATGGGGTATTTATTGAACAACCCCGACGCCAAATTCAGTGAAATCGTCAAGGCCAGCCAGTTCGAACGCCAGGAGGTCTACAGCTGGCTGTTCAAAAGCCGGCACAAAAGCGCACGGGACAGTCGCATCCGTACCATGCTGGAGATCGAAGCCTTTCTGGACATCCACCAGCGCTGGCAGAAAGTCGGCTATCCGTTCGACCATCTCGTACCGTCGCTGGCTACCGCTATCGGCAGCTCCGGCGACCGCCCCGCGGCGCTGGCGGAACTGGTGGGCACGATTCTCAACGACGGGGTCCGGCAGCCGGCCCTGCGAATCGACAGCCTGCACTTCGCCGCCAACACCCCCTATGAAACGCAATTGATCAATGACCCGGACAACGGCAAGCGGGTGATGCCCGTCGAAGTGGCGCGGGCCTTGCGCGGGGCGTTGTCCCAAGTGGTCGATGCCGGTACCGCGAAACGGGTGGCCGGAAGTTTCAAACTGGCGGACGACACGCCATTACCAATGGGCGGCAAGACCG
The DNA here is from genome assembly GCF_022342325.2 of Pseudomonas sp. AF32. Lineage (NCBI taxonomy): Bacteria > Pseudomonadati > Pseudomonadota > Gammaproteobacteria > Pseudomonadales > Pseudomonadaceae > Pseudomonas > Pseudomonas sp. AF32. The sequence continues at coordinate 60,435 of NZ_RQJK02000003.1, read as the reverse complement.
GCACCGGCGACAACCGCATCGAAGCCGTCGGGCCCGGCGGACGGGTGATCAGTTCCAAGTCGATCAACCGCACCGCCACCTTCGTGTTCTTCATTGGCGACAGCCATTTCGGCACCCTCACCGCCTACGTCCCGGGGGCCTCGGCGCAGAATTTCAAATTCACCTCGGCCCTGCCGGTGCAAGTGCTCAAGGGCATGGCGCCCATACTCTCCCCTTACCTGCAACCAGGCAGCCATACCCAGTGCCAGCCATTGGTGGCTCGCCAGTAGGGCCCGTGGGAGCGGCGCAAACCGGTTACACCTCCGAGTCCCATATCACCGTCACCGTGCCGCCGTATTGCTTGGCGTCCCCGCCCAGCATTTGCTCCACCTGGGCGCGGCCGACTTCAAAATGCAGGGTACCCGGCTTGCGGTCGATGAAAATCCCCGGCTGGAACAGCTCGGTGCCGCTGCCGTCCAGATAGAGCCGACGGCGGTTGACCGGTTGCCCGGTGGCGTCGGTCACGCCGCCGGGCAGGGTCACACTGATACTGACCGGCACCAGAAAACCGGAACTGGGTGCCCAGAGCATGCAGGTGTTGTCGCTGGCATCGGCGAACTGGCAATGCAGGTTCATCTTGAAACGCGACGAAGCCCAGAGATGGAAGGTCTGGTCACGAAACAACCGCGTCGGTTTTTGCCCTTGGTTCAGCCAGGCTTGCCAGCCACCCTGGGGTTCGAGCACGACCTTGTTCCCGCCAGGAGGGACTTCGACCCTGAGCGTGTGTTCGACCTCCAGATCGAAATTGAGCGTGAGCAAGGAGTCGTTCGCGACCATGACATCGCCGAAATCAAAGTCCCCGCCCGGCCCGATGGAATAAGACATCGTGCCGGTGTAGCGACCCGCAGACATCTTCAAGGGATTGGGGGTACGCAATTCATAGGAAAAACTGACGTCGTCATAACGAAACGAAGGGATCAGGTATCTGGCCTGTTTTGCACAGGTACCTGTTTGTGGAAAATGCCAGAAAAAAGAATAAGTCACCGCGGAGATCCCCGCCCCGAGGCCCGAACTGCGGCACGGCGAAGGGGCCTCATTCCAGGCGGAACCCCATAACAAGCCGTGAGCGACAGTGGCATTTCCCACTCCCGTCAGAGCGGTGACATCCAGATCCCGATAGCGTGCGCCAATACCCGCAACGCGCATCTCCACAACGCTACTTTCGCCCGTGGTGGCATGAGTAACCGTGACCGAGCGCCAGTCGGCCGGCACGTTGAACATCGCGCCTTGCCGAATGTTGCCGTGATTGTCCTGGATAGGACCGGAGGACCTGACATCGATGGGGAAAAAAACGCTGGAAATACCCAGGGCGTTGCATTGCGCTGCATGAACAAAACAATACCCACCCAGCGGCGTGGTATTGACGAATTTATTCTCCCTGGGCTTCAAGGGGTCTGGACGGAAACGCGCAGTGATGTCCATGGTCACCGCGCTGGCCGTCGACGTGCCGGCCAACAGCAGGACCAGAGTCATGGCAACGCGACACAATGAACGCCCGCGTCCGAAGGTGTTTGAAGGACTCATACTCTCTCCAATAATTAGCTACGGGGCCACCGCGTCGAACACCATGTGTACGGTGCCGTGGTAATTGCCGGGCGCATAATCTTCATCCGTCCTGACGGCGGAAATCTCCAGGCCAACGCGCCGACCGGGCCGGGCCTCGGCGGCCGAGACCACCCGATTCGAATCGAGACTCAATGCAACGTTGTTGAACAGGACAAGCAGGTCGATGCGATCACGGCCGTTGGACAAATACGCCTCCTCGGCCAGGCGGGCATTGATGGCGCCGTTGGCGTTCTTGACTTCGTAGTTGGCCCGTAACGGCAGGAGCCCGGAGGTCAAGGTGTTGAACTGCATCGGCTGCTCGCGTTCGACCAGTTGCGGGTCTACCGGCAGGACGTGGAAGTCGACGGTCGGCAGGGTGACGAGCACTTCGAATGTTTCCCGCTCCACGGTTCCCCATGCCGGGAGAAGCGGGAGTGTGAGCGTGCTGAACAGGAGGGAGCGGACCAGTGTCTTGAACATGATGGATACCTTTGGCGTCAGCGACGGCAAGTCGTCAGCCTTTGATTTCGACGGCTTTCTTCCCTGGGCCTTCGATCAGGTCGAAACGGTATTCCCGCCCCGGCTCCTTATCGAACGCAAAGGCACGACCGGCCATGACGTGGTGCTTTGTCGTCGGCCGGCAATCGTTTTCTTTTTGCGCGGAACAATCCTTGAACTCATCGATCACCACCACGCTGTTACCGTTGTTGCGCACCTGGTAGCGTCCGGCGCTGTCGTCGATGACGGTCTCGAAACGGGTGTCCCTGGGTCTTACGAAAAACACCGTGCCGAAACCGGCCAGCACTTTCACTCCAGCTGCGATGCGCTCCTTCTTGTAATCCTCGCGTTCCTCGGCGCTGACCGCGAACTCATCCTCGGCCTCCGGCACCACCGGCACGAAGCGAACCCTGAAGTAGCGCTCCTTGTCGCGATCACCCATGAACAGCAGTCGAGTGCCCTGCACGCCATTGGCCGGCACGATCAGGCGCGCCGGACTCGCCATCAGGCCGTTTTTGGTCATGGCGTCGACCTGGTCCTGCAGCGGCACCTCCTGGTAGCTGCCGTCCGCGGCGTAGAGGATTTCCATGATCTCGATCTTCACGAACGCCGTGGACGTGCCGCCGTTGAAGACCCTCTTCATGTAGGTGCTTTTGTCGCCGTCAAGGTAGTCGTAGACCACGCCGACATTAATCTGCGGCCCGGCCTGGGCCATCATGGAAAACAGCGAAAAACCACACAAAGCCAATAAGCGTTTCATTACCAAACCTCATGGATTGACGTCGGTCGATGACGACCGTTTCACGGAATACGTCTTGAAAGTGGAGTCAGGCTCAACCCGCCGTCTGGCGCACAGGATCGTTGCCGGCCAGCGTGTCCGGCGTGCAACGCAGATCGCCGATCATCAACACGTCGCCCTCGCGGCTGGCGCTGTCCGGATCGAGTCGGAACTGGCAGAGCAAGTCATTGCCATAGCGAACCTCCAGCGTCGGCGAGTTGGCGGTCATCTCCATGGAGAAAAACCCGTCCACTTCGCTGACCCCGCGGCTGGCGTGATTGATGACGTGATGGCCCTTGAGCGGCTTCCCCTGTTCGTCCAACAGGCGCCCCAGGACAGTGACCGTTCTCATCACGCTCACCTTGCGGTAGTCCACACCGCCCTTGTTCAAGTGATAGCGAACGCGCGCCGGGGAGATACTGGCCGCCGGCGGATGGATACCGTCGAAGTCGAAGGTCACCATGCTGTTCTGGTAGGCGGTGGTGGCCACGAAGTTACGGCCAGGACGCAGGGTCGTGGTGCCGCCGGTCAAGTCATCGGCAAGCAAGACGATATCGTCCAGATCCGTCTCCACATCGACGATCATGCCCGCGCCGCCATTCTGGGGCAGGCCGGTGAAAGCGACTTTACGGCTGCCCACGGCCACCGTGCTGCTCAGGTTCAAGCCGCCGGTGAGGTTGTCGTTGTAGGAAGAACGCTGGATAAAGCCGTCGCCATACAACGAATCGGTTTCGAAACTGGCAAGGCCCGACAGGCCCATGCCGTAGGTATCGGCCAGGGCCGTGGCGGAAACGCTTTGCAGGACGTGATCCTCAAGGTCCCGGCGATAGGTCAGCGAGGCATTGTTATCCCTGTCGCCGTCGCGGGAGGTTCGTGTGCCGATGCTGCCGGTCCAATACTCGCCCGGCCCGCCCAACGCCACGTTGACGCTCAGGTCCAGGCCACGATTGCGTCGCTCGGCGGTACTGGACGTGCCCGGGCGGTCGAACACCGACAAGCGCCAGTTGGCATCGCTGCCGCCCAGCTTGCCACGCTGGTTCCATCCCAGGTCCAGGCCGGTGCCCTGGACATTGCCCTCGCTGTAGAACAGCCGCCCGTTGACGGATGTCTTGTTGCTCAACCGGTGGTTGACCGACAGCGAGGAATTGCTGGTATGGCCGACGAACACGTTGCGTTGGCGCACACGCGTGCCGTCGGGCAGGATTTCGTAAGTGTTGCGGGTATCCAGCCAACTGCGGTTATGACTGACGACCACACTCCCCAGGCCATAGCTGTAGAGGCCCTGCAGGTCCATGCCGGTGCCGTATTTTTCGGTCTGGTAGATGTTGGCGAACAGGCTGGCCCTGCTGGCCAATGTCCAGTCCACCGAGGTGCCATATTGGAGTTTGTCCTGCACCTGGCGTGTGGACAGTCCCAGCACCACCCGAGGGTGTGCCAGGTAATTGAGGCCGACCCCGGCAGTGGCGAAGCCGCTCGGTTGGTCGTCCCAGTTGCTCAGCAGTTTGCTTTCACGGCCGGCAAACACGTTATAGCGCCAGCGATCGTCGGCGCTGCGCCAATTGTTGGGTTTGTAGACCAGCTCCTGAGTGGTGGCCGTGGTCTGCCCGTCCTCGATCAGCCGTACCTCCACTTCATAGATGCCGCCGGGCAGCGGGCGGGTGTCCAGGCTCTGCAAACCGGCGGCAACGGCCTGGGTGTTGATCAACAGGCCGTTGCGGTAGATCTCCACCGCGGCCTGGCGGCTGGCGGTGACATAGATCGGGTACACGCTGGGCTTGGGATTGTTGATGACCAGGCTGTCGGAGCTGCCGTACATGACCCCCAGCGCGGTGTCCGGGTTGGCGCCGAACGAACGGATCTGCCGGTTCAAGCCATCGGAGCCCGGCATGAAGTAGCCCAGGCGAAAGAACGTATCTTCCATTTCCCGCTGGGTGAAGAGTTCATGGACGGCGTGATAAAGCTTGTCATCCGGCCCGCCCAGTCGGGAGAGTTGCAAGTCGAACGACTGGCTCCAGTTACCCAGGCTGGAACTGGCGTTGAGACCATAACGCCCACCCGTGTCCTGTTCCTGGCCACCGTTGAGGTTGAGTTGGTTGTTGAAGATAAGACCAAGACTGCCGTCTTGCGGCTGGTCGTAGTAACGCTTCTCTGCGCTACCACGTTCGACATTCCGGGTAAGAATGGACACCAGCGAATGTTCGAGACTGTAGTGCACCGCCAAAAGCCCCGAGGTACATTGGGTTTCACAAGCCCCCAAGGGACGCCCCGCCTTGAGCAGGTGTTCCCATTGCCCGCGGTCCGCGGCCGAGATCGGGCTGTCCTGGGTGTCAGTGAATTCGAGCAAAGTAATGCGATCGTCCCGGGTCAACACCACCATGGCTTCGCCGAGGTACTGTTGATCGAGTTCTATACGAACCGCCAGAGGCACATCGAAAAAGTGGGATTCAAACTCCTCCGGCAGCCCCTTGGCCTGGGACAACAGACTTCTCGGTGTCGTACCGGGGGCAGTCGGCGCAGCCAATGCACTCGCGCACAGCATCAGCGCGAGGGCACCCGCGATGGGTGTCTTCGGAAACATCAACGGATTCTCATATCGGCAAACTAACGGACGTTCCAGGTACAGGCCGGCCGGGTGGCCGACCTGCGTCTATGCCCGCGGGAAGAGAAGAGGCTCATCGGGCATCGAAGGGTTTACGGACGCGGCACCGCGTCGAAGATCACGGTGAAGTCGGCGGTGTATTGGCCTACCTGACTTTCCAGAGGCACGGTCGAGGCCAGGATAAGCATGTCGGCCTGGGTACCCGGAGTGGATGCGGCGTCGGTCACCACCTCTTGCGGAAACTCGGTCAGGGTGACGTTGTTGAACCGGGTCAGCAGAGGAATGGAATCGGTACCGTTGGTCAGCGAAGGCTGGCCACCGAGGATGTAGGCATGGACCGAACCATCGGTGTTCTTCACGTCGAAGGTCTGGCGCACGGAGCTCAGGGTGTTGGTCACAGGGTTGTAGTTCATGACCTCATCCTTACCGAAGTCCGGGTCGCGCGGCAGCACATGGAACTGCTTGGTAGGAATGGTCGCGCTGATATGGATGGATGAACGAGCATCGTCAAGGGCGAATGCTGGCGAAGCACCCAGGGCAGCGGCGACCAGAGCAGTACCGGATACGAATTGTTTGAGCATGTTGTTAACACCTGTTCTTGGCATAAAGAGAAAGGTTGAAGTTGCAGCCCGATAACAGCACGAGTGGCCTCTTCAACGCCGGGGCATGATCGACTCTCTTTAACTAAAAAAAAGCAGGCAAATTCGCACAATCGTGTAGTAAAACCAGCACACGAAAGAGCGAAAAATACTCGGGTTTATATAAAAAAGAAGTTTAGATGTCAGAAACAACCCACATTTACAGTCGCGCCGCGCCATTGCCAAATGTCAAGCAAAACCGACGCAAAATAGCGTTATCCGCCTATTTCAACTATTGGGGTAAGGTCGTGCCCAGGACAACTATCGCACGACGCCATTAGATATATCTTAGTTTCAAGACCTCGCCAAGCTCAAAGATATATCTCAGGAAAAAGATATATCTGACTTCTATCTTATGCAGCACGGAGAACAGGCATATGACAGACTCTTATTTTCAAGCCGAACGTGGACAAGACCGATTCGAACAACTTGCACCCGTTCGTGAGCGTGGCAACCGGGGGCCCCGGGTCTTTGCTTCCGGTGAGCTTAAGCTGCTGGTTCTGGCACTGATCGCCGAACAGCCCTGCCACGGCTATGACTTGATCCGCCGCGTCGAAAACATGTTCGATGGCGCCTACAGTCCCAGCCCCGGCGTGATCTACCCGACCCTGACGTTCCTTGAAGGGCGCGCGATGATCCACGGCGACACCGAGGGCGGAAAAAAAAGCTACAGCGTCACTGACGCCGGACGTCTATTGCTTGAAGAGCAGGCGAGCGCACTGGAAGCCGTGCGGGAGCGTATCGAGGTGAATAAGCGCACGTTGCGCGGCCATGACCGGCCCCCGGAGATTCACGAAGCGGTGTATAACTTGCGTCATGCGCTGCGCAAGCACCATGGCCGCTGGAGCCCGGAAGAAATCATGCGGGTGCGTGACCTGCTCAACGACACCGCCAAAGCCATCATCGACGGCCACGACCGTCTACCCCTTGCGGAACCTAGCCAATGACAGACATCGATCCAAACACCATTCACCGTGTCAGCCACGAAATCAAGCGTCGGCGCCTGCAAGTAGTGCGGGTGGTGGATCTGACCCCACGCATGCGCCGTATCACGGTCGGCGGGCCGGAACTGGCCGGGTTCGTCAGCCTGGGCACGGATGATCATGTAAAGGTGTTCTTCCCACAGAACGCCGAGGAACGAGCAGCCCTGGCCATCTACGACCCCAGCGCCGGAAAGGCCCAGGGCCCGCTGCCGCCCATGCGCGACTACACCCCGCGCCGTTACGATCCGGACACCCTGGAGCTGGACCTCGACTTCGTGCTCCACGGCGACGGCCCGGCCGCGACCTGGGCGGCCCAGGCGACACCCGGCCAATACCTGGATATCGGCGGGCCACGGGGCTCGATGATCGTGCCGGATATTTTCGAGAGCTACCTGCTCATCGGCGATGAAACCGCCCTGCCCGCCATCGCCCGGCGGCTCGAAGGCCTGTCGCCCAACCGGCGTGCGCTGGTGGTGGTGGAAGTGGAAAACGGCGCCGAACAGCAATTACTCCACAGCCAGGCACAGGTGCATGTGATCTGGGTGCTGCGCGAGGGCCGCCATGACAGCCTGCTGACCACCGTGCAACACCTGGACATGCCCGACGGCAAGCTATACGCCTGGGTCGCCACCGAAAGCAAAGTGTCGCGGCAGATCCGCCGGGTGCTGCTGGATGAAAAACGGCTGGACCCGGACTTCGTCAAGGCCGTGGGTTATTGGAAGGCGGATGACAGCGACGAGGACTGATTCCATGCTTTTCCTGCTCGCCTACATCAGCAGCGTCGTGCTGATCAACTACGCCTTTTCCGCCGCGCCACACCTGGACATCATCTGGTCGGCCTGGGGTGGGTTGGTGTTTATCCTGCGGGACATGGTCCAGACCCGCTTTGGCCATGGCGCTATTGTCGCAATGCTGGCGGCACTGGTGTTGTCCTATGTGACTTCGGACCCGACCATCGCCCTGGCCAGCGCCACGGCGTTCGCGGTGTCCGAGTGCATCGATTGGCTGGTCTTCACCATCACCAGGCGCCCGCTGCATGACCGGCTCTGGATCAGCTCGGCCCTGAGCATTCCCCTGGACACTTTTATATTCTTCGGCCTGATCGACGCCCTGACGCCTGCCGTGGTGATCACCGCCCTGGCCTCGAAATTCGCCGGGGTTACGGCTGTCTGGCTGATCATGGCCTGGCGCTTGCGTCGGCAAGTCATGGCCAATTGAAGCCAAACCCCGCGGTTCATGTAAAATGCCGCGTTTTCTCCCCACGGGAAGCTCGCCCGGCGCGCAACCCTCGATGATCCGCTCCTGTTTGAGGACCTTCAGATGACCCGTATCGGAACTCCATTGTCGCCCACCGCGACCCGCGTATTGCTGTGTGGCAGCGGTGAGCTGGGCAAGGAAGTGGTAATCGAACTGCAGCGCTTGGGCGTCGAGGTGATTGCCGTGGACCGCTACGCCAACGCGCCGGCCATGCAAGTGGCCCACCGCAGCCATGTGATCAACATGCTCGACGGCGCGGCACTGCGTGCCGTGATCGAAGCCGAGAAGCCGCACTTCATCGTGCCGGAAATCGAAGCCATCGCCACCGCGACATTGGTGGAATTGGAGGCCGAAGGCTTCACCGTGATCCCCACCGCCCGTGCCGCGCAACTGACCATGAACCGTGAAGGCATCCGTCGCCTGGCCGCCGAAGAACTGGGCCTGCCGACCTCGCCGTACTTCTTCGCCGATACTGTGGAAGATTACCGCAAGGCTGTGGAAACCCTGGGTTTCCCGTGTGTGGTCAAACCGGTCATGAGTTCGTCGGGCAAGGGCCAGAGCCTGCTGCGCAGCACCGACGACGTGCAGAAAGCCTGGGACTACGCCCAGGAAGGCGGTCGTGCCGGCAAGGGTCGGGTCATCATTGAAGGCTTCATCGACTTCGATTACGAAATCACCTTGCTCACCGTGCGCCATGTCGGCGGCACTACCTTCTGCGCACCGGTCGGCCATCGCCAGGAAAAAGGCGACTACCAGGAATCCTGGCAGCCACAGGCCATGAGCCCGGTGGCCCTGGCCGAGTCCGAGCGCGTCGCCAAGGCCGTGACCGAGGCCCTGGGCGGCCGCGGTCTGTTTGGTGTCGAGCTGTTCATCAAGGGCGATCAGGTGTGGTTCAGCGAAGTCTCGCCACGCCCGCATGACACTGGCCTGGTGACGCTGATCTCCCAGGACCTGTCGCAGTTCGCGTTGCACGCCCGCGCCATCCTCGGCCTGCCGATTCCGCTGATCCGTCAGTTCGGCCCGTCGGCTTCGGCGGTGCTGCTGGTGGAAGGCCAGTCGACCCAGACCGCGTTCGCCAACCTCGGCGCCGCCCTGAGCGAACCGGACACCGCCCTGCGCCTATTCGGCAAGCCGGAAGTCAACGGCCAGCGCCGCCTGGGCGTGGCCCTGGCTCGCGACGAATCCATCGAAGCCGCCCGCGCCAAGGCGACCCGCGCCTCCCAGGCGATCATGGTCGAGTTGTAAGGCTGCACACAAACCCTGTGGTGAGGGGATTTATCCCCGCTGGGCTGCGAAGCAGCCCCATCGCTATGGACTCAATCCCTCTGACACACCGTGTTGTCTGGCTTTAGGGCTGCTCTGCAGCCCAGCGGGGATAAATCCCCTCGCCACAGTGGATTTCTTGCCACAAGAGACACACTCAAAAAAAGGCGACACCCGCAAAGGTGTCGCCTTTTTCATGAGCGCCGGTCTGGCTTAATCCGGCAGTTTGTACGCAATCACGTAGTCACCCTGTTTCGTACCCAACGAACCATGCCCCCCTGCAACGACCAGCACGTATTGCTTGCCGTCCTTGCCGGTGTAGGTCATCGGTGTGGTCTGGGCGCCAGCGGGCAGGCGGCCTTCCCATAGCTGCTTGCCGTTTTTCACATCATAGGCACGCAGGTACTGGTCGAGGGTGCCGCTCAGGAACGCCACGCCACCGGCGGTGGTGAACGTGCCGCCCAGGCTCGGTACGCCCATGCTCAGCGGGATCGGTACCGGCGAGCTGTCACGCACGGTGCCGTTCTTGTGTTTCCACAGGGTCTTGTTGTTGGTCAGGTCCACCGCCGCCACGTAACCCCAGGCCGGTGCCTGGCACGGCAGGCCCATGGGCGACAGCAGAGCTTCGAGGATCACGCCGTACGGCGCGCCCTTGTTCGGCTGCACACCTTCGGTTTCGCTCTTGCGCCCCGGACCGCCAGCCACTTCCGCCGCCGGTACCAGTTTGGACTTGAACGCCATGTAGCTGGGGTTGACGAACGCGATCTGGCGCACCGGATCGACCGAGATACCGCCCCAGTCAAACACGCCGAAGTTACCTGGGTAAACGATCGAGCCTTGCAGCGACGGCGGCGTGAACATGCCTTCGTATCGCAGCGACTTGAACTCGATCCGGCAGAGCATCTGGTCGAACGGGGTCACGCCCCACATGTCGCGTTCCTTGAGAACCGGCGGCACGAAGTTCAGGTCCGACATCGGTTGGGTCGGCGAAGTGTGGTCGCCTTCCACCGCGCCTTGCGGCACCGGGATTTCCTTGATCGGAACGATCGGCTGGCCGTTGCTGCGGTCCAGCACGTAGATGCTGCCCTGCTTGGTCGACGCCAGTACGGCCGGCTTCACGCCGTCGGCGGTCTTCAGGTCCATCAGGGTCGGTTGGCCGCCGACATCCATGTCCCACAGGTCGTGGTGGGTGAACTGGAAGTACCAGCGCACCTTGCCGGTGGCGATGTCCAGCGCGGTCAGGCCGGCGGCGTATTTTTCCGACTCCGGCGTACGCATGCCACCGAACTGGTCGGGAGTCTGGTTGCCCATCGGCAGGTAGAGCATGCCAAGTTTTTCGTCGACGCTGAACATCGACCACATGTTCGGCGAGTTGCGGGTGTAGGTCTGGCCTTCGGCAATCGGCGTGGTTTCGTCCGGGTTGCCGCTGTCCCAGTTCCACACCAGCTTGCCGGTGTGCACGTCGTAAGCGCGGATCACGCCGCTGGGCTCGTCGGTGGAGACGTTATCGGTGACGTGGCCGCCAATGACCACCAGGTTCTGGGTAACTGCCGGTGGCGAAGTGGAGTAATAACCGCCGGCCGTGAAGCCACCAATGTTGGCGGTCAGATCGACCTGGCCCTTGTCACCGAAGTCTTCGCACATCTTGCCGGTGTCGGCGTTCAGAGCGATCAAGCGGGTGTCGGCGGTCGGCAGGAAAATCCGCCGAGGGCAAACGGTGCTGGCCGGTGTGTTGCTGGCAGTACCGGTCGGGCTTTGCTCGGCCGAGGCGTACACCGCGTCGTCGTGGTAGGTCACGCCACGGCAGGTCATGTGGGCCCAACCCTTGAAGTTTTCTGCCTTCTGGGTGGAAAGCTTCGGATCGAAACGCCAGATTTCCTTGCCGGTTTCCGGTTCCAGCGCAATCACCTGACTGTGGGGCGTGCACACGTAGAGCATGCCGTTGACCTTCAGCGGGGTGTTTTCCGCGGTGGTCTCGCCCGGGTCACCCGGCCCTGGCAGGTCGCCGGTGCGATAGCTCCAGGCCTGCTCCAGCTTGCTGACATTCTGCGGGGTGATCTGTGCCAGCGGCGAATAACGATCGCCATGGGCGCTGCGGCCGTAGGAATTCCAGTCGCCGTCGGGCATGGCCGGTGCGGTGTTGGTCATGCCCGGCACGCTGTCGCGGTCCAGTTGGCCCTTGATTTCACCGGGGTTGGTGAACTGGCTGGCCAGTGCGACAACACCGGCGATAACCACGGCGGCGCCCAATGCGCGGGTGCCCATCGGCGAGGCGTCGGTCGTCAGCAATGGGCGACGAAACCATGGCAGCAGCAGGACAATGCCCAAGGCAAACAACATCGCCAGGCGCGGCACCAGTTGCCACCAGTCCAGGCCCACTTCCCACAACGCCCACACGGTGCTGGCGAACAGCACCAGTGCGTACAAGCCCAGGGCAGCACGACGGGCCATGATCAGCAGTACGCCGGTCAAGACCAGGCCGATACCCGCCAGCAGGTAATACCACGAGCCGCCAAGCGTGCTCAGCTTGACCCCGCCAGCCAACAGGGCCAGGCCCATCAATAGAAGCAGAATGCCGAGCAGGCTCGGTAGCAGACGGCTTCGACTCAAAGCACCCTCAGTGCTCATAGTGTGATCTCCGTGAGGTTTTAAGGAGTCCCGCGCAAAGTGTCACTGTAGATGACGATCCTTTGGGGGCATGGTTCAGTTAAAAGCTGTTGAGTGACTGCAATTCCCTGTGGGAGCGAGCCTGCTCGCGATTGCGGTGGAACATTCAGACGCGATGTTGGCTGTTGCACTGCAATCGCGAGCAGGCTCGCTCCCACAAATCATCCCCATTCAGACAGCGCTATCTTGCGAGGGCTGAACCAGGGAATGGTCGGAAGTATTTCTTCGGTCATTAATCAGGATGAGCTGATCACCAAGGCTCTGGCACGCGACAAGAACCGTTTCAGCAAGCCGCGCAAGGATAATGTCCTGTTACACATAGAGAAAGCGCTTTTGTTGACATGGATCATTTCGCTTTCGGTAACAGTGGGCACGAGGCAAGCGCGTCGAGACGCAACTATGCTTCCACCTTGAGGGCACCTCGGCTAAGGTGCGCCGCTTTACCGTCTCATTCGCGCAAAGGCCCTCCATGAACGAACAAAACAACAACCCGCTGCACGGCGTGACGCTGGAGCAGATCCTCAATGCACTGGTTCAGCACTACGAATGGTCGGGCCTGGCCGAGCGCATCGACATCCGCTGCTTCAAGAGTGACCCGAGCATCAAGTCGAGCCTGACGTTCCTGCGCAAGACGCCGTGGGCGCGGGAGAAGGTCGAGCGGTTGTACGTCAAGTTGATGCGTACCAAACGGCCGGTCTGAGTCGTGGGCCTCGATCCGGGTTGCCAGCTCACGCTGCGCCAGCGCTTCGTGTCGGTGATCGCGCTGCTGGGCTGGGTGGGGTTGAGCATCCAGTTGTATCTGATCCTGCTGGGCCGATGGGAATTGGGCGCAAGCCTGCTGGGCGGGCTGGTGAACACCTTCAGCTTCTTCACGGTACTGACCAACATCCTGGTAGCGGTGGTGCTGACCTGGGAACTGACCGAGCGCCCCTCCGTCGTGCGGCGCTGGTTCCTGCTGCCGAGCGTGCGCAGCGGTATCGCCGCCAGCATCGCCCTGGTCGGCCTGGCCTACAACCTGCTGCTGCGCCATCTCTGGCAGCCCGACGGCTGGCAGTTCGTGGCCGACGAGTTGCTGCACGACGTGGTGCCACTGTTGTATGTCGTTTATTGGTGGTTGTGCGTGCCCAAGGGCACCCTGCGCCTGAGACATATCGGGTTATGGGTGGTTTATCCCGTGGTGTATTTCGCTTATCTGCTGCTGCGCGGTGATTGGCTTGCGACCTACCCCTACCCGTTCATCGACGTGGCGAGCCTGGGTTATCGACAGGTGTTCATCAATGCCGGGGGGATATTGGCGGGGTTTGTGGTGATTGCGCTGGGGGTGGTGGGGTTGGATCGGTGGATGGGGCGTCGCTGAACAGACCTTTCGGGACAAGGGGATTTATCCCCGTGCCACAGGAAGTTGTTTCAACCTCAAGACCGTGCAGGCAGTGTCCACACCATCCCACTGGCCTTCGCCCGCTCATGGCACAACGCGAGGACGCTGCGCCGCTCGTCATTGTTCATCCGACTCCAGCGGGTGATCTCCGCCACGGTCCGTTGGCAGCCGATACAGATATCATCATCGTCCAGCGAGCAGATGCTCACGCAGGGCGAAGGCACCGGGCGTTCGGGGGTGGTCATTCTTCCTGCTCCGCCAAGTCGCGGGCGTAGCGCTGGGCGTTGTGCACGTAATGGGCCGCGCTGGCTTCGAGCATTTTCTTCTGGGCATCGGTCAGTTCCCGCACGACCTTGCCGGGCGAGCCCATGACCAGCGAACCGTCAGGAATTTCCTTGTTTTCGCCGATCAGCGAATTGGCGCCGATGATGCAATTCTTGCCGATTTTCGCGCCATTGAGGATCACCGCATTGATGCCGATGAGGCTGTAATCCCCCACCGTGCAGCCGTGAAGCATGGCGTTGTGGCCGATGGTCACGCCGGTGCCGATGGTCAGCGGAAAACCCATGTCAGTGTGCATCACCGTGCCGTCCTGCACGTTGCTGTTCTTGCCGATCAGGATCAATTCGTTGTCGCCGCGCAGCACGGCGTTGAACCAGACATTGGCGCCCTCTTCGAGACGAACCTTGCCCACCAGTGTCGCGTTGGGCGCGATCCAGCTTTGTGGATGGGCTTCGACACGGGCATCGCCCAGACGGTATTTCATGACGATCCTCGGGCTTCAGGTATTGATGAAGGTTCTGGGCGGTTTGTGCAGGTCGATGCCCGCGTCGAACAGCAGGTTCACCAGTTCGACGATCATGATCGCCGTCAGGCCCCAGATCTTGTATTCGCCAAAACGATAACTGGGGACATACCAACTGCAGCCCTGGTAATCGATGCGATGGGTGTGCTCACGGGGGTCCTTGCGGAAAAAATCCAGCGGCACACTGAACACCGCAGCGATCTCGGCATCGTTGGCCTGGTACTCGACGTAATCCGGAATCACCCCGACATAAGGCGTGACCTTGATGCCATGGAGCGAAATCAACGGACTGAGGGGACCGATCACTTCTACCAGGCCGGGGGGCAGGCCGACTTCCTCTTCGGCTTCGCGCAAGGCCGTAAAGACCAGGTCCGGGTCCTCCGGATCACGTCGACCGCCGGGAAACGCCACCTCGCCGCCATGGGTCGAGAGCCCGCTGGCGCGCAGGGTCAGCAACAGCTCCGGTTCATCACTGCGGGTGATCGGTACCAGCACCGCAGCCTCAGGGAAACGTCGGTCCACCTCCAGTTGACGCGGGGTATGGTTGCTTACTCGATGCAGTAGCTCGTCCAGCATGAGACTTCTCGATTTGTTCGCTACCTTGCATGATGCACCAATCATTCAAGCGGCCCAACCCCCGCACCGCATCGTGTCGCGAAACGACAACTTGCCGCACCGGCCCGTGCAAGCCAAGATAGGCGCAGCATTCAGGAATCCAAGCATGAAATTCTGCAGCCAGTGCGGTAACCCGGTGACCCAGCGCATACCCGAAGGCGACTCGCGCCTGCGCTTCGTTTGCGACACCTGTCATACCATTCACTACCAGAACCCCAACATCGTGGCCGGCTGCGTACCGACCTGGGGCAGCAAGGTCCTGCTGTGCCGGCGTGCCATCGAGCCGCGACGCGGGTACTGGACGCTGCCGGCGGGCTTCATGGAGAACGGCGAAACCGTCGAACAGGCCGCCGTACGCGAAACCGCCGAGGAAGCCTGCGCCCGGGTACGCAATTTGAGCATCTATACGCTGATTGACGTACCGCACATCAGTCAGGTGCATGTATTCTTCCGCGCCGAACTGGTGGATGAAGATTTTGCTGCCGGGCCGGAAAGCCTTGAGGTGAAACTGTTCGAAGAAGCGGATATTCCCTGGGACGAACTGGCCTTCCGCACAGTGGGCCGCACCCTGGAATACTTCTATGCTGACCGGCGAGCCGAGGATTACCCGGTGCGATCCGAATCGATCCCGCCGCTGGCCCAACCTGCCAATACCTGAAAATAATTTAGCCGCGACACTTCTAGGGATATCGTTTCAATGCGTTGGTTGCTTGTGCTGTTCTGCTTGTCCTTCACCGCTGTGTCCCAGGCTTCTGCAGTGGGTACCTACGACGGCAAGGTCATCGAAAAAGTATTGGTGCTCAAGTCCGCTCATCAATTGCAATTGATCCACGACGGCAAGCCGCTCAAGACCTACCGTATTTCCCTCGGCAAGGGCGCCAAGAAAGGCCCCAAGCTGATCGAAGGCGATAAGCGCACCCCCGAAGGCTTCTACTGGATCGACTGGCGCAAGACCAGTGAACGCTACTACCTGTCGATGCACATCTCCTACCCCAACATCAGCGACGCCGCCCGCGCCCGGCGCGAAGGTGTGGAGCCTGGCGGCATGATCATGATCCATGGCACGCCGGATTCCGAGGAGAACCCTGAGCAGTTGTTTCACACCCTGGACTGGACCGACGGTTGCATTGCCATGCGCAACGTCGACATGCGCGAAGTCTGGAACCTGGTGCCCGACGGGACGATGATCGAGATTCGGCCGTAATCCAGTGGCCAGGGGTAGGGTACGATCAATGATCAGCGCTTTTGAGCAGCATCAGGAGCAAGCACTGTAAAAGACCATGGCCTCGAACTCTCACCATTGGCCACTGCTTTGAGCTTGTATTGCTTGATGGACGTTGCCATGTCCTCAAACTTCCATATCCCATGAACGTCCGTGAACGTTTTGGCAAATTCTTTGGGACCGTCCCCATCAAACAGCAAAACCTGGCTATCGTTGGGGGCATAACCTTGCACGAATACCTTTCGAGCAGTGGTTGTTCCGCCGTCAGGAATGTAAGGCAACTGATCGCGTGTTCCAACCCACACAATAGCCAGCAGCGGTAGCTTTTCTGTAGCCATGATGGTTCTCCTCGCCAGATAACATCGGAGTACGCATTGGGCCGCATGGCCGGCGCATTGACTACTGTCAGGGATGACAGGTCAGTGACATGCTCCGACCGCCGGTATCCGTCGATAAAGTCTTGGGCTGTGGTGCGGTCGCTCAGCTGCTTATTCGCGTTTCTCGTCATACCGCGTCTTCAGTTTCAGGGCCGCTTCGCAGCCCGGCGCGAGCAAGCTCCCTCGCCACAAGGATGGCGCCGATGCCGCTTCTTGTTACAAGTCCGGGGAGCGGAGCGCAACCGCCCCTGCATCCCTGATCTATCCTCAAAATCGATGCGGTGGCCCGAGGCTCGGCCCAGCAGGTCGCCTCCGCAGAACTCACAGTGAGACGTGTCACGTCGAAACATAGGCAGTCATGACGTATGTGATTCGGCAGGACTTCACAGTCCAGGACGAGACATCAAATCATGACCACTCATAATGGTTTTATACGGACTACAGCGATTGCGGCAGTGGCGTTGGCGGGTGTGTGGCAGTCGGCTACCGACGCCTGGGGGACCGGAGCGCCTGGCGATGGAAAAGACGAGCCTTGGTATCAAGCCTGGCTTCAGGTCACGGCGAATCCGAACGTAGACATTCACAAAACCACGCCATCATTGCGCTGGCGTACCGACATGGACACGCTCTATCGAGGAGATACGACAGATCAGGGGCTCGATGCCTTCCGGGATGGGCTGTTGCCCAAAGCGGCAGGTATCCCCGAAAGCGAATGGCTATATAACTGGTATAACCACACAGGCGGGTCCCAGCGGACGGTATTCAGCAGCACAACGCGCAGCCAGTCCATCGCCCAGATGCACGCCAGAGAATGGGTGTACGAGTTTATAGCTCCCCATGGAATCGATCAGGTGCAATCAGGGGGGCTTTATCCCCTGGAGGAAGAAATCAGCTTCCCGGGCGGGGTCAAGGGACAATTCATCAAGAAAGCCTGTAGGACACCGGACTTTACCAGGTGCACGACGAACCCCAACTACCATGAACCTACCGGCCACGAGACGATGCAGGAGGTTGCGGCGATTACCATCGACTGGAGCCGGTTGGAGCCTCCAGAAGGGTTGGCATGGGTAACGAACAAGCAACCTCTCTGGGCCGTCGGCTCTACGACGATCAACCCCGTGCAGGGAGCGGATGCGCTTACCCAGGGGTTACAGGCCTGGAACGCGCTGCCACCGAATTTGAGAATGGCCTCCCAGCCGGAGTCTCCTTCGGCTCAATCGGTCGTTGTAGCCTTTCGCGAATACAGCGATGCCAAGATCTGGGCAACCGAGGAAGCGTCAAACGGCGGCTGGGTCTATGAAGTCAGGCCCAACAGCGTGTCGGTGGACTTGTCAGGGCGTAGCACGGGCAATCGCGAAGGCGCTTTCGCATTTATTGGCGGCATCAAAGCAACACTATTGATGAACGCACGCCGCTTCGAGAAGGGCGTGAGCGAACCGGTTGAGTGTATTGGCATAGAAAAAGAAGCTTGCCAGCGCGAGAACCGCCACCCATAGCTATCACGACCATTCCAGCTGCCGAGCAGAGTCCCCTTGCCCTTGTGGCCAAGGGATTCACCCCCTGGCCACAAGGATGGCGCCGATGCCGCTTCTTGTTACAAGTCCGGGGAAGCGGAACGCAACCGCACCCTTTTCCTTAATCTATTCTCAAAGTCGATGCGACGGCCCGAGACTCGGCCCAGCAGGTTGCCTCCGCACAATTCATAGTGAGACGTGTCACGTCGAAGCATAGGCAGTCATGACGTATGTGATTCGACAGGGCTTCACCGTTCCAGATGGACATCAAATCATGACAACTCATAACGGTTTTATACGAACCACAGCGATTGCGGCAGTGGCGTTGGCAGGTGTGTGGCAATCGGGTGCCGACGCGTGGGGTGCCGAGGCACCTGGGGATGGAAAGGATGAGCCTTGGTATCAAGCCTGGCTTCAGGTCACGGCGGATTCGAGCGTGGATATTCACCAAATTACACCATTGTTGCGCTGGCGTACCGACATGGACACGCTCTATCGGGGAGATACGACGGGTCAGGGCCTCACGGCCTTCGAGAAGGGGCTGTTGCCCAAAGCCGTGGGCACTCCCGAGGAGCAATGGGGATACGACTGGATCACCCACGCGAGCGGAAGCGCGGGGACGGTGTTCAGCAGTACGACGCGCAGCCTGATCTGGGCCCAACACTATGCCATCGAGTGGGTGTACGAGTTCACCGCTCCCCACGGAATCGATCAGGTGCAATCGGGAGGGCCCTTTCCAAAAGAACAGGAAATCAGCTTCCCAGGCGGGGTCAAGGCGCACTTCATCAAGCAGGCCTGCCACAAAGACGATCTTTCCAAATGCAGGCCGAACCCAAACTACCGAGAACCCACCGGCCGCGAGTCGATACAGGACGTCGCCGCGATCTCCATCAACTGGAACCGGCTGACACCATCAGTGGAAGTGGCATGGGTAACGACCAAGCAATCCCTTTGGGCCGTCGGCTCTACGATGATCAACCCCGTGCAGGGAGCGGATGCGCTTACCCATGGTCTACGGGCCTGGGACTCTTCGCCACCCCGTTTGAGATCGGCGCGCAGGCCGGAGTCGCACCTGGCCGGATCGATCGTTGTAGCATTTGACGATTATAGCGAAGCCAAGCTCTGGGCAACCCAGGAAGCCGAAAACGGTGGCTGGGTCTATGAGGTCAGGCCCAACAGTGTGGCGGTGGATTTGTCTGCACGTAACGCTGGAAACCGTCCAGGCGCCTTCGCCTTCATCGGCGGAATCAAAGGCGGCTTATTGATGAACGCCCGTCGGTTCGAGAAAGGCGTGAGCCAACCGGCCGAGTGCATTGGCATCGAAAAAGAAGCTTGTCGGCTCGAGAACGTCCACCAATAGTTTCAGAGTGGTTAAGGCCTCGAGGTTTGTATGCCTCCCTCGCCATCTCCGTGGCGAGGGAGCTTATGCCAACCGGTGATCCGATGATGAGGCCGGCACTTATTGCATCAAACCCGAAGTTCTGCCCGGTCCAGGCATTTGTTCGCCAGCAACGTGCCTAGTTCGATCATCTGCGCCACGCCCAGTGCCACGTGGCGTCGTGAACCTTCCAGGTCGAACGCCAGGTCGCTGAGCATGGCGTTGGCCGAGGCCAGGGTTTCGCTGAGGTTGGCCAACATTACTTCGGGATTGACACCGTCGGTCACGGTGAAGAGCTGCGTCGAGGGGTTGGGCTCTGAGTCGCTGTCGTCGGGCTTGAGGTAATGGTCCATCGCTCGGTCGGCGGCTTCTTTCAGTTTTTCGGGGGCGTAGTCGCCGTAGGGGAAGGTGGATGCGGGTTTTGGAGGGTTGGGGGTTTCTTTGATCATGTGCAGCTCCTTGTGTTGATGGAGCCACCACCATTTCGCGGTCAAACAAAAAAGTGGCAGCTGTACGCGGGTTGACCGACCGATTCACAAGGAAACCGGCACGTCCAAAGACGTCCCACGCACAGCCGCCGCGACACGATACCTCAGACGAAAGAAAAACGCCTGAAATAGGTCCTGGTGCGCTGGTGCGCCTTGTGAGTTCGGACGGTCAAATCCGGTCGCTGGATTGGCAGCGACACCCAAAGGCTAGAGCCGTCGCTTCCGAGGGACAACCTTAAAAACTTGTCGGAAACTTCGGTGTGTCTGACAGATCAATTGGCTGGTTATGGATGTTTCATACAGTTTTTTTGGGGACATATCCGTTTCTTCGGTAACGGCGGCTGGCGGTTCCGCCCTTACGGCGGGTTACTTTTGGCAACCGCCCGGAATGCCGGCCCAGCCAAAAGTAACCAAAAGGTCTTGGCCCCACCACTCGGCACCTCGCTTGGGCGAGGTGTGCCCTCACTCCGGCATTGCTCCGTGGGCCCGCCGCGAAGGGCCATCCATGGCCCAGCGCGGCTATCCCGGCATCCATGCCGGGATGCCCACTGCGCAATGCCTGCGTTCGGCCAGCGTGGTTGATGGGGCGTTGAGATCAAAATCAAAAGCACAGCAACAGCAACATGTGCCTGCGCTTCTTTAACTGAACCACCGCTATTGGCACATGAGTCGTGGGGTGGCGCCCAAGATGCTGTTCCAGCACCCATTCCCTGTGGCGAGGGGATTTATCCCCGCTGGGCTGCGAAGCAGCCCTGAATCTGCCAGCTCGGTGTGTCAGATTGAACGCGTCGCGGCTGTTGGGGCTGCTCGCAGCCCAGCGGGGATAAATCCCCTCGCCACAGGGGTTGTGTACACAAAAATTGCGTCCAACAAAAAGCCCTGCAAGCGTAAACCTGCAGGGCTTCTCGGTCAGGCTGACCATCTCATTAAACCCGCTGATCCAAGAATCAGCGGGTTTTTCACTTCAGCAGACAGAGGATCAGAAATCCTCCAGCCGCCACACTTCATACGCCGGAGTCTCGTAGGGATGGCTCTGTTTCAGCGCCTCCACCACTTGGCGAATCAGCTCATCAGCGACAACCAGCTCGACCTTCCACTCTTCGACCTGCTCAACCTGCCCCGCCTCGCCGATGAACGGCTGGCTGCCGTCCAGCGGGCGAAACTGGCCCAGGCCCAGCACTTGCCAGGCACAGCAGTCATAGTCGCCGATTCGCCCGCCACCGGCGGAGAATACGGCGTTCTTGACCACGTCCACGTGGCTGGGCGGGACGAAGAAGCAGAGCTTATACACGCCTTTAGTTCACCCAGACGCGTGCGTTGCGGAACATGCGCATCCAAGGAGCGTCTTCGTTCCAGTCGTCCGAACGCCACGAGTTCTGCACCGCGCGGAATACACGCTCCGGGTGCGGCATCATGATCGTGACGCGGCCGTCGCGGCTGGTCAGGCCGGTGATCCCGCGCGGCGAGCCGTTCGGGTTGGCCGGGTAGGTTTCGGTGACCTTGCCGTGGTTGTCGACGAAACGCAGCGCCACGCAACCCGACAGATCGGCTTCGAGCAGGGCTTCCTCGCTTTCGAATTCCGCGTGGCCTTCGCCGTGGGCGATGGCGATCGGCATGCGCGAACCGGCCATGCCTTGCAGGAAGATCGAATTCGATTCCTGCACCTGGACCATCGCCACGCGAGCTTCGAACTGCTCGGAGCGGTTACGCACGAAGTGCGGCCAGAACTCGCTGCCCGGGATCAGTTCGTGCAGGTTGGACATCATCTGGCACCCGTTGCACACGCCGAGGGTGAAGCTGTCGGTGCGCTCGAAGAAGCCCTGGAACGCATCGCGGGCGCGGCTGTTGAACAGCGCCGACTTGGCCCAGCCTTCACCGGCACCCAGTACGTCGCCGTAGGAGAAGCCGCCGCAGGCGACCATGCCCTTGAAGTCGTTCAGGTCGACACGACCGGCGAGGATGTCGCTCATGTGCACGTCGATCGCGTTGAAACCGGCGCGGTCGAACGCCGCCGCCATTTCCACCTGACCGTTGACGCCCTGCTCACGCAGGACCGCCACTTGTGGGCGAACGCCTTTCTTAATGTAGGGCGCGGCCACGTCCAGGTTGACGTCGTAGCTGAGCTTGGCGCTCAGGCCGGGGTTGTCTTCTTCCAGCAGGGCGTCGAATTCCTGGTCGGCGCACTCGGCGTTGTCCCGCAGGCGCTGGATCTGGTAGCTGGTTTCAGCCCACTGGCGCTGCAACAGGCGGCGCTGGCCTTCGAAGACGGTATCGCCGTTGAAGGTAATGTTGATGTGGGCGTTGTTGATCGGCTGGCCGATCACCGAGACGCAATCGGCCAGGCCAGCGGCGCTGAACTGGGCGAGGATGTCCGGGGTGGCGTCCTGGCGAACCTGGATCACCGCACCCAGCTCTTCGTTGAACAGGATGGCTGGGATTTCGGCGGCGGACTCGGCCACGCTGTCCAGGGTCAGGCTCAGACCGCAGTGACCGGCGAAAGCCATTTCCACCACGGTGGTCAGCAAACCACCGTCGGAACGGTCGTGGTAGGCCAGCAGGTGGCCGTCGGCATTGAGGCCCTGGATCACGGCGAAGAAGGCCTTCAGGTCTTCCGCATCGTCGACATCCGGCGCCTGCTTGCCGAGCTTGCCATGCACCTGGGCCAGGATCGAAGCACCCATGCGGTTCTGGCCACGGCCCAGGTCGATCAGGATCAGGTCGGTGGTGCCCTTGTCCATGCGCAGTTGCGGGGTCAGGGTCTGACGGATGTCGGTGACCGGAGCGAAACCGGTGACAATCAACGACAGCGGCGAGGTTACGCTCTTGTCCTGCCCCTCGTCTTTCCAGCGCGTGGCCATGGACATGGAGTCCTTGCCCACCGGAATGGTGATGCCCAGTTCCGGGCACAGTTCCATGCCGACGGCCTTGACGGTGTCGTACAGGCGGGCGTCTTCACCGGGGTGACCGGCGGCGGACATCCAGTTGGCCGACAGTTTGATGTCGGAAATCTTGCCGATGCGCGAGGCCGCGAGGTTGGTCAGGGTCTCGCCGATCGCCATGCGGCCCGACGCCGGGGCGTCCAGCAGCGCCAGCGGCGTGCGCTCGCCCATGGCCATGGCTTCACCGGTGTAGACGTCGAAGCTGGTGGCGGTCACGGCGACGTCGGCCACCGGCACTTGCCATGGGCCAACCATCTGGTCGCGGGCCACGAGGCCGGTGATGGTGCGGTCGCCGATGGTGATGAGGAAGCTTTTGCTCGCCACGGCCGGGTGATGCAGCACGCGCTCGATGGAGTCGGCGATATCGAGGGTGGACGGATCGAAATCGTCGCCCAGCTCGGTTTCGCGTACGGCCGAACGGTGCATGCGCGGGGCCTTGCCCAGCAGCACTTCCAGCGGCATGTCCACCGGGCTGTTGCCGAAGTGGCTGTCGGTGACGGTCAGTTGCGGCTCGGCGGTGGCTTCGCCGACCACGGCGAACGGGCAACGCTCGCGCTCGCAGATGGCCTGGAAGCGCTCGAAGTCGGCCGGGCCGACCGCCAGGACGTAACGCTCCTGGGATTCGTTGCTCCAGATTTCGTGCGGGGCCATGCCCGGTTCGTCGTTCGGAATGTTGCGCAGTTCGAAGCGGCCACCACGGCCACCGTCGTTGACCAGTTCCGGGAAGGCGTTGGACAGGCCGCCCGCGCCGACGTCGTGGATGAAACTGATGGGGTTCTGGTCGCCCAACTGCCAGCAACGGTCGATGACTTCCTGGCAACGACGTTCCATTTCCGGGTTTTCCCGCTGGACCGAGGCAAAATCCAGGTCCGCCGAGCTGGTGCCGGTGGCCATGGAGGACGCAGCACCGCCACCGAGGCCGATCAGCATCGCCGGGCCGCCGAGGACGATCAGCTTGGAGCCGACCACGATCTCGCCTTTCTGCACGTGCTCGGCGCGGATGTTACCCATGCCGCCAGCGAGCATGATCGGCTTGTGGTAGCCACGAACTTCCTCACCGCGCGGGGTATTGATGGACTGTTCGAAGGTCCGGAAATAGCCGGTCAGGGCCGGACGGCCGAATTCATTGTTGAACGCCGCGCCACCCAGGGGGCCTTCGATCATGATGTCCAGGGCGTTGACGATGCGCTCAGGCTTGCCGTACGGCTTTTCCCATGGCTGTTCGAAGCCCGGGATCTGCAGGTTCGACACCGTGAAGCCGGTCAGGCCGGCCTTGGGCTTGGCACCGCGACCGGTGGCGCCTTCGTCGCGAATCTCACCACCGGAACCGGTGGACGCCCCCGGGAACGGGGCAATCGCGGTCGGGTGGTTGTGAGTCTCGACCTTCATCAGGATGTGCACCGGCTCCTGGACCGCACCGTACTGGCGGGTCTCGGGGTTCGGGAAGAACCGGCCGGCGACGTTGCCGACGATGACCGCGGCGTTGTCCTTATAGGCCGACAGCACGCCTTCGTTGTGCATCTGATAGGTGTTCTTGATCATGCCGAACAGGCTTTTTTCCTGGCTCTGGCCGTCAATGTCCCAACTGGCGTTGAAGATCTTGTGGCGGCAGTGCTCGGAGTTGGCCTGGGCGAACATCATCAGTTCGATGTCGTGGGGGTTGCGCTTGAGGCCCTGGAAGGCATTGACCAGGTAATCGATCTCGTCTTCGGCCAGGGCCAGGCCCAGCTCGACGTTGGCCTTTTCCAGCGCGGCGCGGCCGCCGCCCAGCACGTCGATGGCGGTCAGGGGCTTGGGTTCGGCGTGGCTGAACAGACCGGCGGCCTGTTCCAGGTTGCCCAGCACCACCTGGGTCATGCGGTCATGCAGGCCGTCGGCGATCAGTTGGGCCTCGGCCTCGCTGAATTCACCGGCGACATAAAAGGCAATGCCGCGCTCCAGGCGCTGGATTTTCGACAGGCCGCAGTTGCGGGCGATGTCGCTGGCCTTGCTCGACCATGGCGAAATGGTGCCGAAACGCGGCAGGACCAGGAACAGACGACCGGTCGGCTCCTGGACGGGAACACTGGGACCGTACTTCAGAAGGCGCGCGAGCACCTGCTGTTCGTCGCCGGTCAAACCGCCGGTGACTTCGGCGAAGTGAGCGAACTCAGCATACAAGCCACTGACAGCCGGGACCTTCTGGCTCAGTTGCTCAAGGAGTTTGCTGTGGCGAAAGGCAGAAAGGGCAGGAGCGCCGCGCAGGATCAACATCTTCGGGACAGCCTCGGGAAGGGGGTGTGCTTTGAGGCCGTGCATTCTAGCCTAAACCGCCGCCAACGGCACCCGAAACGGAATGCCCGATGCGCGCCGGATGTCGGTCTTTGCGCCGATGGGGCCATTGCCGGCGGCGCGCAGATATATTTTTTATCGCTCCGATCCCCTGCGCCCCCCGGCCGGCGTGAGTTGCAGACATGTTTTGCAATCGCTACCAGACTGGCCTGTCACTGTCGAGATATGGCGCCAAGGGCCGTTTGCGTATACTGCGCAGATGTTTTCCCCAACGGCTTTGCGTCCGCGGTACGCCAGATGGCTGATCGCAACCGGACTCTTCCTGGTGCTCAGTGGTTGTGTTGAGAAACCCAACACACTGGAGCGCGTAAAGGAGGATGGCGTGCTGCGGGTGATCACCCGAAACAGCCCTGCCACCTACTTCCAGGATCGCAATGGTGAAACCGGCTTCGAATACGAGCTGGTGAAGCGCTTCGCCGACGATTTGGGGGTGGAGCTGAAGATCGAGACCGCCGACAACCTCGATGACCTGTTCAGCCAGATCGGCAAGCCCAACGGCCCGGTCCTGGCCGCCGCCGGCCTGGTCAGCAGCGAGGCGCGCAAGAAACAGGTGCGGTTTTCCCACTCTTATCTGGAAGTGACGCCGCAGGTCATCTACCGCAACGGCCAGTCGCGTCCCACCGACGCCGCGGGCCTGGCGGGCAAGAAGATCATGGTGCTCAAGGGCAGCACCCACGCCGAACAGCTGGCGCAACTGAAACAGCAATACCCGGGCATCGAATACGAAGAGTCCGACGCGGTCGAGGTGGTCGACCTGCTGCGCATGGTCGATGAAGGCCAGATCGACCTGACCCTGGTGGACTCCAACGAAGTGGCGATGAACCAGGTGTACTTTCCCAACGTACGCGTGGCCTTCGATCTGGGCGACGCTCGCAGCCAGAGCTGGGCGGTGGCCCCCGGCGAAGACAATAGCCTGCTCAACGAAATCAACAGTTACCTGGACAAGGTGCAGAAGAATGGCACCTTGCAGCGCTTGAAGGATCGCTATTACGGCCACGTCGATGTCCTCGGCTACATGGGCGCCACTACCTTCGCCCAGCATTTGCAGCAACGGCTGCCCAAGTACGAACAACACTTCAAGACCTATGCCAAGCAGGAAAAGGTCGATTGGCGCCTGTTGGCCGCTATCGGCTACCAGGAATCGCTCTGGCAACCGGCGGTCACCTCCAAGACCGGGGTGCGTGGCCTGATGATGCTGACCCAGAACACTGCCCAGGCCATGGGCGTGTCCAACCGCCTGGATCCGAAGCAGAGCATCATGGGCGGCGCCAAATACCTGGCCTACATGAAGGACCAACTGGACGAAAGCATCCAGGAGCCGGACCGCACCTGGTTCGCCCTCGCCGCCTATAACGTCGGTAGCGGACACCTGGACGATGCCCGCAAGCTGGCGGCCAAGGAAGGGCTGAATCCCAACAAGTGGCTGGACGTGAAGAAGATCCTGCCGCGCCTGTCCCAGAAACAGTGGTACAGCAAGACCCGCTACGGCTACGCCCGGGGCGGCGAGCCGGTGCACTTCGTGGCGAACATCCGTCGCTACTACGACATCCTCACCTGGGTTACACAGCCGCAGCTTGAAGGCAACCAGGTGGCCGAGGGCAACCTGCACGTGCCGGGCGTCGACAAGAGCAAGCCGAACCAGGAAACGCCGCCGCTTTGATAGCAGCACACAATCCCTGATGCTGTGATGAATCTGTGGCGAGGGGATTCATCCCCGCTGGGCTGCACAGCAGCCCCAAAGTATTCAATCTAATCTACCTGACACACCGAGGCGCCAGGTTTTAGGGCTGCTTCGCAACCCAGCGGGGATAAATCCCCTCGCCACCATGGATCGCAGACATATCGGGTTTTGTGGTGATATCAGGTTCTGGCAGCCGCCAGGATCAGCGCCTTCATCTCTGCCACCGCCGACTTGAACCCAACGAACAACGCATGGGCCACCAGCGCATGGCCGATGTTGAGTTCGTTGATGCCTTTGATCGCGGCGACGGCCTCTACATTGTGATAATGCAAGCCGTGGCCGGCGTTGACGATCAGGCCCTGGGCCAGGCCGAAAGTGACGCCATCGGCCACGCGCTGCAGCTCATCGGCTACATCCGTGGGCGTCTCGGCATCGGCGTAGCGACCGGTGTGCAGTTCGATGGCCGGGGCACCGACACGCTTGGACGCTTCAATCTGGCGTTCGTCGGCGTCGATGAACAGCGACACCTCGGCACCGGTCTTCGACAGCCGCTCCACCGCGGCCCTGATCCGTGCCTCCTGCCCCGCCACATCCAGGCCACCTTCGGTGGTCAGCTCCTGACGCGTCTCCGGTACCAGGCAGATATGCGCCGGACGGATGCGTTCGGCAAACGCCATCATTTCCTCGGTCACGCCCATTTCGAAATTCATGCGGGTCTGCAGCACATCCTTGAGCAGCAACACGTCGCGCTCCTGGATGTGACGGCGATCCTCGCGCAAATGCACAGTGATGCCGTCGGCGCCCGCCTCCTCGGCGTCCAGTGCGGCCTTGACCGGGTCCGGGTAGCGGGTACCACGGGCCTGGCGCAGGGTGGCGACATGGTCAATGTTCACGCCGAGAAGAATGCGATTGCTGGTGCTCACGAAAAAGCGCTCCTGAATGGGCAGATAGTCGGCCCACAGCATACGGGTTGATCAGGGCTTGCGAAACAGCTCGCGACTGACCAGAGGCTTGCCCCCCAGGTGAACCGCCAGGGCCTGGCGCATCAGGCGCTTGGCCGCTGACAACGCGCCCGGCGCACTCCAGTCGGCCTGCGCCATGGCCAACAGCTCCGTGCCGTTGAACAGACCGGGTTGCAGCAAATGGACCTGCTCCAGGCCGGCGTCCACCTGCAAGCGATACAGGCCGTCCGCAACGATGGGCTCGCCATGCAGATCGGTGTCCAGAGCAAAGCCATAGCCCAGGTCATCCAACAAGCGCCATTCGAACGAGCGCAGCAAGGGTTCCAGCGGACGGCCTTCGGCCAGGGCAAGCAGCGTCGCGGTGTAGTGGTCGAACACCGTGGGATGGGGATCTTCGGGAGGCAGAAGGCGGATCAACAGTTCATTGAGGTACAGGCCGCTGAATAACGCTTCACCGTTGAGCCAGGCCGCGACGCCATTGCTCTCCATGCGCCCGACGGTTTTCAGTTCGCCCCGACCACGAAATTCCACTTCCAGCGGCACGAACGGTCGGGCCAGGGTTCCCGCCTTGCCCCGTGCCCCGCGCAACACCGCCCGCAGCCGCCCCTGGGGGGTGAGGAAATCCACCAGGGCACTGGTTTCGCGGTAGGCGCGTGAGTGCAGGACGTAGGCGGATTGGGCGGTGGGTTGGGTGGGGGACATGAGGTCGCAGTTCTCAATAAGGAAACGCAGGATTACCAACAACTAGAAACCACTGTGGGAGCGAGCCTGCTCGCGATGAGGGACTGATATTCAACACAGGTGTTGACTGACAGACCGCAATCGCGAGCAGGCTCGCTCCCACAATGGAACTCATGTATCCAGAGGATCAGAGGTCGCCGTAACCCAACGAACGCAACGCCCGCTCGTCATCGGACCAGCCGCCCTTCACCTTGACCCACAGGTTGAGCATGACCTTGGCGTCGAACAGCAGCTCCATGTCCTTGCGCGCTTCGGTGCCGATGCGCTTGATGCGCTCGCCTTTGTCGCCAATGATGATTTTCTTCTGGCCGTCACGTTCGACGAGGATCAGCGCATGGATGTGCAGGGTCTTGCCCTGTTGCTTGAACTCTTCGATTTCCACGGTGATCTGGTACGGCAGCTCGGCGCCCATCTGGCGCATGATTTTCTCGCGCACCAGCTCGGCGGCGAGGAAACGGCTGCTGCGGTCGGTAATCTGGTCTTCAGGGAAGAAGTGATCGTTTTCCGGCAGTTGTTCGGCGATGACCCGCTCCAGCGCGTCGAGGTTATGACCATGCTGGGCCGAAATCGGAATGATCTGGGCGTTCGGCAACTGCTCCTGCAACCAGGTCAGGTGCGGCATCAACTCAGCCTTGTCCTCGATGCGGTCGGTCTTGTTCAGCGCCACGATCAGCGGACCGGTCACGTACTGGACACGTTCGAGGACCATCTGGTCTTCTTCGGTCCATTTGGTGCGGTCGACCACGAAGATCACGACATCGACGTCTTTCAGCGCCGCCGAAGCGGTCTTGTTCATGTAGCGGTTCAGGGCCTTTTCGCCGCCCTTGTGCATGCCGGGGGTGTCGACGTAGATCGCCTGCACGTCGCCCTCGGTCTTGATGCCCAGCATGTTGTGGCGGGTGGTCTGAGGCTTGCGCGAGGTGATCGCCAGTTTCTGACCCAGGATGTGGTTCAGCAATGTGGATTTGCCCACGTTTGGCCGACCGACAATGGCGACATAGCCGCAACGGGTAACAGTTGTATCAGTCATTGCCATTCTCCACGCCCAGGGCGATCAGTGCTGCGGCGGCCGCTACCTGCTCGGCAATACGGCGGCTCACGCCCTGGCCCCGACTTTTTTCATTCAACAGGACAACCTCGCACTCGACGAAGAAGGTTCGGCAATGCGGTTCACCCTGGATATCCACGACTTCGTAACGGGGCAGTTCGCAACTGCGCGATTGCAGGAACTCCTGCAAACGGGTCTTCGGATCCTTGTTGGTGTCCACCAGCGTCAGGCTGTCGATCTCGGAGGTCAACCAGGCCAACACACGCTCACGGGCCGTTTCAATACCCGAATCCAGGTAGATGGCACCGATCAGGGCTTCAAGCGCGTCAGCCAGGATCGACTCGCGACGGAAACCGCCGCTCTTCAACTCACCGGAGCCCAGGCGCAGGTAATCACCCAGGTCGAAACCACGGGCCAGCACGGCCAGGGTCTCACCTTTTACCAAGCGTGCGCGCAAACGCGACAACTGGCCTTCGCGAGCCAGCGGGAAACGCTCGAACAGCGCTTCGCCGGCGACAAAGTTGAGGATGGCATCGCCGAGGAATTCCAGGCGCTCGTTGTTGCGCCCGGCAAAACTGCGGTGAGTGAGTGCCAGGAGCATCAGTTCCTGGTCCTTGAAGGTGTAACCGAGCTGACGCTCGAGGCGGCTTAGAGAAACGCTCACGGTTTACCCACGCTGAGTTCGTGGCTGGATTCCACCGCCATGGCGGCAAGGCACCGCTGGCTTGGGACAATTAACGCTGTGTTCAAAAATAACGTCCTGACGATCGTTGGCGCCTTATGCAGGCTCCAGAAATGCATTCGGCGCTGTGTTCAACAGCGCCGTGTGTGTTTACTTGATCAGCCCGACCCGCGAGAAATTCGGCAGGTGGCTGAGTTTGGGTTCCGGCCAGCTCATCCAGACCGCAAAGGCCTTGCCGACGATATTCCGGTCGGGGACCATGCCCAGCATGTCCTTGGGAATGTTCGGATCATCCCAGTAGCGACTGTCGTTCGAGTTGTCGCGGTTGTCGCCCATCATGAAATAGTGCCCGGCTGGCACGGTCCACGAATGGTCCGGGGTGGCACGGTAGCGGCTCATTTCCTTACGGATCAGGTGTTCGGCCTCGCCAAGCTTTTCCCGATAGAGCTCGGCGCTGCCCAGGGTGCCCGGCTCGGAACCAAGCAGTTGCTCGGCCACCAGCTCGCCGTTAACGAACAGACGCTTGTCGGCGGTGTAGCGGACCTTGTCACCCGGCAGGCCAACCACGCGCTTGATGTAGTTGACGTTCGGGTCACTCGGGAAGCGGAACACCATCACGTCGCCGCGTTTCGGGTCACCGACCTCGATAATCTTCTTGTCGATCACCGGCAGACGGATGCCGTACGAGAACTTGTTCACCAGGATGAAATCCCCCACGTCCAGGGTCGGCTTCATCGAGCCCGATGGGATCTGGAAGGGTTCCACCAGGAACGAGCGCAGCACCAGCACGATGAACAGCACCGGAAAAAACGACTTGCCGTATTCGACCAGCAGCGGCTCTTTGTTGAGCTTTTCGAGCACCACGCCATCAGGCTGGCTGACGCTGCCCTGATAGGAGGCGATGGCAGCCCGACGCCGAGGCGCCAGGAACAACAGATCGAGCAACGCCAACAAGCCGCAGACAAACACGGCAATAACCAGTAACAGCGGGAAATTTAGCGACATAGGACCTAACTATCCAACCTGAGCACCGCAAGGAAGGCTTCTTGTGGAATTTCCACGTTACCGACCTGCTTCATGCGTTTTTTACCGGCCTTCTGCTTTTCCAACAGCTTGCGCTTACGGCTGACGTCGCCACCGTAGCATTTGGCCAATACGTTCTTTCTGAGCGCCTTGACGGTTGTACGCGCCACAATCTGCCCACCAATGGCGGCCTGGATTGCCACGTCGAACATCTGCCGCGGAATCAGATCCTTCATCTTCTCGGTCAATGCACGACCTTTGTAATGCGCGTTGTCACGGTGCACGATCAATGCCAGGGCATCGACCTTGTCGCCGTTGATCAGCACATCCAGCTTCACCAGATTAGCCGATTGGTAACGATCGAAATGATAGTCCAGTGAAGCGTAACCGCGACTGGTGGATTTCAGGCGATCGAAGAAATCGAGTACCACTTCGTTCATCGGCAGGTCATAGGTCACCTGGACCTGCGTACCGAGGAACAGCATGTCGTGCTGAACGCCACGCTTCTCGATGCACAGCGTAATGACGTTGCCCAGGTGCTCTTGAGGCACAAGGATGTTGGCCCGCACGATCGGCTCGCGCATGTCTTCGATCGACGACAGGTCCGGCAGCTTGGACGGGTTATCGACGTAAATGGTTTCGCCGGTCTTGAGCAACAACTCGAAGATTACGGTCGGGGCCGTGGTGATCAGGTCCAGGTCGTACTCGCGCTCCAGGCGCTCCTGGATGATTTCCATGTGCAGCATGCCCAGGAACCCGCAACGGAAGCCGAAGCCCAGGGCGTCGGAGCTTTCCGGGGTGTACTGCAACGAGGAGTCGTTGAGGGTCAGTTTCTGCAGGGCTTCGCGGAAGTCCTCGAAGTCGTCGGAACTGACCGGGAACAGGCCGGCATAGACCTGGGGCTGGATCCGCTTGAAACCGGGCAGCACGTCGACATCGGGCGTGGAACTCAAGGTCAGGGTATCGCCCACCGGCGCCCCGTGGATGTCCTTGATGCCGGCGATGATGAAGCCCACTTCACCGGCCTTGAGGTCGGCGGTGGCGGTGTGTTTCGGGTTGAAGACACCGACGCTGTCCACCAGGTGGACCTTGCCGGTGGACTTGACCAGGATCTTGTCGCCCTTCTTCACGCGGCCATGGCGCACGCGAACCAGGGAAACAACGCCCAGGTAGTTGTCGAACCAGGAATCGATGATCAACGCCTGCAGCGGATCTTCGATGTTGCCGGTCGGCGCGGGAATGGTGCTCACCAGGCGCTCGAGCACTTCGTCCACGCCCAGGCCGGTCTTGGCGCTGCAAGTGACTGCGTCGGTGGCGTCGATCCCGATGATTTTCTCGATCTCTTCCTTGACACGCTCAGGCTCGGCCTGGGGCAGGTCGATCTTGTTCAGGACCGGCATGACTTCCAGGCCCTGTTCGATGGCGGTGTAACAGTTGGCAACCGACTGGGCCTCGACGCCCTGGCCGGCATCGACCACCAGCAGCGCACCTTCACAGGCCGCCAGCGACCGGCTGACTTCATAGGTGAAGTCGACGTGGCCGGGGGTATCAATGAAGTTCAGCTGATAGGTATTGCCGTCTTTGGCCTTGTAATAGAGGGTGACGCTGTGGGCCTTGATGGTAATCCCGCGCTCACGCTCAAGGTCCATGGAGTCCAGGACCTGGGCTTCCATTTCGCGCTCGGTCAGGCCGCCGCACATCTGGATGAAACGATCAGCCAGCGTCGACTTGCCATGGTCAATGTGGGCGATGATGGAGAAATTGCGGATATGACTCAAATCACTCACGGATCAACACTCAAAAAGGCTGCAGGCAGGGCCCGCCGAAAAATAGCCGGGAATTGTACCTGATACAGCCGCCATTGTGGCGAGGGGATTTATTACCGCTGGGCTGCGAAGCAGCCCTCGACCGATCAGCCATGGCGATGTGCCAGAGAGGAGGCTTGGGACCGCTGCGCAGTCCAACGGGGATAAATCCCCTCGCCACAAGCCTGCTCGCCACAGAAAAGGGGATCAACCCGCCCGGCGCAGCAACCACAGCCCCGCCAACGCACAGACACCGGCCGGCACCAGCACTGCCAACAGGGGCGGAAAACCGAACACCAGGCTCGATGGGCCCAACAGATCCTGGGCAATACGGAAGGTGAAACCCACCAGCACACCGGTGAACACCCGCTGTCCGAGGGTCACCGAACGCAGCGGGCCGAAGATGAACGAAATCGCCATCAGCACCAGGGCAGCAGTGACCAGCGGTTGCAACACCTTGACCCAAAACGCCAGCCAGTAGCGGCCATTGTTCAATCCCTGGTCGGCCAGGTAGTGGATGTACCCCCACAAACCGGTAATCGACAGGGACTCCGGCGCCATCACCACGGTGCTGAGCAACTGTGGACTGAGCGCCACATCCCAGCGTTCCTCGGGAACTGCGACCACCTCGGTACGCTTGTCATGGAACAAGGTGGTGGTGACACCGCTCAGTTGCCAGTGATCCTCGACGAAAGTGGCCCGCTTGGCGAAGCTCGACGACAGCATGTGTCGCTGATCGTCGAAGCGATAACGGGTGACACCGTACAGGATGCCGTTGGGCTGGACCGAGTTGATGTGGATGAATTCGTCGCCCTGGCGGTGCCAAAGACCGTGCTTGGCGCTCTGTGCATCGCCGCCACCCTGAGCCAGGGAACGGTTGGCCTGGGCAGTGTTCTCGGTAGCCGGAGCGATGTACTCGCCAATCAGGACCCCTACCAGCATCAGAATCAGCATCGGCTTCATGACCGCCCAGACGATCCGACCGATGGACACGCCAGCGGCGCGCATGATGGTCAGCTCGCTGTTGCTGGCCAGGCTGCCCAGACCGATCAGACAGCCGATCAACGCTGCCATCGGCAGCATGTCGTACAGACGCCGCGGGGCGGTCAGCAGCACATAACTGGCCACGTCAGCCAGGGTGTAGGTATCGCTGACATCGCTCATTTCATCGATGAAGGCAAACAAGGTCGCCAGCCCCAGGATAATCCCCAGCACGGCGAGGATCGCCATGAACACGCTGCTGCCGATATAGCGGTCGAGCTTAACCACGGGCCACCTCCAGCGCGCTGCGGCGACTGAGCAGCTTCAGGCGCAGTGGCTCCCAGTAGAGCAGCCCCAGGCCGATCACCAGGAAAATCGAATGCACCCACCACAGGCCCAGCGCCGGCGGGATCTTGCCTTTTTCCAGGGCGCTGCGGGCGGAAATCAAAATGGTCAGGTAAGCCATATAAAGAAGAATCGCCGGCAACAACTTGAGGAAACGGCCCTGGCGCGGGTTGACCCGAGCCAGCGGAACCGCCATGAGGGTCACGATAAACACCAGCAATGGCAGCGACAGGCGCCATTGCAGCTCGGTGCGGGCGCGGATGTCGTTGCTCCCCAGAAGGCTGGCGGTCGGCATGGCGTCACGGTCGGTGACCTCCTCGCTGACCTCGGGTTTGGGCAGCAGCACGCCATAGGTGTCGTACTGGATGGCCCGGTAATCGGCCTGCCCCGGCTTGCCATCGTAGCGGTAGCCGTTCTCCAGAATCAGGTAACGGTTGCCGTCGGGCCTGATTTCCTGGCGCCCCTTCTCGGCCACCAGTACGGAAATGCCGCGATCTTTCTTGGTGTCCGAAGACAGGTTCTTTTGTGTAATGAAGACGCCGGCCAGGTTGACCCGGTCATCGGAAAGCTGTTCGGTGTAGGTAACACGGGTACCGTCGCGCAGGGCCTGGAAACGCCCTGGCACCAGGGTATCGAACTCGGTCAGGGCGTCCTGTTGATTGATCAGCAACTGGAACTGGTTGGCCCCCTGGGGTGCCAGACTCAGGCTCAGCCAGGCCACCAGCAGCGCCACCAGCGCTGCCGGGAACAAAGTGATGCGAAACAGGCGTTGCTGGCTCATGCCCGTGGCCGACAGCACGGTCATTTCGCTGTCCAGGTACAGGCGACCGTAGGCCAGCAGGATCCCCAGGAAAAGCCCCAGCGGCAGGATCAATTGCAAAAAGCCCGGCAGGCGGAAGCCCATGATCAGGAACAGGGAACCTGGATCCAGGGCGCCGGAAGCGGCCTGGGCGAGATACTTGATGAAGCGCCCGCTCATGATGATGACCAGCAGCACGGCGCTGACCGCGCTCAGGGTCAGCAGGACTTCACGGGACAGATAACGGAAGACGATCAAACCAGACACTCCAGGGTTGTCAGGCTAGGGGCCAAACAAGCAAACCTATCGGCAAGCCGCCGAAAAAAGAGCCGCATTATCCTGTGATTGGAGGCGCCTGTCACTGCACACGCTTTAAACCGGCGCTCAAAGCCGTAAAGTCAGGGCCGACGAGGGTTGTCAGCCTCGGGCGTGGGGGTTCAAACTGCGGCGTTTGTCGCCGGCGAGTCCGGCGTCTTCCTATTAGAAGAAAAGCTCGCTCTGCGCGCCACTGTCTCGGCGCCGGGCATCTTGACCATTCACTCAGGGATCCGGACATGGAACTGGTTGTAAAAAGCGTCAGCCCAGAAACGTTGAAAACCGCCACGCTGGTAGTCGCCGTCGGTGAGGAGCGCAAGCTCGGTGCCGTTGCCACCCAGCTCGACGCCCTGTGTGGCGGCGCCATCAGTGCCGTGCTCAAGCGCGGCGACCTCGCGGGCAAGGTCGGCCAGAGCCTGTTGCTGCACAACCTGCCTAACCTCAAGGCCGAGCGTGTGCTGCTGGTGGGCGTAGGCAAGGAGGCGGAGCTGGGCGACCGGCCATTGCGCAAAATCATTGCCGGCGTGCTGGGTACCCTCAAGAGCCTGGGCGGTGGCGACGCCGCCCTGGCGCTGGATGAGCTGGTGGTCAAGGGTCGCGACAGCTATGGCAAGACCCGGCTGCTGGCCGAAACCCTGCTGGACGGCGAATACCAGTTCGACCGCTTCAAGAGCCAGAAAGCCGAACCCCGCGCCCTGAAGAAAATCACCCTGCTGACCATCAAGGCCGCACAGGCCGAAGTCCAGCGTGCAGTGACCCACGCCACCGCAATCGCCAATGGCATGGCATTCACCCGCGACCTGGGCAACCTGCCACCGAACATCTGCCATCCGACCTTCATGGGTGAGCAGGCCAAGGCCTTGGGCAAAACGTTCAAAAGCCTGAAAGTCGAAGTCTTCGACGAGAAGAAAATCAAGGACCTCGGCATGGGCTCGTTCTATGCCGTGGGCCAGGGCAGCGCCCAGCCGCCGCGCCTGATCGTCATGCAATACAACGGCGGCAAGAAATCCGAGAAGCCGTATGTGCTGGTCGGCAAGGGCATTACCTTCGACACCGGTGGCATCAGCCTCAAGCCCGGCGCCGGCATGGATGAAATGAAATACGACATGGGCGGCGCCGCCAGCGTGCTGGGTACCCTGCGTGCCGTGCTCGAACTGCAATTGCCGATCAACGTGGTGGGTATCCTGGCCTGCGCCGAGAACATGCCCAGCGGCACGGCTTCCCGCCCGGGCGACATTGTGACCACCATGAGCGGCCAGACCGTCGAGATCCTCAACACCGACGCCGAAGGCCGCCTGGTGCTGTGCGACGCCCTCACCTACTCCGAGCGTTTCAAGCCGCAAGCGGTGATCGACATCGCGACCTTGACCGGTGCCTGCGTGGTAGCCCTCGGTGCCCACACCTCCGGCCTGCTGGGCAACAACGACGAACTGATCGGCCAACTGCTCAGCGCCGGCCAGCAAGCCGATGACCGCGCCTGGCAATTGCCGCTGTTCGACGAGTACCAGGAACAGCTGGACAGCCCATTCGCCGACATCGCCAACATCGGTGGCCCGAAAGCCGGGACCATCACGGCTGCCTGCTTCCTGTCGCGCTTCACCAAGAACCTGAACTGGGCGCACCTGGACATCGCCGGTACGGCATGGACCAGTGGCGGCAAGGACAAGGGTGCCACCGGTCGTCCGGTCCCCCTGTTGACCCAGTACCTGCTGGACCGCGCCAAGGCCTGACACCAATGACCGCCGGCGTCGCCTTCGGGCGGCGTCCCCGGCGGCTCGGGAACCGCAATGACCAAAGTCGACTTCTATATCCTGCCCAGCGCCGACCCGGCGGCTCGGCTGGACTTTGCCTGCAAGCTCACCGAAAAGGCCTGGCGCATGGGCCATCGCATCTACTTGCACTGTAGCGATGCCACCCAGCGCGAGGCACTGGACGCACGTCTGTGGTCTTTCAAGGGCGAAAGCTTCGTTCCCCACGGGCTCGCTGAAGACGAACCCGGCGGGCTGATCGTGTTGGGGCTGGGAGACGACTGCGGCCAGCACCAGGACCTGCTGGTCAACCTTGACCTGAAAGTACCGGCCTTCGCTCAGCGCTTCGCCCGCGTGGCGGAAGTGGTGGTGGAAGACCCGACCATCCGCCAGGCCGCGCGGGAGAGTTTCCGTTTCTACCGCGAACAGGGCTATCCTCTGCAAGACCACCGTTTACAGCGACTCTGAGCCTACGATGGATACTCCAAAGACACCGCAAAAGCCTCCGCACCTGTTGGATGACCTAGAGTCGATCCGCCAACTGCTCGGTGACGACAACCTGCAGCCGCCGCTGCTGACCGAGACGGTGGAACAGCCGCCAGTGCATGAGGAACAGATTCCCCTGCTGTTCGAGCCGATCAACGGTCAGCCCGAACCCAAGCCCGCCCCCAGGGCCGAGCCCAAAGGCCCCGACGCCCTGCTGCACCTGGACCGCGAATTGCGCGCCGCCGCGCAGTTGATCATGCAAGACGTCATCGACGACTTCGCCCCGCATATCGAGACCGAAATCAAGCGTCGGCTGGATGCCAGGATGGAGCGGCTGCTCGCCGCAGCTACGAGCGGCAAGCTTTAAGCTGCAAGTAAAAGCAAAGTCAGCTTCCCCTCTTGCCGCTTGCCGCTTGCCGCTTGCCGCTTGCAGCTTATAGCTTGCCGCTGCCCGCAGGGCTATACTTCCCGGCTTTTCCTGAATAAATGCCAATAGGGTCCCGCCGCGCATGGATAAGACCTACCAGCCGCACGCCATTGAAACTTCCTGGTACAACACCTGGGAGTCCGAGAATTATTTCGCTCCGCAAGGCGCGGGCGATTCCTACACCATCATGATCCCGCCGCCGAATGTCACCGGCAGTCTGCACATGGGCCACGGCTTCAACAACGCGATCATGGACGCCCTGATCCGTTTCCGCCGCATGCAGGGCCGCGACACCCTGTGGCAGCCGGGCACCGACCATGCCGGTATCGCCACGCAGATGCTGGTGGAACGCCGCCTCGAAGCCCAGGGGCAGAATCGCCATGACCTGGGCCGCGAAAAATTCCTCGAAAAAGTCTGGGAATGGAAAGACGAGTCCGGCGGCAATATCAGCCGTCAGATCCGTCGCCTGGGCTCGTCCGTGGACTGGAGCCGCGAGCGCTTCACCATGGACGACGGCCTCTCGGAAGCGGTGAAGGAAGCTTTCGTGCGCCTGCACGAAGACGGGTTGATTTATCGCGGCAAGCGCCTGGTCAACTGGGACACCAAGCTGCACACCGCGATTTCCGACCTCGAAGTGGAGAACCACGACGAAAAAGGTTTCCTCTGGAACTTGAAGTACCCGCTGGCCGACGGCGCCAAGACCGCCGAAGGCAAGGATTACCTGATCGTTGCCACCACGCGTCCGGAAACCATGCTCGGCGACGCGGCCGTGGCGGTGAACCCGAACGACGAGCGCTACAAAGCCCTGATCGGCCAGTTCGTCGAACTGCCGCTGGTGGGTCGCCGTATCCCGATCATTGCCGACGATTACTGCGACCCTGAGTTCGGCACCGGCTGCGTAAAGATCACCCCGGCCCACGACTTCAACGATTACGAAGTCGGCAAGCGCCACAACCTGCCGCTGCTGAACATCTTCGACAAGAACGCCAACGTCCTGCCGGCCGCCCAGGTGTTCAATCTCGACGGCACCCTGAACGAAAGCATCGACGGCAAGATCCCGGCCGAATATGCCGGCCTGGACCGCTTCGAAGCACGCAAGCAGATCGTCGCCGCGTTCGACGCCGCCGGCTTGCTGGTCAGCGTGGACGACCACGGCCTGAAAGTCCCGAAAGGCGATCGCTCCGGCACCGTCATCGAGCCGTGGCTGACCGACCAATGGTACGTATCCACCAAGCCCTTGGCCGAGCCGGCAATTGCTGCAGTGGAAGATGGCCGCATCCAGTTCGTGCCCAAGCAATACGAAAACATGTACTTCTCGTGGATGCGCGACATCCAGGATTGGTGCATCAGCCGCCAGCTGTGGTGGGGCCACCGCATTCCGGCCTGGTACGACGAATCGGGCAAGGTCTATGTCGGCCGCGATGAAGCCGAGGTGCGCGCCAAGCACAACCTGGGCCCTGACATTGCACTGCAACAGGACAACGACGTACTCGACACCTGGTTCAGCTCGGGCCTGTGGACGTTCTCGACCCTGGGCTGGCCGCAGCAGACCGAGTTCCTGAAGAAATTCCACTCCACCGACGTGCTGGTCACCGGCTTCGACATCATTTTCTTCTGGGTCGCCCGGATGATCATGCTGACCATGCACCTGGTGAAAAACGAAGACGGCACGCCGCAGGTACCGTTCAAAACTGTCTACGTGCACGGTCTGGTGCGCGACGGCCAAGGCCAGAAGATGTCCAAGTCCAAGGGTAACGTCCTGGACCCGCTGGACATCATCGACGGCATCGACCTGGAAACCCTGGTGCAGAAGCGCACCTCCGGCCTGATGCAGCCAAAACTGGCGAAGAAGATCGAGAAGGCCACCCGCGAAGAATTCGCCGACGGCATCGCCAGCTACGGCACCGACGCCCTGCGTTTCACCTTCTGCTCGCTGGCGTCCACCGGTCGCGACATCAAGTTCGACATGGGCCGCGTCGAAGGCTACCGCAACTTCTGCAACAAGATCTGGAACGCCGCGCGCTACGTGCTGGACAAAGGCGAAGACTGCGGTCAGAACGGCGAAGCCTACGAACTGACCCTGGCGGATCGCTGGATCATCTCCCAGCTGCAACGCACCGAAGCCGAAGTGACCCGTCAGCTGGATCAGTTCCGCTTCGATCTGGCCGCGCAAGCCCTGTACGAGTTCATCTGGAACCAGTACTGCGACTGGTACCTGGAACTGTCCAAGCCCGTACTGTGGGACGAAAACGCACCGGTCGAGCGCCAGCGCGGCACCCGTCGCACCCTGGTCCGGGTCCTGGAAGTGGCCCTGCGCCTGGCGCATCCGTTCATGCCGTTCATCACCGAAGAAATCTGGCAGCGTGTCGCACCGCTGGCAGGTGTCCACGGCAAGACGATCATGCTGCAACCTTGGCCTGTGGCCAATGAAACCCGCATCGATCCGGCCGCCGAAGACGACATCGAATGGCTCAAGACCTTCATGCTGGGCCTGCGTAACATCCGCGCCGAAATGAACATCGGCCCGGGCAAGCCGCTGGCGTTGTTTCTCAAGAACGCCAACGCCGAAGACCTGCGTCGCCTGGAAGCAAACGAAGCACTGCTCAAGAAGCTCGCCAAGCTCGAGTCGGTGACGGTCCTGGCAGCGGGCGAGGAAGCCCCGCTGTCCGCCACGGCCCTGGTCGGCGAAATGGAAGTGCTGGTACCGATGGCCGGCCTGATCGACAAGACGGCGGAACTCGCCCGTCTGGACAAGGAAATCCTGCGCTTGAAGGGCGAAGTACAGCGTGTGGGCGGCAAGCTGTCCAACGCCGGCTTCGTCGATAAGGCGCCGGCTGAAGTCATCGAGAAGGAACGCGCCAAACTGGCCGAGGCCGAACAGGCCCTGGGCAAACTGGCTGAGCAGCATGCGCGGATCTCCAGTTTGTAAGGGCGGCTCGTCGTTGAAGGAAGGAGGCCCTGGTGGCCTCTTTTTTTCTGCCTGGCGCACTTTCTTATACTCATGTTGAGCCCCTGTGGGAGCGAGCTTGCTCGCGATAGCGCTGGGTCAGCTTGCATCAATGCTGGATGTGTCGCCGCCATCGCGAGCAAGCTCGCTCCCACATTTGAACTGCGGTCATCAAGACCGGGCCGGATATGGGACAATACCCGCCACTTTTTGAACCCTCCCGAATCGACCCGCCCATGACCGCCCCCCGCACACCCAAACCTGCACGCAAGAAGCCCGCTCCCGCCCCCGCAGCTGCGCGTGAAAAGGCCAGCCTGCACCCACGCAACCGCCACCAGGGTCGCTATGATTTCCCGGCACTGATCAAGAGCACGCCGGAACTGGCCAAGTTCGTGATCATCAACCCGTATGGCAAGGAAAGCATCGACTTCGCCAGCCCCGAGGCGGTGCGTGTGTTCAACCGAGCGCTACTCAAGTCCTTCTATGGCATCGCCCATTGGGACATTCCAACCGACTACCTGTGCCCTCCCGTACCTGGCCGCGCAGACTATGTGCATTTCCTTGCCGACCTGCTCGCCAGCCACAACGAGGGGGAGATTCCGCGGGGTGCGGCAGTGAAGGTGTTGGACATCGGCACCGGCGCCAACTGCGTATATCCGCTGATTGGCTACAGCGATTACCGCTGGCATTTTCTGGGTTCGGACATCGATCCGACAGCCATCGCCTCGGCCAAGGCGATCGTCCAATCAAATGGGTTGAACAAGGCTATCCAACTGCGCCAGCAGGCCGATCGCAAGCAAATCCTGTTGGGGCTGCTGGACGAAACCGAGCGGTTCGACCTGACGATGTGCAATCCACCCTTCCACGCGTCTCTGGAGGAAGCTACCAAGGGCAGCCAGCGTAAATGGCGCGCCTTGGGCAAGGCCGATCCGAAACGCAAGCTGCCGGTGCTGAACTTCGGCGGTCAGGCGGCCGAGCTGTGGTGCGAGGGCGGGGAAGCCCGCTTCGTGACGCAATTGATCGCCGAGAGCGCACAGGTCGCCCGACAGGTGCTGTGGTTCAGCACACTGGTGTCGAAGGCGTCGAACCTGCCGGCGATCCAGGCGGCCCTGAAAAAAGCCGGCGCGCAACACAGTCAGGTGGTGGAGATGTCCCAGGGGCAGAAGCAAAGCCGCTTCGTGGCCTGGACGTTCCACACCGAGGCGCAGCAGCAAGCCTGGCGGCAGGTGCGTTGGATCAGCAAGCAATGACGACCCTGATCTAAAACGATGCCCGCTGTGGGCCAGCCGGTATCAATGTTGAATGTACCGCCGTCATCGCGAGCAGGCTCGCTCCCACAGGGGGTCATGTCAGGCCGACCAGCTTTTGCAAGGCAATAAAAAACCGTGCTCGGATCGCTCCGCAGCACGGTTTTCTTTGAAACGAGGTCTTACTTGTTGATGCTGTCGTTCAGCGCTTTGGCTGGAACGAACTTGACCACTTTCTTGGCTGCGATTTCGATGGCAGCGCCAGTCGAAGGGTTGCGGCCGGTACGGGCAGGACGCTCGGTGACTTTCAGCTTGCCGATGCCTGGCAAGGTGATTTCACTGCCATTTTCCAGCTGATCAGCAACGATTTGGCTCAGCTGCTCCAGGGCGTTACGCGCAACGGCTTTCGATGCGCCGGAGCTTTCGGCGATATCATTGATCAGTTGGTCTTTAGTAAGAGCCATGTAGTGTTCCTTCCCTATCAAATTCATATGGATTGCAGTGTGCAATGTCAGCCATCGAGCCCGATTCCTCGGATCAGGCGCCCTCGGTCATCACCACGACGGGTCGGGGTAATAGATGCCAAAATCCGGGTTTGGTTCGACCTGACACATGCTGAATGCACGCTTTACGCTGTGCCTTCGCGTAAGACCGGGCAAAACTAGCACAACGCCTGTGAAATATCCGCCCTTAGCTACCCATTTGGTCAGCTTTATTGCGCTAAATCGGTAAAAAAATGCATATGGCGTGTCGGATGGGTCCGAAAGTCCCTTCGCGGCGCGCCAAAACCAGCGATTGCGGTACACTGCGGCTTTTTCGGGGAGCACGCCCTCCTCTCTTTTCAACAGCCGAGAAGCCCATGCCGATCCGCCATTGCATCGTCCACCTGATCGACAAAAAACCCGACGGCACCCCCGCAGTACTCCACGCCCGAGACTCCGAGCTGGCAGGGTCCACGGCCATCGAGAACATGCTTGCCGACCTCAACGAGAGCTACAACGCCAAGCAAGGCAAGGCCTGGGGTTTTTTCCATGCCGAGTCCGGGGCGCATCCGTTCAGCGGCTGGCTGAAGGAGTACCTGGACGGTGGCAAGGATTTCACGGCGTTCAGCCGCGTGGCGGT
Source organism: Pseudomonas sp. AF32 (assembly GCF_022342325.2). Classification (NCBI taxonomy): domain Bacteria; kingdom Pseudomonadati; phylum Pseudomonadota; class Gammaproteobacteria; order Pseudomonadales; family Pseudomonadaceae; genus Pseudomonas; species Pseudomonas sp. AF32. The sequence goes on along the minus strand of NZ_RQJK02000003.1, from coordinate 16,762 downwards.
GGAACACCTGCAGAAGCTGATGGAAGAGTCCAACCTGTCAGTGGGCGGCCACGTGTTGTTCGCCCATTATCAACAGGGTATGACCGACTACCTGGCGATCGCCCTGCTGCACCACAGCGAAGGCGTGGCGGTGACCGATGAACTGGACGTCACCCCGTCCCGTCACCTGGACCTGGGCCAGTTGCACCTGGCGGCGCGGATCAACGTGTCGGAGTGGCAGAACAATAAGCAATCCAGGCAGTACATTTCCTTCATCAAGGGCAAGAACGGCAAGAAGGTTTCGGAGTACTTCCGCGACTTCATCGGCTGCCAGGAAGGCGTCGACGGCCCCGGCGAGACTCGCACGTTACTCAAGGCCTTCAGCGACTTCGTCGAAAGCGAAGACCTGCCTGAAGACGACGCCCGGGAAAAGACCAAGGCCCTGGTGGATTACGCCAGCAGCCAGGCCAAGCTCGGCGAGCCGGTGGGCCTGGAAGAACTCTCCGGGCTGATCGACGAAGACCGTCCGAAAGCGTTCTACGATCATATCCGCAACAAGGACTACGGCCTGTCGCCCGAGATCCCGGCGGATAAACGCACCCTCAACCAGTTCCGCCGCTTCACCGGTCGTGCCGAGGGCTTGTCCATCAGCTTCGAAGCGCACCTGCTGGGTTCCAAGATCGAATATGACGAAGAAGCCGGCACATTGATCATCAAGGGGCTGCCGACGTCGTTAACGGATCAGTTGAAACGGCGAAATTGATGAACCGGACGGCCTGATACCAGTCAACCAAGCCAAAAAAGGTGAAAGCAAGCTTTGCTCCCACCGTTTTTTGACCACCGGTCAGAACTGTCAACTTCGACAGTAGCGACCGCTATAGGAAATCCATTCCTCTATTGATAGCGCCTCGGCTGGAGCATTGCCGAGGCCGTCCTGTGCCAGACAGAACTCAGATGGAGCTTATGGACATGAACGCTGCATACCACTGCCCCACTTACCGGTTTATCAAAATCACCGGCCTAGGCTTGGTACTTTTATTCATTGGGACCTATGCCGGTTTCGCCTCTGCCGCGTCCTACACGTGTGACTACTATTCTTTGCCGAACAACGTTCGCATGAAAAGCATCACCGTCAACGCAACCAGCACCACCGACGCGCTGGCACAAGCCAAAGCCAGCTTCCAGAAAGAAAGTTTTTATAACGCCCAGCAAAACTTGATTCTTTGCAATCTTTAACGGACAGCTACCCTCGTTTAACCAGCGCCCGGGTTTGAATCGCCATTTCATGAGCGACATGAGATGGCGACGCGTTCAAGTAAAGCGCGCAGATCTATTCAACCGACAGTTTGAAACCCATCCGCGGAAAGTGCACATGCACCACTCCGCCGCGCTCATCTTCACGGCGCAAGATCAGCTCTTCGCGCCCGGCAAACAGCAACGCTCCCGACACCGGATCGACGCCATAGTCGGTCGCGGCGATGGTTACCTGCTGCCCCTTTGCAAACCCGTTCGACTCATCGAACGACTCATCCGGCAACACGGCCGGCGTAGCGTTGCGGGCCACTTCCAAGGCCTCTTCAGAACTCATCGCGCTCGACGCACCATGGCCGAAAGCCAACACCCGCGCCAGCCAGGCCGAGACGGCCGGATGCGCATCCACCAATGGTGAAGTCACCGGCGTGCCTTTGAGGAACCACAGCGGATGAGCCATGGCGAAGTCGGCAATCGATGGATCGCCCAGCAGGAAATCGCCCTCTTCGCGCTGCAACTGCTGCTCTAACCGCGCCATGATCGTCGGCCACTGATGCTTGGCCTGTTCGGCAGACAGGCGCGAGGCCGAGCCACCGCTGAATAGTCCAGCGCGGTCAGCGATGAACGCCTTGATTGCCTCGGGCGATAATTTGGCGAAACGCATGGCCATCGACTCGGGCTGGAACACCAGGCTCACCGCATGCTGGAATACCACCGAATCCGCCCACGCCGCAAAGGATGCCGCGATCATTTCCCGACCTTCGGGAAACAGCGCCGGCGTGGCCTTTTCCTGCTCCAGTCGTCGAGCGATCAGGGCCGTGTCGCAATAAATATCCGCGCCGATTTGCAAAACCGGCGTCTTGCGGTAGCCGCCGGTCAATGCCGTCAGATCGGGTTTTGGCATCATTGGCGGGATATTTACCGAACGCCAGGACAGGCCTTTGAAACCCAGTAACAAGCGGGCTTTTTCGGCGAACGGGGACGTCGGGTAATGGTGGAGAATCAGTTCTGACATGGGATTGGCCACTGCAAGAATGAGGTCCTGCAGCTTAGCGCGCCACCCATGGACAAGCCTACCCGCCTGATGAAGATGTATCAGCGCGGCTGATGAAGCAACGACGCACTCGCCACCAGGCATTCCTTGGCGCTTTTCTTGAGCTTCTTGATCAAGCGCTCCTGGCGCAGGGCCTCGCCCTTGTCGCGACAGGCTTCGGTGTACACCAGCGCCACCGCCGGGCTGGAAAGAAAGAAACGTGCGCCTTTGCCACTCTGGTGTTTGGCGAAACGCCGCACAGGATCATCGCTGATGCCGCAATACAGCGAGCCATTGGCAGCCCGTACCAGATAGACGAACCAGGGCTTGCCCGGCTCGGCCATGGCTTGCACAGGCTGCGCGGAGGATGAGTCGTCGGTCGTCACGAATGCTTCTACAGGCGCGAAGGAAACAAGCCGCGATCTTATCAGCGACTGGCCTGGAACGCCCGCAGCCCTTTGAGCGCCTGGGCCCGGACGGCATTGCGCACCAGCGGCGTCCAGCCCAGTAACAGGCCTTTGGTGCCCAATGCCTGGCGGGACCAGCGCCACAAATCGAAGCTGTCGTGGTGCTCGCAGATCTTGCCGTCACGGAACACGAAGCGTGCCTGGATATCATTGACCACGGTGTTGCCGGTCTGACTGAACAGGTAGGTCGCCACCCAATGGGCACCACCGGAACGCTCATCGCTGCGCACGTTATCGAAGGTCAGGGAGAAGTCCTTGGCGCGGGTGGTGAGCATGCGCCACATATCGCCCGCATCGCGCCCGCGCAGTTCGCCGAACGCCGGATCGCTGAACACCACGTCGTCGGTGTAGCAGGCACTCATGGCTTCGGCGTCCAGGCGCTGGAAGGCCTGGTAGAACCGGGTGATCAAGGCGTTATGGGCGTCACTCATGGACAGACTCCGAAAATGTTCCTGTAGACCCGGCACAATAATCTGCCGCCACGAGGAACACTACTGTCATTCGCCATGAAAATAACATCAGCGAAGGCCGGCAACTTTCTCGCTGCTGACCCCGACATACAACGCCCGGCCTGCGCCGATGCCGGCGATGATGGCACCCAGGCCGATCAGGCCGAAAATCCAGCCCAGGGCACTCCATCCACCGGTCCAGTCGTGCACCACGCCCACGGCGAACGGCCCCAGCGATGCCAGCGTGTAGCCAAAGCCCTGGGCCATGCTGGAAAGATTCGCAGCCACATGGGCGTCCCGTGAGCGCAGCACGATCAGCGTAAGCGCCAGGCTGAACGTCGCGCCCTGCCCCAGGCCGAGCAGGATCGCCCAACCCCACAAACCTTCGAGGGGTGCGTAGAGGCAGCCAAACAGCCCTCCGAGCACCATGAGCATGACCATGACAATGGCCAGCCGCTGGTCCTTGCCGCGGGTCGCCAGCCAGGGTGCGGCCAGCGAGCTGACCAACTGGACGATGACCGAGCCCGACAGCACCAGCCCGGCCTGGGTCGGGGTCAGGCCACGGCCGATGAGAATCGACGGCAGCCAACCGAACACGATATAGGCCAGGGACGATTGCAGCCCCATGTACAACGTCACTTGCCAGGCCAACGGATCACGCAACAGGCCGCGCACCCGATAGGCCGCCTGATGGGCGCCCTGCTTCTGGCCCACCTGGGGCAACCAGCACACTACCGCCAACAACGCCGGCACCATCCAGAACCCCAGGCCCAGGTTCCAACTGTGGTTCAACTGCTCGCTCATCGGCACCGTCGCCCCGGCAGCCATCGCGGCGCCCAGGCACAACGCCATGGTGTAGACGCCGGTCATGGTGCCAGCTTGCCGGGCGAAGTCGCGCTTGACGATGCCCGGCAACAGTACGCCGATCACGCCAATACTGGCGCCGGCCAGGATGCTGCCGGCGAACAGTCCCACCTGGCCGAACGAACTGCGCAGGGCGATCCCGCCAGCAAGCGTCAATAAAATTCCCAGCACCACACGCTCGGCACCGAAGCGCCGCGCCAGCACCGGGGCCAGCGGCGCGAACAGGCCGAGGCAAAGCACCGGCAGCGTCGTCAGCAAACCGGCCTGGGCGGCTGACAGGCCGAGGCTTTTCGAGACCTCGCTGAGCAACGGCGCCATGCTCGACAGCGCCGGACGCAGGTTCAGCGCCACCAGAATCAACCCGAGCAGCAACAACCAGGGCCGCTGCACCTGCGGATGCACCTGGACCTGCTCGTCATCGGCTTCGGCATCGATCAACAGTTCTTCGAGTTCGGCAGCGCGCTTGGGCGCCGTCGAGGCAGTGTGGTCATGCAAATCGCGGGACATGGAAAACTCTGGGGCTTGAAGGCAACCGCATGGCAATACCAAGCGGTGATGCACCGTTGCAGGCGTTGAACCGCTCCAGCAGCTGGCCGGCCAGCGCTGAGGAAGCGGAGAAGTATCAGACATGAGGCTCGTTCTTTCACCCGATCAAGGGATGAAATTTCTGACATGTTAGTCAGGTTCTTCTGAGCGAACAAGGGCCTAGGGTTGGAAGGCAGCAAAAGGAGCATCATTTTTAGATTGGCAAAACTACCCAATAAGGGTAATTTCTAAAACAAGGCATCGATTTCTTATGGAAAAGAACACACCCCATTACGACCTGGCGGTGGTCAAGGCAGAAGTGATCAGGTTAGGAAACAAGGCCTTCACGCTGAGCGCATGGGAAGGCGCCCGGAAAATGGGTTTGAACCTGACTCGGATGCTGCGAATCGTCGAAGGGCTGGCCCCCCGGATGCTTCACAAATCGATGACCACCTATGCCGATCACCGAATCTGGCAGGACGTTTACCACACGACATTTCAGGACCTGGAGATCTACATCAAGGTGACGTACCGCCCCGGCGGTGGACACCCTGTAGTCTCCTTCAAGGAGAAAAACCTATGAAAAAACAACAATGCGTCAGCTGCGGCACCCAGGATGCAATGCACCACTTCGAAGGCCGTAGCTTTACCGTCGACTACAAGCAGGTGGCGCGGCAGGTGCACGACATCTCCGGGTGGGAATGCCGGGCCTGCGGCGAGATCGAATTCGATCATGACACCGACAGCGCACAACGCTACGCCAAGGCCAGCGATCAATTGCTCGAAGACTGTGTCCAAGCCGTGGCCGCCGAGATCAAGCGTATCCGCCGCAAACTGCATCTCACACAGAAAGAGGCCGTCAAGCTGCTGTCCGGCGGTGGGCACAATGCCTTTTCCCGCTACGAGCGAGGGGAAGTGTCCCCACCCCAGCCGTTGCTCACGCTGATGCGCCTGCTGGATCGTCACCCCCATCTGCTGGCCGAGATCCAGGTGTTGAACGAAGGGGCCGACTTGCGTCAATTGCTGCTTGAACGTCACCCGGAACGGGAAACCGTGTTGGCGCCTTGAAGCGAAACATGAAAAAAAACCCGGACGAGTCCGGGTTTATTTTTCATGACCTGCCGATCAATGCAGGATCTGGCTCAGGAACAGCTTGGTCCGATCGCTCTGCGGGTTGTCGAAGAAGTCGTTCGGCGCGGCCTGCTCGACGATTTCGCCCTTGTCCATGAAAATCACGCGATTGGCCACGGTGCGGGCGAAGCCCATTTCGTGGGTCACGCACAACATGGTCATGCCGTCTTCGGCCAGGCCGATCATGGTGTCGAGTACTTCTTTCACCATTTCCGGGTCCAGCGCCGAAGTCGGCTCGTCGAACAGCATGATTTTCGGCTTCATGCACAGGGCACGGGCAATGGCCACGCGCTGTTGCTGACCACCGGAGAGCTGGCCCGGGTACTTGTGCGCCTGCTCTGGAATGCGTACGCGTTCCAGGTAATGCATGGCGATTTCCTCGGCCTTGCGCTTGGGCATCTTGCGTACCCACATCGGCGCCAGGGTGCAGTTCTGCAGAATGGTCAGATGCGGGAACAGGTTGAAGTGCTGGAACACCATGCCGACTTCGCGGCGGATCGCTTCGATCTGCTTGAGGTCGTTGGTCAGCTCCACACCATCGACCACGATGCGGCCCTGCTGGTGCTCTTCCAGACGGTTGAGGCAGCGAATGGTGGTGGACTTGCCCGAACCCGACGGACCGCACAGCACGATACGCTCGCCCTGGGTGACGTTCAGGTTGATGTCTTTCAACACGTGGAACTGGCCGTACCACTTGTTCACGCCCTGCATCTGAATAATGCCTTCAGGGCCCACAGGCTTTTTGATTGCTTCACTCATGAGTCAACTCCTAACGCTTGTGGCCTGTGTCGAGCTTGCGTTCCAGATGCATGGAATAGCGCGACATACCAAAACAGAAAATCCAGAACACCAGGGCGGCGAATACATAGCCTTCAGTGGCCATGCCCAGCCATTTGGGGTCGGCGGCAGCTTGCTTCACGCTGTTGAGCAGGTCGAACAGGCCGATGATGATCACCAGGCTGGTGTCCTTGAACAACGCAATGAAAGTGTTGACGATCCCCGGGATCACCAGCTTCAGGGCTTGCGGCAGAATCACCAGGCCCATACTGCGCCAGTAACCCAGGCCCATCGCCGCGGCCGCTTCGTATTGCCCTTTGGGAATGGCTTGCAGACCACCACGCACCACTTCGGCGATGTAGGCGGACTGGAACAGGATCACCCCGATCAGCGCCCGCAGCAGCTTGTCGAAGTTCATGCCCTCGGGCAGGAACAACGGCAGCATCACCGACGACATGAACAGCACCGTGATCAACGGCACGCCACGCCAGAACTCGATGAACGTCACGCAGACGACGCGGATCGCCGGCAGGTTCGAACGCCGGCCCAGGGCCAGGACGATGCCCAGCGGCAGGGCGCCAACGATACCGACCGTGGCAATCACCAGGGTCAGCATCAGGCCGCCCCACTGGCTGGTCGCCACGGTATCCAGGCCAAGCACGCCACCGTGCAACAGGCACCAGGCAATGATCGGGTACAGCACCAGAAAGCTCAGGCCGTAGATCGCCTTGCGCGGGAAGCGCGAGATGAACAACGGCGCCACGCCGATCACCGCCAGCCACACAGTCAGGTCCACGCGCCAGCGCAGTTCCGTCGGGTAGTAGCCGTACATGAACTGACCGAAACGCTGCTGGATGAACACCCAGCAGGCGCCTTCCTTGGTGCAGTCTGCGCGGGTGGTACCGACCCAGTTCGCATCCAGGATCGCCCAGTTCAGCAGCGGTGGGATAATCAGGTAGATCAGGTAGAACGCAAACAGGGTCAGCAGCGTGTTGATCCAGCTGGAGAACATGTTTGCGCGCATCCATGCCACCACGCCGATGCTACTGCTCGGTGGAGGCATGTCAGGTTTGAAAGTATGGGATGTCATGCGCGTTTCCTCACCGCTCGATCAGCGCAATGCGCTTGTTGTACCAGTTCATCAGCAAGGAAATGCTGATACTGATCGCCAGGTACACGCTCATGGTGATCGCGATCACCTCGATGGCCTGGCCGGTCTGGTTCAACACCGTGCCGGCGAACAACGACACCATTTCCGGGTAACCGATACCGGCTGCCAGGGAAGAGTTTTTCGCCAGGTTCAGGTATTGGCTGGTCAGCGGCGGGATGATCACCCGCAGGGCCTGCGGAATGATCACCTTGCGCAGCGTCGGACCGTTGCGCAGCCCCAGGGAGCGAGCCGCTTCGGTCTGACCATGGCTGACCGACTTGATGCCCGACCGCACGATCTCGGCGATGAACGCCGCGGTGTACACCGTCAGTGCCAGGGTCAAGGCCAGCAGTTCGGGAATCAGCACCCAGCCGCCAACAAAGTTGAAGCCCTTGAGCTGAGGAACTTCCCAGTGCACCGGGGCACCGAACAACAGCACGCACAGCGCCGGAATGGCCAGGAACAAGGCCAGGCCGACCCAGAACTTGTGAAACGGTTCGCCGGTTTCCTCAAAGCGCTTGGTGGCCCAACGGCTCATCAGCACGATGGCGACAATCGCCAGCACGATGCTGATCACGAACGGCCAGAACCCGTCGGTCACCAGTGCCGCCGGCATGTTCAGGCCCCGGCTGCTGACAAAGAAGGTGTCGCCGATATTGTGAGCGGCACGCGGTCCCGGCATGCTCAGGAAGACTGCAAAATACCAGAACAGGATTTGCAGCAGCGGCGGAATGTTACGGAAAACCTCGACATAAACGGTTGCCAGCTTGGAGATGATCCAGTTCTGCGACAAGCGGGCCACGCCGATGATGAACCCCAGGATGGTTGCCAGTATGACGCCGATGAACGTCACCAGCAGTGTGTTGAGCAACCCGATGACAAAGACGCGGGCATAACTGTCCGCCTCGGTGTAATCGATCAGGTGTTGAGCGATGCCGAACCCGGCACTGCGCTCCAGGAAGCCGAAACCGGAGGTAATGCCCCGGTGCTGAAGGTTGGTCTGTGTGTTATCGAACAGATACCAGCCCAGCGAAATAACCGCCACGACCGTGACGATCTGAAATACCCACGCACGCACTCGTGGATCGCTGAGGCTGAGCCTCTGCTTAGGTGCGCCGACTGAATTTTGCATGAAGTGCCCCGCAAGAAATGGAACAGAACATCACCCGGTGGTTGGCCCACCGGGTGATAGAACCATCAGCGCACTGGTGGTGCGTATTGGATGCCGCCAGCGTTCCACAGCGCGTTCAGGCCGCGATCGATTTCCAGCGGAGTGCTCTTGCCGAGGTTGCGCTCGAACATTTCACCGTAGTTGCCGACTTGCTTGACGATCTGAACGACCCAGTCTTTCGGCAGTTTCAGGTCCTTGCCGTATTCACCGTCGGCGCCCAGCATACGAGCGACGTCAGGGTTTTTGGTGGACTTGGCTTCAGCCTCGACGTTCTTCGACGTCACGCCAGCTTCTTCAGCGTTGAGCAGGGCGTAGCCGGTCCAGCGCACGATGGCCAGCCACTCGTCGTCGCCATTACGCACGACCGGGCCCAGGGGCTCCTTGGAAATGGTTTCCGGCAGCACCACGTAGTCCTTCGGCGAGGCCAGCTTGCTGCGCTGGGCGAACAGTTGGGACTTGTCGGAGGTCAGCACGTCGCAACGACCGGATTCCAGCGACTTGGCGCTTTCATCGGAAGTGTCGAAGGTGATCGGGGTGTACTTCAGACCATTGGCGCGGAAGTAGTCGGAAACGTTCAGCTCGGTGGTGGTACCGGCCTGGATGCAGATGGTCGCACCGTCCAGTTCCTTGGCGCTCTTGACGCCCAGCTTGCTGTTGGCCAGGAAACCGATGCCATCGTAATAAGTAATGAAGCCCGGGAATTTCAGGCCCATGCCCGCGTCACGGGAACTGGTCATGGTGGAGTTGCGCGAGAGCACGTCGATTTCGCCGGACTGCAGCGCGGTGAAGCGCTCCTTGGCGTTCAACTGGCTGAACTTGACCTTGGTCGCGTCGCCAAATACCGCGGCGGCCACGGCACGGCAGAAGTCAGCATCGATACCGACAATCTTGCCGCTGGAATCAGGCACCGAGAAACCCGGCAGGCCATCACTCACGCCGCAGCGCACTTCGCCTCGTTTCTTCACGGCGTCCAGGGTTGCACCCGCCTGTGCGAACCCGCTGACACCGAGCACTGCTGCTGCGGTCACGACAGCCAGGGTGGATTTCAGTAACTTCATTCAAACCTCCAGTTTTGCTCTTGTTGTGTCGGAGCTCGAGCCCTGTCGCACCCTTTTGGGGCATTGCCGACCCTTGTTGGCTTTTTCTAGGGTCAACCGACGTCTGGACCTTCGCTATGAGTCTATTGATGAGATGCCCGCAATCAGGCGGCCATGCTCATTTCTCACCAATCGGCCGAACGGGCTGTAGCCCTTCACGTTCGCGAAGCCCGTAGCGGCTATTGGCGAACATCCATCACCGGATTTCTGATATCCCATGCGTCGCGTCGAACTGATAGTGTTACCGCGTAGCGTAAGAATCATCACTCAGCTACCCCATAGCAAAGCCCGTACCAGAGCGCTGCGCTTGGCCCTTGTAAAAGTCGTCAAGACAAAAACTTTCAACTTTGCGACATCTAATTAACTGAGGCACCGGACTTGCACCGCAATCACGCACTGATTGGGCGCACCCGCACAGATTTGGAGCACGACCATGACCGACCCCTTGATTCTCGAGCCCAGCGGCACTGCCGATGCGTGTGTTATCTGGCTCCACGGCCTGGGTGCCGATCGTTTTGATTTCCTGCCGGTAGCCGAAATGCTGCAGCAAAGTCTGCTCACCACACGTTTCGTTCTACCCCAGGCACCGACCCAACCGGTAACGATCAACGGCGGCTATGCCATGCCCAGCTGGTACGACATCCGGGCGCTGAGCCCCGCGCGCGCTATTGACGAACAACAGTTGGAAGCGTCGGCGCAGCGGGTCATCGACCTGGTCGAAACCCAGCGAGCCAGCGGAATAGACGCCTCGCGGATTTTCCTGGCGGGCTTCTCCCAAGGCGGCGCGGTGGTCTATCACACGGCATTCCTGAAATGGCAGGGGCCATTGGGAGGCGTGATCGCACTGTCTACTTATGCACCGACGTTCAGCGAGCAGTTACAGTTGTCGGCCAGCCAGCAACGCATTCCTGTCCTGGCACTGCATGGACAGTACGACGAAGTGGTGCTCAACCCCATGGGGCGGACCGCGAAGGAGTATCTGAAACAGCATGGTGTCACCGTGACATGGCAGGAATACCCAATGGGACATGAAGTGTTACCCGAAGAGATTCGCGACATCGGCACCTGGCTGACGGAGCGATTGCGCTGAGGGGCAGTTCACCATGCCCGGCTGTTGATGACACACTACGCCGCGCCCGTTTCTTGCATTACACTGGCCGGCGTACATTCCTTAACCAATCGATGAGATGACCGTGCTCAAAGCACTCAAGAAGATGTTCGGTAAAAGCGAGGCCGAGCAGCTCGCACCCAGCGCTCCCGTCCCCGGCCCGAGCCGCACCGAGGCGCCACAGCAATCGCGTCGGCCCGCACCTGTTGCAGAGGCGAAAGAGCCCACAGCCCAGCCTGTCACCGCCAAGGCACCGCAAAAGCCACGCAGCGAATCCTCCAAGCCACGCCGTGAACGCGCGCCCAAGCCGCCGGCCGTCGCGTGGAAGCTCGAGGACTTTGTCGTAGAACCTCAGGAAGGCAAGACGCGTTTCCATGATTTCAAGCTCGCCCCGGAACTGATGCATGCCATCCAGGACCTCGGCTTCCCCTACTGCACGCCGATCCAGGCGCAGGTGCTGGGTTATACCCTGGCGGGCAAGGACGCGATCGGTCGTGCCCAGACCGGCACCGGCAAGACCGCCGCGTTCCTGATTTCCACCATCACCCAACTGCTGCAGACGCCTCCGCCCAAGGAGCGCTACATGGGTGAGCCGAGAGCCTTGATCATCGCCCCGACCCGTGAACTGGTAGTGCAGATCGCCAAGGACGCCGTCGACCTGACCAAGTACACCGGCCTCAATGTCATGACCTTCGTCGGCGGCATGGACTTCGACAAACAGCTCAAGCAGCTTGAAGCCCGTCACTGCGACATCCTGGTCGCGACGCCGGGCCGCCTGCTGGATTTCAACCAGCGCGGCGATGTGCACCTGGACATGGTCGAAGTGATGGTGCTGGACGAAGCCGACCGCATGCTCGACATGGGCTTCATCCCGCAGGTTCGCCAGATCATTCGCCAGACGCCACCGAAAAGCGAACGCCAGACATTGCTGTTCTCCGCCACCTTCACCGACGACGTGATGAACCTCGCCAAGCAATGGACCACCGACCCGGCCATCGTCGAAATCGAAGCCGAGAACGTCGCCAGTGAAAACGTCGAGCAACACATCTATGCAGTAGCCAGCGCCGACAAATACAAGCTGCTCTACAACCTGGTCAACGACAACGGTTGGGAGCGGGTGATGGTGTTTGCCAACCGCAAGGACGAGGTGCGACGCATCGAGGAGCGCCTGGTACGCGATGGCGTCAATGCGGCGCAACTGTCGGGCGACGTGCCACAGCACAAGCGCATCAAGACGCTGGAAGGCTTTCGCGAAGGCAAGATCCGCGTGCTGGTGGCGACCGATGTCGCCGGTCGCGGCATTCACATCGATGGCATCAGCCATGTGATCAACTTCACCCTGCCGGAAGTCCCGGACGACTACGTGCACCGCATCGGTCGTACCGGTCGCGCAGGCGCCGAAGGCGTGTCCATCAGCTTCGCCGGTGAGGACGACTCCTATCAGCTCCCGTCCATCGAGGCGTTGTTGGGTCGCAAAATCAGCTGCGAAATGCCGCCGACCCACCTGCTGCGACCGATTGAACGCAAGCGCCCCTGACGCTCGCCGCATGCCCCAAAAAAGCGCAGCCACGACGGCTGCGTTTTTTTTCGCCTGGAATGTTGCCCGATTAAACTAAAAGTCCATAATGGACAAATTAGTTTAACTAACACTCTGGAGTCCACGATGCCCAGCACACCCGTTGTGATGACCCACGCCCAGGCCCGAGAACTGCTTGTACACGTCGATGTACCGCAAATCCTGCGCAAGCTGTTCCGTGACCTCGCCGCCGGGCTGGCGGTCCAACCGCCCCAACAGTTGGTTGTGTTTCCCAAGGGCGCCGGGGATTTCATCAATTATCTGGGCGTGTTGTCAGAAGATCAGGTGTATGGGGTCAAGACCTCGCCCTATATCGTCGGCGAACAAGGTCCGTTGGTCACCGCCTGGACCTTGCTGATGTCGATGCAGACCGGGCAGCCGCTACTGCTGTGCGATGCCGCCGAGCTGACAACTGCCCGCACCGCCGCCACCACGGCCGTCGCGGTCGATGCCCTCGCCCCGAGGCAGGCTCGGCGCCTGGCTGTCATCGGCAGCGGCGCGGTGGCGCGGGCTCATGTGCGTTACGTTCAGGGACTGCGGGACTGGGAAGGCATACGCCTTTACTCGCCGGGCCTGAAAACGAAAACAGCGCAGGAGATGAGTTTGATCGCTGATTTGGACCCACGCCTGGAAATTGCCGACTCTCTGGAAGCGGCGGTGCGTGACGCCGATGTGGTGATGCTCTGCACCTCCTCGGCCAATGCGGTGCTCGATCCGAGGACTCTGGGAAAACCGGCACTGATCACCTCCATCAGCACCAACGCCCCGCGCGCCCATGAAGTGCCGCCGCAAAGCCTCAATGACATGGATGTGTTCTGCGACTATCGTCAGACCACGCCGGGTTCGGCCGGAGAAATGCTGATCGCCGGCGAGCAGCATGGCTGGGATGCATCGCACATCGTTGGCGACTTGCCGCAGCTGATCAGCGAACGGGCTGCGCGTCCGAACTATGAACGCCATGTGTTCTTCCGCTCCATCGGCCTGGGACTGGAGGATGTTGCGCTGGCGAATGCGCTTTACCGACTTCACAACTGAAACGCCACAGCCCCCCTGTGGGAGCGAGCCTGCTCGCGATAGCCGTGTGTCAGCCACCTGTTTTTATCTGACAGACCGCCATCGCGAGCAGGCTCGCTCCCACAAGGGGGTGGCGAAAACTCCCGGCAACGCGCTCCACAGGAGAGCTTCATGACCCCAGCAGATTTCATCATCATCGGTGGCGGTATCGCCGGTGCCTCCACCGGCTACTGGCTCGCGCCCCACGGCCGGGTCATCGTGCTCGAACGCGAATCCCACCCGGCCTATCACTCCACCGGACGCTCGGCGGCTCTGTATACCGCAGCCTATGGCACCCCTCAGGTACGGGCACTGACCCAGGCCAGCCGCGACTTCTTCGATGCGCCGCCGCCCGGGTTCTGCGAACACCCCTTGCTCACTCCGCGGGGCGAAATGACCGTGGACTTCACCGGCGATCCGGCCGAACTGAACAATCAGTACCTCAGTGCCAAGGCCACGGTGCCGCAGATACAACTGCTCAGCGCCGAAGAAGCCTGCGTGCGACTGCCGATCCTACGCCGGGAAAAAGTCCACGGTGCCATTTATGACTCGACCGCCGCCGACATCGACACCGATGCACTGCACCAGGGCTACCTGCGCGGTATACGCCGCAGCGGTGGTGAAGTGCACACCGACAGCGAGGTGCTGGACCTGTGTCGCGACGCCCAGGGGATGTGGCAGGTGCGAACCGCGAACCGGACCTTTACGACGCCCGTGCTGATCAACGCGGCCGGGGCCTGGGCCGACGAGATCGGACAGATGGCCGGCGCCCCCAAACTGGGCCTGCAACCCAAGCGCCGCGCGGCGTTCATCTTCGCCGGCCCCGAAGGCATGGACATTCATGATTGGCCGATGCTGGTGAGTCTGGACGAATCTTTTTACATGAAACCCGATGCCGGCATGTTCCTAGGCTCGCCGGCGAACGCCGACCCGGTGGAGCCCCACGATGTGCAGCCCGAAGAGCTGGACATCGCCATGGGTATCTACCAGATCGAAGAGGCCACCACGCTGACCATCCGCCGTCCGACTCGCACCTGGGCCGGATTGCGCAGTTTTGTGCACGATGGAGACCTGATCAGTGGTTTCGACCCGAAGGTGCCTGGCCTGTTCTGGGTCGCGGCCCAGGGCGGCTACGGCATCCAGACCTCCCCCGCCATGGGCCAGGCCAGCGCGGCCCTGGTACGCGGCGAACCGCTGCCGGAGGCCCTGGCCCGGTTCGGCCTCGACAGCGCGATGTTGTCACCCTCGCGCCTGGGATGATCCTCCTTGAGGTGACGCATCGCCACGATTGCGGCAAACTCCCAGCGCCCCTGTTTCACGGGGCGCTGACGCTGCCTGGAGCCCTGTCATGAACGCCCCGCAAACCGATCCGGCGCTGGATAACTTCCGCGTCATCGCCGACGCCATTGCCACGCTGTTCTACCCCCACGCCGAAGTCGTGCTGCATGACCTGCGCACGCAGAAGGTCGATTACATCGCCAATAACCTGTCCAAACGCGAGATTGGCGATGAGTCGGCCCTGGAGGACATGCTCAGCGAAGACGTCAGCGAACGTAACATCGGGCCGTACGAAAAGCTCAATTGGGACGGACAGAAGATCCGCAGCCTCAGCAGCGTCCTGCGCGACGCCGACGGACAGCCGCTGGCGGTGCTGTGCATCAACCTGAATATTTCGCTGTTCGAGAATGCCAAGGCCGCGTTGGACCTGTTTCTGTCGCCGGGCAAATTGATTCCCCAGCCGGACTCACTGTTTCGCGACGACTGGCAGGAACGGATCAACACCTTCCTGCACGCCTGGATGCGCGAGCGTCAATTGAGCCTGAACCTGCTGACCCGCGACCATAAGCGCGAGCTGGTCCTGGCGCTTCACGCCGAGGGCGCCTTCAAGGGCAAAAGCGCATCCAACTATGTGGCCAATGTACTGAACATGGGGCGGGCGACGGTTTACAAGCATTTGAAGGAGTTGAAGGGCTAGGTTTTGTGTTGCCTGACTTGACGCCATCGCGAGCAGGCTCGCTCCCACTAGGGATCTGCGTTGCACACAGGACATTGTGCTCCACGCGTTTCCTTGTGGGAGCGAGCCTGCTCGCGATAGCGGTTAGTCAGTCGCCGTAGATATCCGACTTGAAATACCTGGCCTGAATCTTCTGATACTCGCCACTGGCCCGAATCCCATCGATGGCCTTGTTCAAATCCGCCACCAGTTGGCTGTTACCCTTGCGCACCGCAATGCCGGCGCCTTCACCGACGTATTTCGGATCCTTGAGTTCCGGGCCGACAAAGGCATAACCCTTGCCACGAGGCATCGACAGGAAGTCCTCCAGCGGGATGGTGTCGGCGAATATCGCATCCAGGCGACCGGACGCCAGGTCCATGTAGATTTCCTCGTTGTTGCTGTAGCGCTTGATGATCACGCCCTTGGGTTCAAGCACCTCAGTGGCATAGCGATCCGTAGTGGTGGCCCGTTGTACGCCTACGGTCTTGCCTTTGAGACTGGCGTACTGGTCATCCACCACCGCGCCCTCCTTCATGACCAGCCGCGACGAGGTGAAATAGTACTTGTGGGTGAAATCCACCGATTTCTTGCGCTCTTGCGTGATAGTCATGGAGGACAGCGCCATGTCGATCTTTTTCACTTTCAACGACGGGATCAGACCGTCGAATTCTCCCTCGATCCATTCGCATTCAACCTTCATCTGCGCGCACAGTGCGTTGCCGATGTCATAGTCGAAACCCACGATTTTCCCTTCCGAGTTCTTCGAAGCAAACGGCGGATAAGCCGCTTCGATGCCGATGCGCAAGGTTTTCTCGGCGGCAAACAGGCTACTGGAGGCCAGCAGGCTCAGGGCGACGCCGGTGATGAGGGGGAGCTTCTTCATGATCGTTCTCTCGCGGGTTGTTGTTGGTTTGGCAGAGAAAAATGAGGGCGACAGCTTTATGTACTTGTAAATCCATACTGGACTTTTATGTACACATCGTCAATGAATCATACAGGGGAATTGGATGGGAGGCTGATGGCCTCATCGCGAGCAGGCTCGCTCCCACATCTATGGTCCTCTCAGTTTCTGCAATACTGAACTTGGGTGCGTGATTGGCTTGCCGCAATCTATTCGGCGTCGAAAAGTGAGATT